>CAZMWH010000014.1:0-17084 GCA_964570115.1 uncultured Candidatus Saccharibacteria bacterium | reverse complement strand
TGGCTGGGTTCCCCATATCGAGAACGTTACTCTTTCCGGAACCTACAGAGTTTACAGGTATGGGGGAGGAGGGACTGGTGGAGGAGATGGTGGCGGCGAAGCTCCCGGTATCGACGATCAAGTCCCGCCTGACGAACAACCCGAAGGCGAAGCCGCTGTCCCCGAAGAAGCCTCTGGCGAAAAAATCGCCGCCCGCGCCCTTAGCTTCTCTTGGCCTTATACAAAATACTCAACCGACAACGAAAGCGCATGGGGTAAATGCGTCAAGAAATATAGCGGTTCCGCTGGTACAACCGAAAAACGCTCAAACTTCCCCTCGATGACCGCAACTTCCCTAGCCTCAAAAAACCTCAGCAAATACCCAACCGGAACTAGCTGCAATAAAACCATTACTCCCGCCTACGCAAAACACAAAGGCATAACTTCGACCTCGAAAATGAACAGTTATTCCGTCGGTTCAATTAGCTTCGTTCGCAACGTCTTCTCTAGCCTCGGTATCAACATCGGCTACCTCAGCATCTCCGACCTTAGAAATAAACTCGGTAGCTTAGATAACTGGGAATTAATCGCTAAAAACATTAATTCAACCGAAGGCCTCCAACCTGGCGACCTCCTCGTCGCCAAAAACGCCGCGATGATTTATGTCGGCGAACTTGGCAGCGGCTACGGCGAAGTCGCCCAAAGCTATAAAGGAAAATGGGGGCCCCGTCTAACGCCAATTTTCTATAACGATACTTATGTCTTCCGTCTTAAAACCGGTTCTAATATCAGCGAAAGTGGCGACTGTCCAGAAGAAAAAACTGTCGATTCCGTCGAAGGGAACGAAAAAATCGCCGTCGCCGCTGCGAACGCCGCGTGGCCTTATACCGGCGGTTCCGCCAACAAAATCGGCCGCTGTCTAAAAGGCTCCTCCTTAACCGGCTATCCCGCTATTTATACTTATAGCGTCGCCAACGATAAACTTACAACCAAATCAAAGTCCGCCAGTAAGCTCGCCAAGGAAAGAAAAAATACCGGCTGTCTCTCAACCGCTAAATCTTCCAACATCAAAGGCGATATAAAGCTACTCTATTCCGCTCTCGAATCCGCCGGCGTTAAACGCGTCGTTGAAAATTCCGACGTCGATGCGGTTTGGTTCTCCGATGCCGTCGTCAACACTTATCCCGACGATTGGGAAGTCGTTACCCAAAAACTAACTAGCAAAAACAAAAGCTCAACCTTAAAGCTCGGCGATATTATCGTTGCTCGAACCATGAAAAACAAAAAGGTTACCGCCACTAAAGCCTATATTTATATCGGAAAATATGGTAAAGATTGTCTCGGCGTTGACTACGGCGACGTCGTAACTTCTAGCGCAACCGAAACGCCTTATGTTCTTCCTCTAACCTTCGAGAGTAAAACTGAATACTGGGTCTTAAGAACAAAATCCGGCGCTTGGAACGAACCAGAAGCCCAAGCCTCCACGCCTGAAGAACCCGAACAACCAGAAGAGCCCGAAACTTCCGAGCCCGAAGAGACCGCCTCAACCGGAGCCCAGCGTATTGCTGAAACCGCCATGAAGTTCTCTTGGCCGTTCACTAAATACAGTACCTCTATCTCCGACTTCTGGGGCAAATGTATTTACTGGTTCCACGGAAAGTCCCCGTCCAACGCCCTCGTTTCTTACCCCCAGCCTTATAAAAACAACAAGTTCTCCGACAAGTCCAACAGCGCATCCCCTGGGACAACCGGAACCTACTACGCCTGCGCCAATACTCTAACCCCCGCTCGCGCTAGCAACTCAACCGTCGGCGTCAGCGGCGTTAAAGGAAAGAGCTTCTCCGATATCGTCGAAACCGATAAAAACGACGCTGGCTACGGCGGCTATAACGTCGGCTTTAACGCCTCAATCAGCAATCTAAAAAGCAAAGTCGTCTTCGATACTCTTAAAGCCGCTAAGGGTTACGATTGTATTAAGTTCGTAACCGACGTCCTCCGCGCCGCCGGAACCAGCACCAAAACCAACGTCTATGGCTCTTCTGACCTCGCTAAACAATCCGGCTGGAAGAAAATCGGTAGCAGTATCGAAAACAACGTCAGCGACCTTAAAAAATCCTCCAAACTCGTTACCGACCAGGGAATCGAAATGGAGCCAGGCGACGTCGTTGTTCGCGAGGCTAGCCAAGGTAAACATACCTTTATCTGGCTCGGTCAAATGGGCTGGCCGTATGGCGACCGCGCCGAAGGCGGTAAAGACGAATACGTCGGCGGGCTTATCATGGACACTTTCATCGCCGACCACGTTTATAACTATGGTAAATATCTAAACGTTTATCGCTACTATGGAGAATAAAAAGGAGATTTCTATGGACAACGCCCCCATTTTTACAACCAACAATGCCCCCGAAGGGACTAGCTTTAAAACTCCCCGCAAATCCCCAAACCCTAAGGTTTTTGGAATTGGCGCAATAGTCGTTACCGTTCTCGCGACCGTCGGGATTATCCTTCTTCTCCCGAAAGAAACCCCCGTCCGCGCCGGCGAGTTTAACGATAACGCTTCCTCAACTCGCGAAGTCGAAGAAGTTAGAACTTTCGTCTCGCTCGAAGAGTTCGAGCTTTCCGACCCGCTCCTCTCGCCCTACAACGCCGACGAAGCCGAAGATAAAATCATCAAATTCTTTACCTACGCCTTCCCAGAAATCTCTACTCTAACCGCAAAAGACTTAAAAACCGAAGATAACTCTTCTTCCGAAGCCTCTAGCGAAGAAAACCCTTCCTCCGGGAAAACCTTAACTTATACCCTGTCTAGCAACACCGGAAAAACTTTCTTCGCCGAAATTTCCTTCGCTTCTAACCTTTCCTCTTATTTCCTAGTTATCAAATCCATAAACGGTAGCGAGCTCTACTCTTACTCTGGCGGCGAAGTCACTAAAGACCTCTTTGACCATTCTTCCGAGTCCCTCCTCGACTTAATCTTCGCCGAGCTTCCGCTTTCTGGCGAAACCAACGGCGAACAGTTCGATATTACCTATGAAGGTGACGAAAAAGACCGTCTCACTCTCTCCGCAACCTCCGACGAAGAAACCTTAAAAAACTGCGACGCCGTAAAATCCGCCGCCGTCAGTCTCGTCTCTAACCTTAACCTCGGTTTCTCCGGCGAAATCTCTACCGAAAACTTTATCTGTGAATAAAATATAGTATAATAACTATATATTATGCTAGAATTACGGAAGGTCAGTAAGGTTTATAAAACCGACACGCTTGAGCAAATTGCGCTCAATAAAATTAGCGTCAATTTTCGCGAGTCCGAGTTTTGTTCAATCCTCGGGCCTTCCGGCTCCGGTAAAACCACTCTCCTCAACATTATCGGCGGATTAGATTCTTACTCTTCTGGCAATCTCGTTATCGACCAAACCTCGACCAAACAATATAAAAGTTCCGACTGGGATAGTTATCGCAACCATCGCATCGGCTTCGTCTTCCAAAGCTATAATTTAATTTCCCATCAATCAATCTTAAACAACGTTCGCCTCGCCCTTACCCTCTCCGGCATCTCTAAAAAAGAAGGAACTCGTCGCGCGAAAAAAGCTCTAAAAGACGTTGGACTCGAGGCTCATATCCATAAACGCCCCGCCCAGCTTTCCGGCGGTCAGATGCAACGCGTCGCCATTGCTCGCGCCCTTATTAACGACCCCGATATTCTCCTCGCCGACGAACCGACCGGCGCCCTCGATTCCGAAACTTCCGAAAAAATCATGGAAATCCTAAAACAGATTTCTAAAACTAAGCTCGTGATTATGGTTACTCATAACCCCGAGCTCGCTGAAAAATATTCCTCCCGCATCATCAACATTAAAGACGGCCGCCTTCTTTCCGACTCAAACCCGTTCACGCCTAAAAAACAACTCTTCTCCTTTAAAAAACCAGCCAACGCCCAAAAATCAAAGAAAACTAAAATGAGTTTTCTAACTGCGCTTGGGCTTTCCTTTAATAATTTAATGACTAAAAAGGGAAGAACAGTTTTAATCGCCTTCGCTGGCAGTATCGGCATTATCGGCATCGCCCTTATTCTCGCTGTCTCGACTGGTTTCCAAAATTACGTCGATTCTATCCAAGCCGACACACTCGATTCCTACCCTCTTATGATAACCGAAGAATCTTTTTCTTTAAGTGGCTTAATGACGGACGGAGAAGAGGATCTTGAAAAATATAATAATACCGACTATAAATCCCTCCGCGAAGAAGCAGAAAAAGACCTCGTCGAATATCCCATCATGGCAAACACCCTAAAGTCTATCGCTGCTAACGACCTTAAGAGTTTTAAAAAACATTACGACAACAATTCCGCCTCGCTCAAAAACGACGTCAAATCCGTTACTGTCGGCTATGACATTCGACCACTCGTTTATTCCGTCGACAAAACCAACCGCGTCGCCAAGCTCAACCCCAACGATACTTTTTCTTCTATGTTCGGCAGCGGCTTAGGCATGCTGACCAACTTTACCGGCGGCTCGACTTCGCTCTATAGTCCGTTTTATAGTAGTGACCGCGAAATTATCGAAAGCAAATACGAAATCCTTGCCGGCCGTCTTCCCGAAAACTATAACGAAATTATTATCAACCTCGGCGTAAAAGGCGTTATGTCTGACCTGCTCGCCTATGAACTCGGGCTGAAAGATACCGAAGAGCTCTCTACTCTCGTTAAAAAGTTAATGGCCGGCGAGTCCGTCGACGTTAGTTCCGACCCGCTCCTAATGAACTATGACGACCTGCTCGACCTCGATCTTCGCTTTATTCTCCCGTCAGATTTATATAAATACAACGAAAAATATGATGTTTACGAAGATATGTCCTCCAATGAAGATTATCTTAAAGACGTTTACGAAAACAAGGCAATCAAGCTCAAGGTCGTTGGCGTTATTACTGCTAAAGAAGGCGTTATGACTGAGTCCCTCGAACAAGGTGTCAACTATTCAACCGATTTAATCGACTATATTATCTCCCGCTCAGAATCTTCCGAAATCGTCAAAAAACAACTCGAAAATCCCGACGTTAACGTCCTAACCGGCAAACGTTTCGACGCCGAAACTAATAATTTCGACTATGGCTTCGAAGATTTAGTTTCTGTTGACGAATCGAAGCTCTCCTCCGTCTTCGACGTAAAAATCGACGAAGCCGAACTAAGAAGAAAAACCGCAGAATATATGGAAAAAATTTCTGCCGACATCAACGTTGACACCACTCCCGCCGTTTCTGCCCTCGAAGACGCGTTCGACTCACTCCTCGAAAAACTGTCCGAAAAACTAAAAACCTTTAAAGCCGAAAATCCCGAAGCGAAGTTTTCCGAACTCGACGCTGACGCGTTCGTCGAAGATTTTCTCTACGAATATGAACCCGGAAAAATCTTTTCCGGCCTCGAGTCCGAGTTTATCGTCCCCGCCGACGTTTACCGCGAGTTTTTCGCCGGAACCTTTAAAACTCTCCTCGCTTCCGTCCTCCCCTATGCCGACTTTCTCCCCGAACCACCTAATCTTCCCGACTATGCCGACCCAATAAAAGAAAATCCCGCCTTTCTTTCTGCTCTCGAAGAACTCGGAAAAATAATGACCGAGTCAAAAATCAAAAAATCTGTTCTCGAAAAAGTCGGCGAGCTGACCGCCTATCTTTCCGAAACTTTCGCAAAAAGTTTTAATATCGACGCCTCTGCTTTTTCTTCCGCCTTTAGTCTAAACTTCTCCGAAGACGAACTAATGCGCGTTATGGAATCCCTCCTCAACAAATCCGACGCTACCCTAAAGTCCAATCTTTCTCTCCTCGGCTACCAAGATAAAGAAGACCCGTCCTATCTCTATTTTTACTTTGCTAGTTTTGACGGCAAAGAAAACTTTCTTAACTTTATCAAAGATTATAATAATTCCGTCGAAAAAGAAAAGCAAATCAACTATTCCGACGTTACCGGAATGTTAATGGACTCCGTTAAAGTTATTGTTAACGCCGTTTCCTATGTTTTAATTGCCTTCGTCTCGATTTCTCTTATCGTCTCCTCAATTATGATTGGAATTATAACTTATATTTCCGTCTATGAACGCACCAAAGAAATCGGGATTCTCCGCGCACTCGGCGCCTCGAAACACAACATTTCCTCTATCTTTAACGCCGAAACCTTTATTATTGGTTTTCTCTCCGGACTGTTCGGGATTACTATTTCTTATATCTTTATTCCGATTATTAACTCCATTCTCGACGCCCTCACTAATCTCGACAACCTCCGCGCTGCGCTCAACCCAACTTCCGCCCTCAGCCTCGTCCTTCTCAGCATCCTTCTCACTATAATCGGCGGACTTATTCCTGCCCGCTCCGCTTCGAAAAAAGACCCTGTCGAAGCCTTAAGAACCGAATAGATTTATGCTATAATTAAATTATCTAGCTATACTTCGGTCCCTGGTTAGATAAAAGAAACGTGGTTTTGGGTATCGTCATTTATACCCTTAACTTTGAGCCTTAAAAGTTTGGGCTCACATAAATGACTCTAAGAATAAAATTTTCAAGGAGTTACTTTATGTTTACTAATAAACTTAACAATAAATCAGAACGCGTCGAAGTTATGGCCCTTTTCGGCTATGAGATGACGCCGTGCCAACCGCTTTCGTTTAAACGACGTGGCGAATCTGAAGTCGAGGTAACGGAACTCGTCCGCACTCACATCAAATTCACTGGCGCGACCGCCCATCACATTTTCGACATCGTCGCCGGACAAAAACGTTTCGCGCTCGAGTTTAACTCGACCGACTTGTCCTGGTATCTTCGAGCAGCTTAACAGCTTAAACTCGAACGTTCTGAGAAATAGCCCTCGCGGGCTATTTTTTCTCCCCCGACGTCCCCGAGCTAATCTCTAAAACGTCCTTAATCTCTCTAACGGGAACAGCCTCAAAATCACCGGCCCCACCACTCGACAAAACGGCACCGTCCCTAATCCATTTCTTGAATCGTAACTATGTGATCCCTCGCGGTTATCCCCAGAAACAAACAACTCTCCTTCCGGAACGGTCACATCAACTTCGCCGCTCGTATATTCCTTCGGGCCATCATCATCCGACACTCGCCATTCTTTATCGTAAACATGTCCGTCCGGATATTCCTCGTTATAAACCGTCATCACTCCGTCTTTAACAACGACTCTTTCTCCCGGGAACGCGATTACGCGCTTAATGATATACTGGTCGGTAATCCCCGACGGCGGATTACACGTCAGCTCTCCGCTCGAACTCCCGTTCGCAAACACAATAATATCGCCTCGCTCCGGGACATATTCCTTTCCAGAAAAATGCGCAAAAGAAACCGTCAGACGATTAACAATCATTCTATCGTCGCCTAAAAGCGTGTTTTCCATACTACTCCCAACGACGTTATATGACCTAAACACAAAGGTATTTAAAAGAAACGTCCCAATCACCACGCACAAAACAAACGACAGCAAACTCAGCAGGTCTTTTAGAATCGGATGTTTTTGAAGAAACGTTGCTTTTTCCATATACTATATATAATATCATACTTATCGTTAAAAAACCGAAAAAATTTGGTATAATGTTTATATGGCCGATTATATTTTTATTCGCAAAAGCCGCAACGTCCTCTCTTCCGTCCTCCATATTATCCTCAACGTCATCCTCGGCGTCGGTTCCGTCTTCGCAACAATCGTTTCCGGAAGCTGGCTCATCGGGATTATCCTCGTAATCGTTTCTAAATGGCGTATGTTTGCCGTCCGCCCTCGCTTCTGGTTTTTAAACTTAAAGTCTAACCTTGTCGATTTAATCGTCGGCTCGTCGCTCGTCTTTTTAACATATTTCTCCGGAACAACCGTCCTCCCCGTCCATTATCTCCTCGCCGCGCTTTATGTTGTCTGGCTCGTCCTCATCAAGCCCATCACTAAACAAACCGGTAACCTCGTCCAATCTCTCTTCGCAATTATCCTCGGGACTTCCGCCGCCGTTATTGCCGCCGCGAGTTTAGATTCTGCCGTTCTCGTTCTTTTAGAGTTTATTATCGGCTACGCCGCCTCCCGCCACGTCCTCTGCCAGAACAACTCAAAAACCGACTTCGGCTTCGCTTCGCTAGTTTGCGGGCTAATCTTCGCCGAAATCGCCTGGCTTGCCCATTCTTGGCTTATCGTCTATTCCTTCGCCTCAACCGGTATTATCCTCCCTCAACTCTCCCTAGTCCTCGCCATTATCGCTTCCGTCTTTAATAAAGTCTATCTCGCCGTCAACAAACGCGACGGCGAACTAAAAGGAAGCGACGTCGTTTTCCCAATTGTCTTCGGTATCGTAACCATCGCGGCTATCGTCCTCTTCTTCTCAGAACCCTTCTTTAACGTTTAACGCCTAAAACCTTAAAATCCCCACGTTTTTTAAGGTTTCTTTTATTTTTCCGCGTATAATAATAATTATGAAAAACGATAAAACAATCATAGAAGCAGAAATTACCAACCCTAAAGTCGAAAAGAAAAAAGGCGGTAGCGCCGGCGCGATAGTTCTTTCAAGTCTCGCGCTCCTCTTCGCGCTAACCTCCGCTTGTTTTTCTTATCTAACTTATAATCATTCTTTATCCCCAATCACTTTTCTCTCTAGCTCGGGGACCGACGGCAACTCCGCCAACTTCGTCGAAGGCAGTATCGCCGACGTCGCCAACTCCGTCTCTAAATCCGTCGTCTCAATTCTAACCGAAACTCGGACAATGAGCTATTTTTACGGAGCTTCAACTTCCACTGCCGCCGGAACCGGCATGATCGTTAGCGATAACGGCTATGTTCTAACCAACAAACACGTCGTCAGCGGCGCCAACAAAATCTATGTCGTCCTCTCCGACGGGACTACCTTCGAAGACGTCGAACTCATTACCACCGACCCGTTAAACGACATCGCCATTCTTAAAATTAAAGACGCTTCCGGCCTCTCTCCGGTTACCCTCGGCGACTCCAAAACCATTTCCGTCGGCCAACAAGTCATCGCTATCGGCAACGCCCTCGGTCAATATCAAAACACTGTCACCTCCGGCATCATCTCCGGCACCGGACGCAGTCTCACCGCGACCGACGAAACCTATTCTTCTTCCGAGACCCTAACCGATATGATTCAAACCGACGCCGCCATTAACTCCGGCAACTCCGGCGGACCTTTAATTAACGCCGCCGGCGAAGTTATCGGTATCAACACCGCGACTTACGTTAATGGCGATGGTATCGGCTTTGCCATTCCGATTTCTAGCGTCAAGGGACTCCTTAAAAACGTTATCGAAAATAACTCGACTGCCCGCGCCTACGCCGGAATCTATTATATGAACATCACCACCGACCTCGCCAAAACCTATAATCTCCCCGTTACCGCCGGCGCCTACGTCTATACCGAGTCTAGCTATTCCGCCGTCATCTCCGGCTCCCCCGCCGCCGAAGCTGGTCTCCAAACCAAAGATATCATCATCGCTGTCAACGACACCAAAGTCGGCGAAAGCGGCTCCTTCTCCTCTATTGTCGGCGAATATAAACCGGGCGATGTCGTCCAACTCACCGTCCTCCGCGAAGGTAAAGAAATCGCCCTTAAACTTACGCTCGGCGAATATAAAAACTAATCTTTCCCTTTAAAGACTAGCTGAAAGCCTCGGGTCGCCTCATATTTAAACCCGAGGTTTTCCGCATATTTAATCATTGTTTTGTGCTGACACGGGTCACATTCCAAAATCAAAACTTTCGTTCGCCCCTTCGCCTCGTCTAAGAATTTCTTCAAAAGTTCCATTCCTCCGTCCCCCGAATAAAGCGCCAACCCCGGCTCCCACGCCAGCTCTTTACTTCGCCACGGCCAACCAATATCGACATACGGCAAATTCGCAACAATCAAATCGAACTTCTCCGCCTTCGGCAACTCCTTCAACAAATCTGACTGGAGAAAATCGACTCGCCCCTTTAAATAAATCGAATTTTTCGAAGCCACAAATAGCGCCGCCTGAGACACGTCAATCGCCGTTACTCGCGTCCCTGGCAGCTCCAAACTCAGCGTAATCGCCAAAATCCCACACCCCGTCCCCACGTCCAAAATCTTCTTCGGGCGCGGATTAAGGCTTTTCGCGATTTCGATAATTACTTCCGAATCCGAACGGGGAATTAAAACGTGTTGATTAACATAAAACTTCCGCCCATAAAACTCTTTTTCGCCTAAAATATACGCCAGCGGCATCCCTTGTTGACGTAAATCCACCAACCGATTTAGAAGTACCACGTCCTCATCATTCAGCCGATATTCTGGGTGTGCCGCCAAATACGACCGGTCATCCTGTTGGATAACGAACAGCAATAGAAGCTCCGCGTCCAGCGATTTTATTCTAGTTCTCGCTTTTTTCAGCCATGAGTCCACGTTCATATTTAGTCAGTTCCTCTATAATATCGTCAATCTCGCCGTCCATCGCCGCCGGAATGTTCGAGCGCGAATAGTGAATTCTATGGTCAGTAATCCGATCTTGAGGGAAGTTATATGTTCGGATTTTCTCGCTTCGGTCCCCCGTCCCAATCAACGACTTTCGCTTCTCCGACGCCGTTTTTCTTTCTTCTTCTTTCTGCCTTTCGACCAACCTTGAACGCAAAATCGCCATCGCTCGCTCGCGGTTCTGGCGCTGTGATCTTTCGTCCTGCATCGCCACCACAATTCCTGTTGGAAGATGGGTAATTCTGACCGCCGAATCTGTCGTGTTGACCGACTGACCGCCGTGTCCGCCCGAGCGATAAATATCAATCCTTAAATCTTCGTCTTTAATCTCAATATCCTTTTCCTCCGCCTCCGGAATCACCGCGACCGTAACCGTCGAAGTATGAATTCGCCCCTGGCTCTCCGTTATCGGAACGCGCTGAACGCGATGAACCCCGCCCTCAAATTTCATTCGCCCGTATGGTCGCTCGCCCGACAGCTTAAAAATCACTTCCTTCATCCCCCCCGCTTCGTTTTCATTCTTAGAAATTAACTCCGCCTTTAAACCGACCCTCTCCGCGTAGCGCAAATACATTCTCATCAACTCGCCCGCAAACAACGACGCCTCGTCGCCCCCCGCCCCCGCGCGAATTTCCACAATCACATTTTTTTCGTCGTCCGGGTCTTTTGGAAGCAACTTTTCTTCAAGCTCCCCCCGCTTTTTCTCTAAACTTAAACTAATTTTTTCAACGTCCTCTCTCGCTAGCTCCCCTAGCTCCGGATCCGACGCCAGCTCTTTCGCCTCTTGCAGATTTTTTTCTAACTTAGAAATTTCCTTCTTTAAGCCTAAAATCTCATTTAGCTCCGAAAACCGTCTCGACTTTTCCGTAAAATCGTCTCTTAAGTAAGCGTCCGGCTCCGCTAAAAACTTTTCTAGCGCCTCCGCTTCTCTCTCTAACTTCTGGAAATCTAAATTCATATATGATAAGATTATATCATATATTTCCGCGATTTTGGGCGTGTAGCTCAGCTGGCTAGAGCGTACGATTCACATTCGTAAGGTCGGAGGTTCAAGCCCTCCCCCGCCCACCATCTCTCGCGGATTTTTTTGTCCCTCTTTTCTTCTTTTCTTTTCTAATTTTTTATGTTATAATAATAAACATTATGACAAATCCATCAACCGAACAAACCGAACAGTCTCGCCGACCGGGACGCCCGCGCAAGACCCCAGCTGTTTCACCAACCGTCTCAGCTCCTGCGCCAGAAACCAACACCGACAACATCAAAACCGAACTTACTCGCTATCTCGACGAAAAGCTCGACGAACGTTTTATTGACCGCCTCGACGCCATGAATAAAAAACTTCTCCGCGAAAAAAACCGTAAAATCTGGTTCCGCAACATCCTCATTCTTCTTCTCCTCGTCCTCGTTAGTTTCGAAACTTGCGCCCTTTTCCAGAGAGGATTTTTCGACAGTCTCCTTAATCGCGTAAAAACCGAAGAAATACAGAGCGCGGGTTCGACCTCCGAAACTTCTTCCGCTCCCGCCGAAAAAGCCCCCTCTCTTAGCGAGCTAAAAGAAAAATATGCCTCACTTCTTACCCCTTTTCGCCTCTCAAAAAACTCCGCCTATCTCTCCGATTTTAACTCTGGCAACCTCTCAAACGAGCTAAAGCTCTATTTTGCGCTTAACTCCCTCGACTTCGGCGCCCTCGAAATCGAAGAAGATTATAACCTCGTCGACAAATCCGCCCTCGCCGCCGCCGCCGAAAAACTTTTTGCCTCCGCCGACCTCTCTTTTACCTCTTTCGACTATAACGAAAATCGCCTCCGCTATATGGAAAAACTCGGCTCCTTCATCTCCCTTACTCTCCTCAAAAAATCCGATAATCTCGTTGACCTCGAAATTTCCGAAATTAAAGAAGAATCCGATTCAAAGGTCATCATCAAAACCAGCGACAACCTCGCCTTTACCTTTAAAGATAAAAAACTCGTCTCCCTTTCTAAAATAAACTAAATCCGCTATAATAAATTATATGATTAAAGTTTACACAACTCCGGCTTGTGTCTATTGCCACGCTTTGATGGATTGGCTAGACGAACTTAAAGTCGAATACAAAGAAATCGACGCGAGCTCCGTCGAAGGTATCGCCGCCGTCCCCGTCGTCGAAATAGGTGGCGAAAGAATTGTCGGTTTCGACCGCCCCGCAATCAAAAAAGCTTTAAAATCTAATAATTTATTATAATTTATGACAACTTTAAACGATTATCGCAACGAGCGCCTAAGAAAACTCGAGGAAATTAAATCCCTCGGGATTAACCCTTACCCCTCGAAAGCTTCCCGCTCAACCAAAATCAAAAATCTCCTCGAAAACTTCGACACTCTCGAAGGGAAAAAGGTCGGGGTCGTCGGTCGTCTCGTCGCCATTCGCTCGTTCGGAAAAATCGCCTTTCTTAAACTCCGCGACGATTCCGGCGAAGTCCAAGTTTTTATGAGAGAACCCGAGGTTCCTTCTCAGGAATCTTCGGAGGTCACGACCGAGGACGAAGAAGCGCGACACCCATGGCGGCGGGCTGGCGCGACTCCGTGTCCCGAAAGGAATTTCGGGTTCGACCTTAGCCGCTTAAAACTCCTCGATACCGGCGATTTTATCGAGGCGACCGGAACCGTCGGCAAGTCCTCGACCGGCGAAATCTCCGTCTTTACCGACTCCGTTAAACTTCTCGGCAAATCCCTCCGCCCTCTCCCTGGCCGCGACGGTTTCACCAATAAAGAAGAGCGCTACCGCCGCCGCTACGTCGATATGAACGTCAACCCCGAAGTCCGCGACCGTCTCGTCCGCCGCAGCAGATTCTGGCAGGCAACCCGCGACTTTATGAACGCCCACGGTTTTATTGAGGTCAACACTCCCGTTCTCGAACATACCACCGGCGGCGCTGACGCAACCCCATTCGAGACCCACATGAACGCGACCGGCGAAGATTATTATCTCCGCATTTCCCAAGAACTTCCCCTGAAGCGTCTTCTCGGTGGCGGCTTCGAGAAAGTTTATGATATTGGCCCCCGCTTTAGGAACGAGGGCGTCGACGACGAACACCTCCCTGAGCATATCGCCTTCGAGTCCTATGCCGCCTACGAAAACTACGAAGACGGAATGAATCTCTACGAAGAAATGATAAAATACGTCGCGAAGGAAACTTGGGGAACGCTAAAGTTTAATGTCTCTGGCTTCGAAATCGACCTCGATAACGGCGGGAAACCTTGGAAAAGAATAAAATACGCCGACCTTTTGAAGGAAAAATTTGACGTCGATGTTTTTAACCCGAATAAGGAACAGCTCCTCAAAATCCTTAAAGACAACCACGTCGAAGCCAAAAATCTCGAATCTCTTTCCGAAGCTCGCCTAATCGACCATGTTTGGAAGTTAATTAGAAAAACTTCCGCCGGGCCGTTCTGGTTAATCGAAGAACCGCTCTCCCTCTCCCCGCTCGCAAAAACCTCAGAAGAAAATCCTCTCGTTACCGAACGTTTCCACCCCATCATCGCCGGAACCGAAATGGGCAACGGCTATTCCGAGCTCAACGACCCGCTCGACCAACTCGAACGCTTTAAAGTTCAACAATCTCTCCGCGATGCCGGCGACTCCGAAGCCCAAATGCTCGACGAAGATTTCGTCGAAATGCTCGAATACGGTATGCCTCCCGCCTGCGGTTGGGGGAACTCTGAACGTAACTTCTGGCTCCTCGAAGGCGTCTCTGGCCGCGAAGCCGTCCCCTTCCCAATTATAAAAACCTTGAAATAACCATATATATTATATATAATATATATAAACTAAACAGGGTGGACTATGTCTAACAAAGTAATGATTGTCGGAACGGGGAACGTCGGCGCGTCGATCGCGTTCTCTTTGATCAACCAACGCACCGCCGTCAACGAACTCATCTTAACCGATATTAACGCCGAAGATGCCGAAGGCGAAGCAATGGACTTAAAAGACGCGCTCGCCGTCGCTCCGAGCTTTCTAAAAATCAAATCCGGAACTTATAAAGACGCGAGAAGCTGCGACATCATCGTCATCACCGCCGGCGCTAACCAAAAACCCGGCGAAACCCGCCTCGACCTCTTAAAGAAAAACGCTTCAATCTTCCGTCCAATGATTAAAGAAATCATGGCAAGCGGCTTCCGCGGGATTTTCCTCGTCGTAACGAACCCAATGGACGTTTTAACTTATCTAACCTGGAAATATTCCGGCCTCCCGTCCGACCATATCATCGGTAGCGGAACCGTCCTCGACTCCGCCCGGCTCCGAATGAAACTCGCCGAAAAACTCAACGTCAACCCAAAATCCGTCCACGCTTATCAAATCGGCGAACACGGCGACAGCGAATTTGCCCTCCTCTCTTCCGCCGACCTCGGCGGTCAGCCGATTACCTCCCTTCTCTCCGAAACCGCCCTCCTCGACATCGAAGACTACGCTAGAAACGAAGCCTACGAAATCATCAAGAAAAAAGGCGCAACCCATTACGGCATCGGCGCCTGCGCCGTCCACATCATTAACTGTATCTTAAACGACGAACGTCGCGTCCTCTCCGTCTCGAGCTACGACGACAACAACAACCTCTTTATTGGCTTCCCGACCGTCGTCGGTCGTCGCGGCGCTCTCCGCCGTCTCGATTTAAAACTAACTGAAGCCGAAGGCATCAAATACCAAAAATCCGTCAACGCCCTTAAAGCTGCGCTAAAATCCCTCAAATAATTTTAAAAATCATATATAATATATATTATGAGAAGATTTTTAAGGTTATTTTTCAGTCTAACGTTAATTTTTGCCGGAGCTCTGCTCCCCGCTTCGAGTTCCTTCGCTAGCACCAACGATTTCTATTTCGAGTCGTTCGACGCCGAATATTATCTCGACAAAGCGGAAGAAGGTTATAGTTATATGGACGTTAAGGAGACCCTCGTCGCCGTCTTTCCAGATTTCGCCCAAAACCACGGCATCGAACGCTGTATCCCCCAGTTCTATCAAAACGTCAACACTCTTATCTCGCCTAACTTTTCCGTTTCCCGAAACGGCGCTTCCGAGCCATATTCTCTCTATACCGAGAACGGCTACGCCGACAACAACCAATACACTTGCCTTCGCATCGGCGATGCCGACTCTTATGTTATGGGAACCCAAACTTATGAAATCTCCTATCGCCTCTCAAACGTCATCTTAACTCCCGACAATTCCACCAACCAAGAACTCTATTGGGATATCAATGGAACCGGCTGGTATCAGAAGTTTAACTCCGTAACCGCAACCGTTACTCTCTCCGACGCCATTAAATCAAATTTCCTTGACCAAACTTCCTGCTACGCCGGAAAATATGGAATCTCTGGAACTACTGCGACTTCTCGCTGTCTAACCGAAAAAGACCCAACCTCCCCCACAAAAATAACTTTCACAGCAAAAAACCTCTCCCCGACTGAAACATTAACCATCAACCTCGAGTTTTCGCCCAACTCTTTTTCCGTCCGCGAACCCGAAAAAAGCTATATCTTCCTTGTTTTCCTCGGGCTCTTTCTTGTTGTCGTCTTCTTTAGCATTACCGCCTGGATCAAAGCCGAAAGAAAAATCGCCGAGAAAAAATCCCTCGCAAAATCTAAAATCGTCGCCCCCGAGTTTACCCCAAAAGCCGGTCTAACCCCAGCCGAAATGAAAACCGTCTATCTAAAATCCTTGTCCGGCTCGTCCCAGGTTGCCAGCCTTCTTGACCTCGCCGTCAAAAAACACATCTCTCTCGAAAAAGGCGAGAAAAAACTTCTCGGTGGGTTCAAATGGAGAATCCACGTCAAGGACATTGACCATATCCCAACCGAGCAAAGAATTGTCCTCGAAATCCTAAACGGCGGCAGCGAAGTCAAAAACAACGATATTATCGAAGTTAAAAAATATTCTTATTCCTCGAAGCTCGAACGCCTCGGACGTTCCTACGATACAACCGTCGAAAGCTCCCTAAAGAGTAAAAAACTCTTCGAGGAAAAGAAAAAAGAAAAAACTAGAAAGCAAAAAAGCTCCTCTAGCGTTGGGATTGTCCTTATAATCGTCCTAATCATTATCGGGATGCCAATCATCGGCATTATCCTCGGATTAGTATTTGAAGGTCTCGGAAACTTCCTCTCAAAACCGGGCGTTAATTATATCGGAAAAGAGCTGATTCTCCCGCTTCTTTTCGTTGGCGTTTTCGCTTTTCTCTTTATCTTCGCTGTTGTCGCTTCTAATATTTATAAATATAACAAACGTACCCTCGAGGGAATTAAAGCCAGCAAATATCTCGACGGCCTAAAACGTTATATGAAGCTCGCCGAAAAAGACCGTATCAACTTCCTCCAAAGCGTCAAAGGCGCTGATACTTCCGCCGAGGGAATTGTTAAGCTCTACGAAAAGCTCCTCCCCTACGCCGTCCTCTTCGGAATAGAAGAATCTTGGATGAAAGAACTCAACAAATACTACGAATCTGCCAACCTCAAAAGCGATTGGGTCACTCACGGCGCGATTCTCTCCGCCTCCGACTTTCGCTCGTTCTCGTCCTATACTTCCTCCTCAATCTCTAGCTCAACCGCCTCAAGCTCCTCGTCGAGCTCCGGTGGCGGGGGCGGTGGCTTCTCCGG
>CAZMWH010000013.1:0-17274 GCA_964570115.1 uncultured Candidatus Saccharibacteria bacterium | reverse complement strand
TATAGTGTTAAATATTCTCATACCGTTAAACGCGATAATGTCTCAAACTATACTTCGAGTAATCAATACAAATATGTTACTAGCGCAGTTCCCAACAGCTATAAGGCTCAAACCGGAAGCGGAACTGATATTTCTGGTTTGAGTTATAGCAAAAACTTTAGTATTACTCTTAATACGAGTACTAACGTTGGCGAGGGCGACTCGGATACTAGAGATAATACGGTTTCCATCTATCTCCCCTCTGGCTCTAAAAAGACAAATTGTCAAAAGATAAATTACCAAACTCCCGTTACAATTCTTTATTCAACCCAAACCGTCGTCGGAACTCCGCCTAGCGTTTCGTCGACCCAAGCCTGTATTACTCTCGCGAACCCTATCTACGAATACGAATATCGTGACCCGGTCGACGAAGAAATAACTATTACTCCCTCGACCGCAATCGAAGAAGTCACAAACGTTGTCGAATCTTCCGGAACCTCTCGAACGACTAAAAACGCTAATAAAATTACGGTTTATATGAAACACACGCTTACTCGTAGCTCTGACAGTTTTTCCGATCTCGTTAGCCCCTCATATACCGGAAAAATCGGTCTTTCCGGAACCACCCTGTCGGTCTCCGGCTCGGGGACAACCGGCAATCTCGCTTCCGGCGCCTCTTGGAATAGCTCAAAATCCGCTAATTCCAGCTCCGTCTATTCGAACCTCGACGTTAAAGCTGGCTCTTCCGAGGCTAAAACCGTCTGTTCTCAAGTCACTTCTTCGCCTGGAAAATACCTAATTGCTCATGGTTATCGCTACCGCCGAGAAACCTATACAGACGGAACTGCCTCAACCGAATGGGAACAAAATACAACTAGCAGAGTTCGCGCTCCAAAGACTAGCTCTAAAGTAATTCGCCCTAAAAACGGAACCGACGCCCAAAAATACGCCAACAACCCCGACGTCCGCACCGGAAGCAACTCTACCGGCCCTCAATCTTGTGTTACGATTACCCGTCCTTATAACTTCAACATTACCAACATTTCCGCTCCCGCCCTCGGCGATCGTCTCGACGATTCTGAAGAACTCGTCAGCCAGACTTTCGATCTCACTATCAACAGGAACTCAGCTAACTCCAATCTCGATTATATTACCGATTTAAGCAGTAAATCCGTCAAGATTATTTCCTATATCGTCGATAAAGAAACCTCGCTTGCTACTGCTCAATCTGGAACGCTCTTTGGCGGCGGGACTTCCTCGAGCTCTAGCTTCTGTAATTCGACGAATTATAAATATAAAGGTAGTTCTTGTTGGGTAGAAAACCCGACTGCGAACGATACCGACAACATCATCCGCGTTGGAACTAGCTACTCTAGCGGAACCAGCTATACCGACCAAAAGTTCTCTGTTCAGCGTACCGCTCCTTCTTCTCTAGAAATCGGCGATAAATATTGTATTGCCATCGCCGTTAGCCCGATCTCCGATAGTAATTCTGGTTGGCGCGTTTCCAACTCCTTCTGTCGTACTCGTGCGAAGAAACCGATGATGGAAGTCCTCGGTGGCTCGGTCCTCGCCAGCGACATCAAAACTCTTCATACCACCAGCGGTAACGAAGTAACCGGCAACAAAACCTATTTCGGCTCCTGGGGCGACTTCGCGTTGATTTCTGGCGGGACGATAAACAAAATGGCTTCTGGCGCGGCGCTCTCCGGCGGAAAGACTAGCGTCTCCACTAACTGTACTTACTCTCCGCTAACTCTTGCCAATAATAATTGTAATTCTTCCCTCGGCGGCGCAACTCAAACCCGCGACTCTAGCGGCTACTATCAAAAGATCAAAGAACGCCTCATTCCGTCCATCAGTCAGCTTATCAGTGGGAGCGAACACGTTGGCGTCGGAATTTGGGATAACGGTTATTCTCTTTCTAACGAGCAATTCTCATTCGAGAGGACAAATAGAGGTAGCTATAACATCTTGTTTAAGAAGAAAAACGATTCTTCGCTAGTTGATATTTTCCGAGTTCCTAGCGCTTCACGCGCCGAGAGAAAGCTCCCGATTACATACAGCCACTCTTCCATGCGCGACTACTTCCTCGGGACTTCGCCTGTTGTATTCTATTCTTCTGGCGATATGGAAATCACCAGTAACTTCATTAATGATGTTGACAACGAAGCCAGACAAATCGTTCTTATTGCCGACGGCAACATCATTATCGACGAAAACGTTACTCGAATCGATGCTTGGCTTATCGCCAAAGAAACAATCAATACCTGTTCAATCGCTGGCGTCGCCCAAACTGTCGGTACGCTCAACTCCGATAAATGTACTAACCCCTTAACGATTAACGGTCCCGTCTATGTGAAATCAATGGAGTTTACTAGGACTTACGGTAACGATAGTGACTCTCTCGGCGAGCCTGCCGAAGTCATCAACTTTACTCCGTCAACTCTTCTCTGGGCTTATGATTTAGCGAAGGACGATCAAACCCCGAAAGTAACTTATATTAAAGAATTATCGCCGAGGTATTAAAATATGAAACAACTCAAAAAACTAACTAAAAAATCTGGCTTTACCCTAATCGAAGTTACCCTCTTCCTCGCCCTCTCTTCTGCTATGATGCTTGGAATTATTTTAGCGACAAACCTTTCCGTCGCTCGCCAACGTTATAACGATTCCGTTAATAACTTTGCCGATTTTCTCCGCGGGATTTATTCTAAGGTTATTGATGTTGAACATAATCAAGAGGGAAATACCGGCGAAGCGGTTTATGGAAAATTTGTTACTTTCCGTGAAAAAGGTCAGGAAGCTAGTAAAACTATTCGTACCTACGACGTTGTCGGCAAAATCGTCAATTCCGCCAGCGGTATCTCTGCGTCCGACGCGCTGACGGTTCTTTCTAACGACGTCGACGCGCGTTTCCGCCCTAATCCTGATCCAGATATGGTTAGTCTCGGCGAAGCGTTTTATTTCGAGGAACATACCGTTCCGTGGGAGGCAGTTCTTGAAAAAGCCAATAACTCCTCCGGTATCGCCCAAAATTGTCCGACCGATGCTGATGCAACGAACAACTGTTTTACTGGCGCTATTCTTATCGTTCGTTCGCCCGTCTCTGGCAACGTCAAAACTTATTACTCTACAGCACGGTTCGATAGAAGTACGAAAGGCTCCGAGCCAAACAGCCTTATATATTATATAAAAACTTATTTAATGCCTTCTAGCGCTACATGGCGAAGCGGTCATGGTCTTGATTTTTGTGTTGATTCAGATGATAATAATTATGGTAATCGACGAAATATTCGTCTGCTTTCTGGCGGCGTAAACTCTTCGGCGGTCTATATGGTCGAACAAGATGACGAGGATAAAAGCGAATGTATAGGAAAATAGATTTTCTTCGTGGCGATACTTTAATCGAGGTTATGTTCGCGGTTGGGATTTTTGGTATTGTCGCCGTTTCCGCGATTAGTTTAATGAACCGCGGCGTCAATACCGCCCAGACTGCCCTTGAAACGACTATGGCGCGCAACGAAATCGACGCCCAAGCCGAAGCGCTCCGCTTTATCCACGACGCTTATGCCGCAGAAATCCAAAGCGCGAATAAGGAATATGGAGATCTTTGGGGAAAGATAACTGGACTAGCCCTTGCTTCTAATGATGTTACATCCAGCGACCCCACAGCTATTATTACTTACCCCAACTTCATGAAATACCCCTCAGAAATCGCCTCTTGTGTTAGCGAGGGCGACTCCGATTTTAGCGCTGCCTATACAAACGGCGTTGGTATCGTTCAAGGCAAATCCTTTATCGTCAACACTCACGCTCTCGACGCTTCCTCTAGCGGGCTAGCTTCAACGAGTAATATTCTTTTCAGGTTTAACCAAGACGACCATAACAGCGCTAGCGAAAAACTCCTCTCCGCGACAACTTACCCCCGTCTAATTTTTAACGAGAGTGCTAATCTCGGAGATAATAACTATTCCACTGCTCTCTCTGCCGCCGAGGGGATTTGGGTGACCGCCGTAAAATCCGCCGCCGAAAGCACGTCAAACCCCGGTCAGCCTCAATATTACGATTTCTATATCCGAACTTGCTGGAACTCCCCCGGTCAATCTTCTCCAACCACCATCTCAACGACCATCCGCCTTTATAACCCAGACGCCTAAAAGTTTTTATGGTAAAATAGATTTATGAAAAAGAAGGGAATAAAAAAGGGCTTTACTCTAATCGAACTTTCGTTCGCAATTCTTTTTATTTCTACTCTTCTTTTAACTTTAACTTTAATCGCCTCGGAAATTATCTCAATCTACCGAAAAGGCTATGCTATCAAAACCGTCAACTCCGTTGGGCGCGACCTAATTGACGATTTTTCCGCTTCTCTCTCTGGGATTAATCCTGGGAAACTCTCTAGTTTATGCGAAGGCCATTATTCCGACGTCTCAAGCGACGGCTATAATAATTGTATGGCCGGCACCGCCCCCGGCATGAAATTTATCTATCAACAATTCACCGAACGAATCAAAGTTAAAACTAGTAGCGGTAGCATCGAAACTAAGGATTACCCTTACGGCGGTATTTTCTGTACCGGAAAATATTCCTATATTTATAAAACCGGCTTCCTTAAAAATACAGAATACTATAACCCCGACACGTCTTCCGGTAGCTACGTCAATAATATAATCTTTACCTATAAAGCCAGCGACGGTTCTGCCCAAGAAAAAACGAATTTCTCTCTCCTAAAAATCGACGACCCGAAACGCCTGCTCTGCTCTAATAACCTTAGCGACGACTATAATACAGAACAAAATATAAAATCTGGAAGTAATTCCCAGCTCATCGAACTACCAGAATCCGAACAACTCTCCGAAGAGCCAGTCGAGCTTCTCTCTAAGTCAGACACTGAACTCGCCCTCTTTAACTTTTACATTGCCCCTCCCGCTCAAACTTCCTCGACCGGCAAAACTCTCTACTCCGCCTCGTTTATCCTCGCGACCGTTTCCGGCGGCGTCGATATTATGACCAATGAAAACTACTGTACCGCTCCAATGACTTATGGTTCCGACTTCAGTTATTGCGCAATTAACAAATTTAACTTTTCGATTCAAGCAAACGGAGGAGGTAAAAAATAATGAAACAAGATTTTAAAAAAGGCGCCGCGTCAATGTATGTTGTTGTAATTGCCGCCCTACTTTTTAGTGTCCTAACAGTTAGCTTTATTCGCATTATCGTTTCCGAATCCTTAAGAACCGCAAACAGCGAACTCGCCCAGTCTGCCTACGATTCCGCCCTTGCCGGCGTCGAAGATGCTAAAACCGCTCTAATGAAATATTATAATTCCTGTAAAGACAAAACTACCCCAACTAGCGCCCCGATGAATGAAACGAACAACGGCTGCGACCATATCAACTACTATATCGAAAATGCTTTGAACGATAGCTTGACTATTTCCGGAGACGATGAAGAATGTAGCACAATTAGCAACGCTCTCCGTCGCAATAACGAAAGTACTTCGACTGACGAAGTTCTCTTCGAACAATCCACTGGCGCCGGTTCTAACACCGAGCAGGCCTATACTTGCGTTACTATCGCCGATAAATTAGACGATTATTCCGCGACCTTAGGCGACGGCGACGTTACGCTTCGGGTCGTCCCGCTACTTTCGACCGGCTCCGCTAAAGACGTAAAAAAAATCAAAATCGGCTGGTATGATAGCGAAAACATTAGTTATAGTAATGCCAACCGAACTCTAAACTCTAACTCCGACCCTTCTAGTTTCCGCTTCTACGATATAACCCAAACTCCTCCAGTCATCTCTGTCCAGCTTATCCAAACTAGCGACAACTTCTCCTTATCTGAGTTCGAAGATAGCACTAACGGTAGCAATCCAAAAACCAATCGCGGAACTGTTTTTCTCGCCCCAGTTCCTGGTAATAATCTAACCGCTATCGACAGAATCAACAAAGCCACCGGTTTACCCTGCGCTTCAAACAATAGCGATTCAAATTGCCAAAACGCTTTCGTCGTTTCCAACAATCACGAGCAAACAAATTATCCAATCTTAGTTAGCTGCAAGGAAAGCTCTACCGCCGTCTATGATGCCGACGATAACTATGCTTGCGCCGCGTCGATAACCTTACCCGACCCTAAAGGCGGTGATAGAATCGACGGAACCTTCTTCCTCGTTGTCTCTCTCCCCTATGGCGGGCCAAAGACCAATTTCTCGATTAAAATGTATGACTCAAGCGACAATCTCCTCCAGTTCGACGGCGTCCAAACCATGGTTGACTCGACCGGTCGTGCCAACGATATGTTCTCCCGCGTCGAGGCTCGCCTTGAGATGACCGATATTTACTTCCCCTATGCCGAGTTTGCGCTCCAACTTTCCGGTGGCGATGGCGGCGGACTTAATAAAAACTTCTATGTTACTAAAAACTGTTGGGGTAATAACTGCTCCGACTCCGCAGTTATTAACAATCCATAAAATCCATAATAAATCAAAAATCCTCTTGACATTTCCTACCTCGCGATATATAATACTCAACATACTTATTTAAGTCGTATCGCGGGGTAGAGCAGTCTGGTAGCTCGTTTGGCTCATAACCAAAAGGTCGTTCGTTCAAATCGAACCCCCGCAACCAGAAAGCCTAAAAAGATAACGCGTTTATCTTCAAAAACGACCGTAAATTGCCCCCCCAATTTACGGTCATTTTTGTTCCTGCCGATCCCCGACCCCTCTTTTATCCCCTTCGTCTCAGCCTATCCCTAAACTGATATATAATATATATCACTCCCGCCCCTAAAACTCCAATTACCGCATAAAGCGCAACAAACTTCGACTCTTCTTTAAACTCCCCCTCAACAACCGGATACTCCGCTCCGCTGTTGCTAACGATTTTTCGACACCTTCCCGTCGCCGGATTTCTTTCGTACCCCTCCGCACAAGGCTTCAACTCCGCGCTCGTCGTCGTCGCGTAAGATTTACAACGATTTGTTAGTGGGTTTCGGTATTTTCCCTCGGGACACGCCTCTAAAGTTTTATCAAGCGTCGTCTCGTTTACACAATTTCCCGTTTCTGGGTTAATAACCTTCCCAACTTGACAGGTCTTAAACTTCTGATAATTATTTTCCTCCCCCGGCGTCGGCGAATATGTCTGGAGCCATTGCTCCTCCCCTTCCGCATCATAACCAAATTGTGCCAAAGAAACTCCCTTTTTCTGTCCCGAATAATACGTTAATTTATCGACACTGCTCCCGTCCACGTCAATAATCTCGAGTGTATTTGAACTTGTCGGATTTTTTGTCAACGCAATCTTAAAATCAACTATCGGCGTAAAAATCTTCAGCTCTCCTGCCTGCATTGCCCCAAAAAGTTCATAGAACTTATTTTTATATTTTATCGAGCACCCCTCCAAATCTACTAAATTGTCCCCCCTGTTATGAAGCTCAATAAACTGTTCCGTGTTTGACGTCTCAAAATAAGTTAAAATTTCGTTAAAGGCAACATTCTGGCATTTCGGCTCAACAATTTCTTCCGGAACCTCCCGCCGAAAAAGCCCCGGTTTTTCCGGGTCATAGCTCGGAAGATAATCCTCAACCTGAACGAACAAATCCTCTATTTCCTCCGCCTCGTCGTTGCGAACATAAGTTTTCCCCTCCTCAAATTTTGGATAACAATACTCGCCATCATCTAACCTAAACTCTTCCGGCATCTTCTCCCAACAAAACGAGTCTAAAACCTCATCTTCTTCCTTTGTTTCTTTATTATAATTTCTCGAAATCCTTAGTCTCCCGCCCTCTTTAGAAACGCCCGAGCCTCCGCGAGAATAAATTGTGTCCGCAATCTCCTGATAATTTTCTTCGCCAACTTCCTTAACTTCCGGCGAATTTTTTAGTCTAAAAAGGAGAGACTCGCCGACCATTTCTTCTGTCTCAAGAAACTCATAGACGATATAATCGTTTCCTGAGCTAGGGGCAGTATAAATTACCGAAAGACCGGCGAGCGAATAAAAATCCCCCTTAAACTTCCCCCCAATCTCAAAGAACTCTCCAATTTCGCTAAACCCCGGGTTTAGCGATTTAATAAAAATCTTATCTTCAATTTCTTCTTCAGCCCCCTCAACTT
This sequence comes from uncultured Candidatus Saccharibacteria bacterium, assembly GCA_964570115.1. Classification (GTDB taxonomy): domain Bacteria; phylum Patescibacteriota; class Saccharimonadia; order Saccharimonadales; family Saccharimonadaceae; genus Nanosyncoccus. The sequence continues at coordinate 9,179 of CAZMWH010000013.1, read as the reverse complement.
CTAAAACTTCCGCCTCTGTCTCCGGTTCTTCCTCCCCTTCCGCAAAAACTCTAAAATTACTAAACGTCCCGAAGATTAGTGCTAGACAAATCCCTAAATATAAAAACCTCGCTTTTTTCATACCTAAAGATTATCACGCGTTTTCTTCTGCTTCAAGCATAAGTATGATATAATCTAACTATGAGCGTTTCTGTCTCGTTGGGAATAATCTTTTTCTCTGCGCTTATTTGCGCTTTGTTTCAACTGTCTCTCGGAACGCTACTTCTTTTATATCATTCTTCTCTCGGTCGTTTCGTTAAGAAAAAGACAAAGTCCCTCGCCTCTAGTTTTATTTCCGGCGTTTGCCTAATGTCTTTTCTTCTCCTCGCCTCGAGCGTTTTTCTAGATTTTGCGCTCTTCGGTTCGCCGCTTCCAAAGTTTGTTCTCTGTGTTTTTGTTGGTATTCTCGTCGCTCTCGCTCTAATTATCTGGTTCCTTTATTTCCGCCCAGGAAAGCTAAAAAAAGATTCAACCGAACTTTGGCTCCCTAAAAAGATTTCTCGTTTTATCAACTCTCGCGCGCGTATCACGAACGATAATTCCGAAGCCTTTTCGCTCGGTCTTTTAACCGTCCTTGGCGAGCTTCCGTTTACCTTTATTCTTTTTCTTCTCTCTGGCGCGTCAATTCTCGAACTCCCCGAATCTCTCGAAGTTCTTGCCCTCGTCGTCTTTGCTGTTTTTTCGGTTCTTCCGTTGATAATCCTTCGCTTCGCAATCAGAAAAGGGAAGACTGTCGTCGAAGTCCAGCGTTTCCGCGTCAGGAACAAGTTTTTCTTTAAAATACTTACCGGTTTTTGTTTCTTAATTCTTGCCGCCTTTATCTTCGCCTTTAAGTTTTTCGGAGGTAGTTTATGACCGTTTTTGATGAAAGGAAACTAGCCGACGAGCTAAGGTGCGAGTCCCGCTCACTCGGGATTCCTGCCGGTTCCGCCGAAGTAATAATCGAAGAAGTTATAAAAAGCGTCTGTACTTGGCTAGAAAAAAGAAGTTTAATAACGAAAGGCGATTTAGAAAGGGTCGTGTCGCGAGAGCTCGATAAATATAACGAAGACCTTGCTTATATTTATCGCAATCGTGATAAAATAATTTAAAATGTTAAGAAAAAAATTTGATTTTGATTATATCGTAATCGGCTCCGGAACTGCTGGCTCCGCTGCCGCCCTTTCTGCGGCAAGACTAAAGAAAAAAGTTGCGCTCGTTGAAGCCGGAAAATGGGGCGGTTCCGCTCTAAACTCTCTCGACGTCCCGAGAAAGGCCGCTTTCAACTTTTCCCATCTATACATGGAAGCCGCTCGCGGTTCGCGCTTTGGTATTTCTTCCGCCTCTCTCCGCTATAATTATCCAACCGTTTTAAATTGGACTGCTCTCGCTTCGCGTCGTGCCGGCGGAAACTCGAAAAAAGTTTTTGAAGAAAATAAAATAACTTGCCTGTCTGGTTTTGCGAGTTTTCTAACTCCTTATGAAATCTCCGTCGGGAAAATTCGCGTCTCTGCGCCAAATTTCTTAATCGCGACTGGCGCTTCCCCTTCGACCGGAAATATTTCCGGCGTCCCAGGCATAAAATGTTTAACTCCTGCCGATGCTTTAAAGTTAAATCGCCCCCCAAAAAGCGTTTTTGTTGTTGGCGGCGGCTCGACCGGCGCCGAACTTGCTAACTATTTTGGCGAACTTGGTTCCGAAGTTTATCTTGGCGAACTTGCTGGTCGTCTTCTCCCAAAAGAAGACGAAGAAGTCGGCTCTTTCCTCGCACAATATTTTGAAGAAAAACTTCATATAAAAGTTTTAACTCAGTCTCGCGTTGTCGCTGTCTCTTCTGACTCTGGTAAAACTCGCGTAACCTTCCTTCGTGGCGGTCAAGAAAAATATGTCCGCGTTGATAGTGTTATCCTTGCAACCGGCTCGACTCCAAACGTCGATCTCGGTCTCGAAAACGCCGGCGTCGAATATTCTAAAGACGGTATCGACGTCAATAATATGCTAATGACTTCCATGAAACATATCTCCGCCGCTGGCGATTGTATTGGTGGTGAAAGTTCTCCTGAACGCGCCGCCTATGAAGGCGCTCTCGCCGCCGGAAACGTTTTTTCCCGCCAAAAAAACCTGAGAAATTACGAAGGCTTTATCCGTCTAACCGATACTTATCCCGGAATTGCAAGCGTCGGTTTGACTGAAGACGATTGTCTGAAGCGCAATATAAAAGTTAGAAAATCCGTCCTCCCGCTTTCTGCCGTTTCTGCCGCGAATACTTCCGACTTCCGCTCCGGCTTCGTCAAAATCCTCGCCGACCCAAAAGACAAACTTCTCGGTGCGACGGTTATGTGTCCGAACGCTGACCTTGTTGTTGAAGAACTCGCCGTTGCCGTTCGCCATAAGTTTACGACCGTCCAGCTCGCCTCTGCTCCCCACGCGTCCTCTTCTTGGTCGGAGCTCGTCCGCCTCGCTTGCAGAAAACTTGCGAAATAGATATAATAAGACCATAACCATTTTACATAAAGGAATTTTTCTTATGAACAAAAGCCTAAAACTGGTCGCAACGTTCGGAGCTTGCGCGGGCGTCCTTTTGAGCGTTGCTCTCGCGCCGTTTCACGCCTTCGCCGACCCCGAGCCGGAGACGAGAGACCTAACTTTCTCTTTCGAGATTAAAGACGGAGAGGAGCGTTCCCGCTTTAATATCCGTGCTCTTGGAACCGAAGAAGTTCCCGGAGAACATCCCGAAGACCCGCCGACGATTAGAGAAATCCTTCTTGAACCGAACCAGGTCGGAGTTCGTCTTACCCTTCTCGACAGCGAAGTTATTGACCTCGAAAATCCCGAACCAGATGACCACGGCAACTACGGCCCGTTTATTGAGCCGAGTCTTTCGAGCGGAGCAAACAATAATCTTAATGATCGTCTAGAAGCGACTTGCTCCTCTAACTACCACTGTACAATAACCGTCAAAGACATTACTGACGACGAAGGTTTTAGGTTTATGACCCCTGGCGGAAGTCCGTACACTTTCCGCTACGCCAACGGAAATAACTACGCTGCCAGTGCTGTCAACTTAACCGAAAATACTGATTTTGAAATCATTTTCGCCGAAGTCCGTCCCGAATTTAGCGGTAGCGCCTACGTCGCTTGGGAGTGTGAAGATGGCGGAGTCTGTTTAAGCCTCCTCGAAGGTCTTACCGTTCCCGAAGATACCGTCAACCGAACCGAAACAACTTACGATTATATTTCCGCGAACGACATTGTCGATGCCCGAACCGGAGAAAAGTTCAATAATTTTAATAACGAAGAAACTCGCGGTTTCTTCCTTCCCGAAGCTCTCGCTGGGTGGATTGAAGATTATAAGAACTTTAAAAATCTTAATTCTTTCGATATCGTCAATAGTTGGGAAAACGTCGAAATCTCCGACCTTCTCAAAGGAACTAATATGCACGCAATCGAAGACGAGCTAATTACCGCTGGCATCTGCGAGGCTATCCCTGGCGAACTCGAAGATTGTGTTGACCGTTACGCCGCAGAACACAACATCCCTGTTCTCCACGGTATCCGACTTCGTGGCGACGCCTCCGCCGAAGCCAGCTCTTACCGAACTATCGGCGACAATAACTTCAACGTTATTATTTATTCCGATTCTTATGCTGCCGTTACCGCCGTCAATACCGACGACCTCGACTATATCCCCTACGGGTTCGGTGTCGAACCTGTCGATTTAACCGGCTCAACTCCCGACTCTCCCGCCGTCCTCAATATGCCACTTCTTGATAATCGAATCTATCTCGCTTCGACCGAAATCAACGACTATAGAATCGAATCTATCGAAGTCCTCGATAAAACTATCTCCGAGGACGCCGTCTCGGTCGTTAAAGACGAAGAAAGTGGGTCTTTCCGAGTAAACTTTAACTCAAATTTCTTCGACGACGTTGTCTTTAAGGTTACCGGCTCTGACGGAGAGACATATTATCTCCAGATTTTCCGCTTAACTTTGGCCGAAACTATGCTCGAGCATGCCAACGACTTTAATAATCATTTTACCGGCGTCCGCGCCGAGCTAATCTTCGACGAAGAAACTTCTTGGGACGATTACGAATTAACCGCGACCATAATTTACGCCGACGGTAGCTCCGTCCATCTCCCGCTCAAAAATCTCGGCTGGGTTGACGATAACTATGGCGGCAATCTCCAGTTTGGCAAAGAATATAGCGGGGAAATGAGCGGTAAAGGCTTGAAACGCGCAAACTTCGGCTATGCTTTCGACGATAACGATTTCGATCGCGATATTCGAAAAGTTTACTTTAACGTCCGCTTTGCTGGCTCAACCGAAGAAAGATACGCTGGAACCTTCTCGGGTTCTGGACGCGGAACTGTTCTCGAAGTCGAGCCTCGCTACGGAGAGGAAAGGGAATAATAAAAGGAGAAAAATATGAAAAAGTCTTTAAAACTAATCGCTCTCGCATTTCTTACCGCTCCACTAGTTTTCTCGATTGATGCCTTCGCCGCCGCAACTTACGACGTCTTAACCGTCGAAGCTTCCCAAGCGTCCGGCGTCGTCTCCTTCTCTGGGACTACTGAAACTGGCGTTCTCGCCGTCTCTTGTTCGCTTAACTCTAAAGACGGGGAAGAGCTCGACTTTACCTCAACCGCCGTTTCCGACGATAAGTTCTCTGGCTCTTTCGAAATCGAAGAAGGAGATTATGATGTAAAATGTGCAAACTACGACGGCGGTAGAATCGTCGTTGCCTCTGTTGGAGAAGAAGAAGTCGACTCTAAAGAAAACTCTCCAGAAACCGGCGCTTTTACCGCCGAGTCAACCGCCTCCGCTGTTAAAGTTGCTTCTTTCTCCGGGCTCGCCCTCCTTGCGCTCGGAATTGTCCTCTTTATCCTAAGAAAAAGAAGGGCTTAAAATGCCGAAGGCCTTTTTCTCAAAAGAAATTGCCCCAGAAAGTTTAATAAAAATCTACGACTCTCTCGGCGTTAAACTTGACGGAAAAGTCGGTATAAAAGTCTCGACCGGCGAGCGCGGCTCTAAGGGCTATCTAAAAGCTAGCCTAATCGAACCTCTCGTTAAAAAATTAAATGGCTCAATTATCGAATGTAATACCGCCTATCCTGGCTCGCGCAATGAAGTAAACGAGCATCTAAAAACCGCGCGCGAACACGGCTTCGACTTCGCCCCTATCGACATTATGGACACTGACGGGGAACTAAAGATTCCCACTCCAAAAAATTCAAAACACCTAAAATATGATTTAATTGGTAAAAACTTTGCGAACTACGATTCAATTCTTAATCTTGCTCACGGAAAAGGTCACGTTATGGGCGGTTTTGGCGCAAATCTAAAAAATCAAAGTATCGGGATTGCTTCAAGAAACGGCAAAGCCTATATCCATTCTTGCGGTCAAACCGAAGACCCTGACGCTTGTTGGCACGCGAACTATAAACAAATTGACTTTATCGAATCAATGGCAGAAGCCGCAACCGCCGTCGCTAACTATTGCGCAGAGCAGAAAAAGAAAATTATTTATATTACCGTAATGAATGCGCTTTCGACTTCTTGCGACTGCGACGCCAACCAAGGCGATCCAGTTATGAAAGATATTGGGATTATCGGCAGTCTCGACCCCGTCGCAAACGATCAGGCTTTCCTCGACTTCATTTATAATTCTTCCGACCCCGGAAAAGCCGAACTAATCGAACGTATTGAATCTCGCGAAGGCGAAAAAATAACCGCCTACGCCGAATCTCTCGGTCTCGGCTCAACTAACTACGAACTAATCAAAATCTAAATCGTGGCGGAAGGGACAAGATTCGAACTTGCGAGGCGTTAACCTGCTGGTTTTCAAGACCAGTGCCTTAAACCACTCGGCCACCCTTCCGTCCGCTATTTTACCACATTCTTCGACTTTATGCTATAATACTTATATATGAACTCAAAAAAGGGCTTTACTGTCTTAGAAATTATTATCGTCACGGCGTTCGCCTCGCTCGCGTTTATCCTCTTTTTTATTCAGAAGTCTAACGTCGACGCAATGAATCGCGACGAAAAGAGAAAAACCGCAATCAATGCAATGTACTACGCCCTCGAAGAAAGTTTTTATGCGGAACATAAATATTACCCCGAGGAAATCTCCGAGGACGTCCTTAAAGTTATCGACCCCTCCCTCTTTACCGACCCGAACGGGTTTTATCTCGGGACAGATTTCTCATCTTATTCTTACGAACCGCTAAACTGTAAAGACGGAAAATGTAAAGAATATATCCTCCGCGCCGAGCTCGAAAAAGAAGACACTTACGTCAAGAAAAACCGAAACTAAAGCACGGACAAAACTTGTCTTTTTCGCAAAAAGTCTTGCAAAGATTTTGTTTGCATGGTACTATCTAGATATATATAAATTCCGAAAAAGGAGGTAAAAATGTCCGACGTCATTGGTAACCGAAAATTAAGTGGGCTCATAGCTTATTAGATTCTTTAGTAAAAAAAGGACGAGCTAAAAATTCAGTAGTCACACCACTTAAGACGGCTGTGCGTAAAATCTTTGAAACCGTGGTAGGCGATGACTGGGGGGACGTGGAAATATCATCTATTGATATGGACGACTATATAATTCGTTTTAAGAACTTAGCTCTCGATCGATACAATTCTGATAGCTATAATTCGTATAAGGCTAGAGCCAGTAGGGCATTGAATTGGTATAAAAACTTTCTAAGCAATCCAGGTTGGGTTCCTCCAATCCGCAAAAGTCCGTCAACCGCTGTCAATAAAAAAGAAACAACAGGACGCCAAAAAGAAACCAGAGCGGAAGTTTCGAATATAAAATATTCCAACGACCAACAAGAGCTAGTCAGTTTTCCGTTCCCCATGTCGGACGGGAGTATGGCTTCTTTATATTTGCCGAAGCATATTACGATTGACGACGCAGAGCGGCTTTCTGATTTTGTTAGAACGCTAGTAATTAAAAGGAAGACTAAAGATGACGAATAAAACAGGTAAAATTATCCCTAATGGCGTAGTATTGAAGACGCACGAAAACGCTACGGTCGTCTTACTGACTGAACTTGGTATCGAGATCGAATTAATCCCAAAAAGCAATACCAGGGGTGTCCACACCCCAGATCTATCGTTTAACGGTATTAGGTGGGAGATGAAATCTCCGAAAGGCGAAGGGAAATATCTGATGGCTAATACTATACAAAAAGCCGTCAAACAGTCTCAAAACGTTATTGTTGATTTACGCAGAACTAAGCGTCACCAAGAAAAATGCTTGAGAGAACTACGACGAGAGTTTGAAAAATCGCACAGTTTAAGGCGCCTTAAAATTATCACCAAAAGCAAAAAAATTCTTGATTTTGAGAAATAAATGATATATAATCATAATTAACAGAGGCAGGACCTGCATTGGATATATGCGGGACACCGCCTCTCTTTTTGTAGGCAGGACTAGCCTTTTCTTTCCTTCGCCAAATGGATTAAATGCGCAATTAAATTAACTTCGTCCGTCGGCGTATCGACGAATGGAAAAGTATAAGTTGTCTCGTCGCCGACCGTCGCCATTCTAATCGTCCCGATTTTAAAGATATAATCAAAAATCCCGTTTTGTTTAAAGGAAACGTCTTCGATTCTCGACAGTTCAATCACGTTCGACGACCTTGTAAACAGCCCACTCATCGAATTTTGAAAAACGCGCTTATTCGTAATAAACATCTGGTTTCCCTGATAAACTTTTGTCCCAATCACTCCCGAAACAATCAAAACTAAAATTAAAGAAACTAAAATCATATAAAAATATGGCATCGCCGACCCCGGAACGTCAATATAAGCGTTCGTGTTCAAAGACGCCAAAACCGTCAGCGCGATAAAAATTGCGCCTAAAATCGCGATTATTTCTCCCGCCCAAATCAAAACCAGCCCTAGCTTCGACCTTTCAATTGCCAGTTCAACATATTCCCCTTCCTCTAACGGTAGAAAAGGGAACTCCTGTTTACTTCTAGCGTGGCGAATTCTAGCGAGCGAGGTTTTCATTCAAGGCTACTCCGCGTTCGTATGAACCGCCGTTACGTCGTCTAAATCATCAATCGCGTCGAGTAATTTCTCTAACTTCTCCGCCGTATCGCCTTCAACCGGCACCGTCGAAGTCGGCACATATTTTAACTCCGCGCTCTCTACGTTCACCCCTTTCTCGACTAACTCTCCGCGAACTTTCATTAAATCACTCGCGTCAGTAATAATTTCTAGCCCGTCTTCTTCCTCGGAGACGTCTTCTGCTCCCGCCTCTAGTGCCGTCATCAAGTTTTCTTCCCCCTTGTCCGGCGTAAAGATTACGCCCTTTCGCTTAAACTGGAACATAACCGACCCAGGCTCCGCCATTCGCCCGCCGTTTTTATCGAGAGTATGGCGTACTTCCGGCATCGTTCGGTTTTTATTGTCAGTCGCGACCTCAATAATAATCCCCGTCCCGCCAGGGCCGTAAGCTTCGTAGGTTTCTTCAATTAGTGCGGCGGCGGATTTATCAGCGACGCGAGCAATTGCGCGCTCGATGTTCGCTTTTGGCATATTTGCAAGACGAGCCTTCTCAAGCACCATTGCGAGGCTAGGGTTCATATTTGGATCGGTACCGGCGCGAGCGGCGATGGCAATTTGATTGCCGATTTTAGTGAAGAGGGCGCCGCGTTTCGCGTCAACGACGGCTTTCTGACGTTTAGTCGTTGCCCATTTTGAATGTCCAGACATATTAAAGTAATTATATCATAAAATTAAGATAAGAAAAAGCCCGCCTTGAGTTGGCGGGCAAAGTGGGAAGGTAGGTATTATCTAGCGCGACTGCCGTCCAGCGGTCTCTTTATAAGTTTCGCGCAAATCCTAGCGAGGTCCAAACGGGAGAACAGGGGGTGATTACCCCAAATGAGCCAGACAGGCTCGAGCCATGTGGACGGTAAGTCCATTATCGCCAACAAGGCTCAATCTCGCAGGAAGATAAGGGGCCCCCTTCCCTTGATCTAGGTAAAGCCGGAGTAGAACAAGCTCCTCCCTCCTTTTTTGTTTTTAGAAAAAACTTAGTCGGGGGAACGTATCCTAACAGTCTTGATCTTGATTATGAAACTCCTCCTTTTCGGGGGACGATGAACTGGCGCCTTATCGGCTCTGCCGCAAAGCGGGC
>CAZMWH010000012.1:0-17460 GCA_964570115.1 uncultured Candidatus Saccharibacteria bacterium | reverse complement strand
GATTTTTTGTTCTTTCGTTCCCTTTTGCGCTTTGGCTTCGGGGAACTCGAGATAATTCCCCTAGAGATTTCGGGTTTTATTTCTTCCCTTTTTTCGGGGGTTTCGGCGACTTTTATTTCTTCTTTCTTTTCGGCGAAAAGTTTTCCGAGATCCTTTAGTCCGGGGCGGTCGGTTTTTTCTTCGGCGGCGTTCGGGGAGAGTTTCAGCTTTCTGAACGCTTCGGAGGGGGTTTCAGTTCGGTTTCTGTTCGGATTGTAGGACTTGGATTTGGTGACGTCGGCGGCTTTGAACATAAAGGCGGGGCGGTCGGAAGCGCGAGCTGTTCCCTGTTCGCCAGCGGCGCGACCGGAATCGGACAACTCTTTTTTGTATTTTTCACTCGCCTCAATCGTTTCTCTTATTTCTTCTTCGACTTCGGCGCGAGGGCGGGAATATTGTTCGCGAGAAGACTCGATAATCTTTGCGAGATTATCGACGGGGGAAGTTGGGATGGAAAGAGTGGTTGCGGAGAAGGCGGGGACCTTTTCGCCGTTAATAATCATAGAAATAATGAAGTTGCGGTTGTTCATTTGGATTAGGTCGGACTCGTCGAAAGTTGGCTCGAATTGTTTAACGAGGACGGGAGCGTCGTCGGCGGAGACGCGGAAAGAAATCGTTGTCCCGACGTTGCCGAAGACGGCGTCGCGAACGGAGTCGGTCATCTGGGCGGTGTATTGGTTGGCGACGGTTAGATTAAGACCGTATTTTCGCGCTTCGGAGAGAATGACGGCGAAGGAATCGGTTGCGAAGTTTTGGAACTCGTCGACGTAAAGATAGAACGGGCGGCGATCTTTTACGTCGGGAATATCGGAGCGGGACATCGCCGCGAGCTGAACTTTAGTTACGAGGAAAGCGCCGAGAATACCGGCGTTATCTTCGCCGATTAAGCCTTTAGAGAGGTTGACGACGAGGATTTTCCCTTCGTCCATAATCTTTCTAACGTCGAAGCTGGACTTTGGCTGACCGATAATATTGCGAATAATCGGGTTCGCAGTAAAGGCGCCAACTTTATTAAGAACCGGAGCGATGGACTCGGTAACTTGTTTATCGCCCCAAGTCCCGAACTCTTGTTTCCAGAATTGGAGGACGGTAACATCTTTGCAATAATCGAGGGTTTCTTTTCTGAAATCTTTATCGGTCAACATTCGGGAAATATCGAGGAGGGTTGTCTCGGGGCGATCGAGGAGAGCGAGGAGAGTATAACGGAGGATATGTTCAAGGCGAGGACCCCAGGAATCGCCGAACATACGCTTCAAAACGCCAATAACCTCGGAGGAGACGTTAGGCTTCTTCGCGGGGTCGGTTACTTCGAGAGGATTAAAGGCGACAGGGAAAGAAGTATCGGCGGGGTTAAAATAGACGACGTCTTTTATTCTCGACTCGGGAATAAACCGGAGGTTGTTGATGGCGAAGTCGCCGTGGGGGTCGATAATACAGTAGCCCTGGTTATAATAAATATCGGAGAGCGCGAAAAGTTCGAGGAGTCCGGATTTACCGGCGCCGGTTTGACCGATAATGTAAACGTGGCGGGAGCGGTCGCGGCGGAGAAGCCCGAATTGGTGGTTGATGCCGCGGAAGTTTGTTAAGCCGAAGGCGGAAATGTTTTCGTCGTTGGCGGGATTACCGGTTATGAGCGGGAGTTTTGCGGGGGGTTCGGCGGTTTTGGTGTTTGCCCAGACGATATTCGGGGTTTCGACGGAAGTATGGGGGAGGTGATAGACGCTGGCGAGCTCGGAAATATTAAGAATAAAACCGTCGTCGGTAAATTGGCGGAGTTTATAAGCGTCGAGAGCTTCGGGTTCGAACGTACTCCCAAGCATCTTAAAACCGTTTAAGTTAGTTGAGTTGTATTGTTTAAAAGTTCCGATGAGAGCCTGCATATTGAGCTTTGCGGAGATTTCGTCGTTGCCGAGGTAGGCGAGGCGGATTTTGACTTGGTAGCCGAGCTTCGTCGCTTTTTCTTCGGCTTTAGAGATACGGGTTTTATCACGTTCGGAGATTTCGACGGAGACGGTTTTTCCGTCAGAGGAAACGCCGCCGGTTGGAGGCGTCCAGAGCGCGCCGAGAGCTTGGACTAGCCAGGAAAAATCAACGTCAATCCCGAAAAGGGTACTTAGAAGAGAGGTTTTTGAGCCGGATTTTACCTTAGAAATCCATTTATCAGTTGTGTTTTTGTGCCAATCGTCGGCGATGGGGCGAGTGAGGATTTGAATCCAGAGCTCTTCGTTATGGTCGGGGTCGAGTTTGGCGAGGGTACCGGTGATGCCGGCGAGGGGGTCAACTTCGAAGTTCTCGAAGGTTTTAATCGGGAGGGCTTCGTTTTCGTTTAAGGTTAGCTCGGCGGAGTAGGTGATTTGGTGGCGGTTACGGTTATCGACGTAGTCCTCGTTCATTTTATAGATCTGGACGGTCGGATATTGGGAATAAATCTGTCCCTCGACAAAAGACTGGAGGATTTTTGGAACCCAAACATAGAAGCGGATTTGGCCCTGGGTTGAGACGATTTCAAAGGAAAGATGTTCCTGGACACCGCCGGAGGCTTTGAGTTCGTTTTTATCGCGAAGGATACCGTGGAGCGAAGCAAAAAGCTGTTCCGCGGCGAGCTCTTTTTTATCGTTTGTTCGAGGGATTTCGAGCATCAAAAGGACAGAGTCGACGTTAAGAACCTTCAAACGGTTAGCCTTTTTATAATTTAGATAAGTTAGATAGGAAAAAAGCGCAACAAGCGGAATCCAGATAATTGGGGTCAAAATAAATTTAACAATTTGGGCAACCATTATAGTTTATTTTAGCATATTTGTTTATTTTTGTCTAAGGAGATTATGGTTTTTAGGCTAAGGTATAGAGATTTTTGTCAACTTTTTTAAAGAGGTCTTTGTTCTGGAGGTTAAGGAGGATAGTGGTTTCTTTAACCTTTCGGGAGGCGAGGACTTCGGTAATAATTTCTTCGCGAGAAAGAGGTTCTTCGGATTTTTTAAGGATGTTAATGATGATTTCGGAGACAGTTCCCTTTTTATAGCCCCAAGAATCGAGGGCGTAAATCCCGCGCCCAATTAAAACAAAGCGAGGATCTTTAATGAGCTCGTTGTGAATGGCCTGAATGGTGACGTTTTTACGTTTAAAGTTCGAGGTGGCGATAGCTTCGGCGATTTCGTTGAAGTGCATTGGTTTTTTCGAGCTTTCGAGGATAACGTAGATTTTATCGCGGATATTTTTTGGGTTGACGGTTGGCCATTTCGAGAGACCCCAGAGACCGTTTAAAGTTGCGAGGGCTTTAGAGAGAGAGGCGATAGCTTCGATATGGGAAGGGTGTTCATAGGAGAGTTTAGCGTCGAGTTCGTCGAGGGAAAGCGGGGCTTTGTTTTCTTTAATGATTTTGACGACTTCGTCAACTTTTGACTTGATAGTTTTTTCGTCGCCATATTCGGCGATGCCGAGACCGAGATGATAGCGGTCGTTTTCGGAGACGACGGTAAGAACGGAGGAAATATCGCCGAGGAAATTAAGTGCGGCGCGTTCAGCGGCGGTGGTTTTATGGCCGTAGATTTTATCGGCAAGGTCGGAGATGCGAGCGACGCGACCGGTTTCAGTTAAGTTGCGGATGATGATTTTTTCGGCGGCGGGGAGATCGGGGATTTTGCCGTCTTTGGCGTTGATGCGAAGGCGGATTAAGATGACTTTTTCTAACTGACGGACGCGTTCGCGAGTAACGGAAAGCGCGTCGCCGATTTGTTCGAGAGTTTCTTTATGGCCAGAGAGCCCAAACCGACACGAGATAATTTTCTTTTCTCGGTCTTGGTCGATGATATTTAGGCTGCTCTTTATCGCTTTGGCGATAATTTCCCCGTTTTGGTCCATTAGTGATAATTCCCTTATTCCACCCCGTTAATATTGAAACTTGTATTTATAATAGCATAAAAACTCGCTAATGTCAACTAGAATCGGTAAATTCAGTTAGGCTTTTTAGAGGTACGATACAGTACTAAAATATTGTATCACAAATTTTTAAAAAATGGCAAGAAAATTGTGCTAATGTTTATTTTTTCTTAGAAGATTTTTTTGTAGTTGCCTTTTTAGCTGTTTTCTTTTTCGCCTTCAAAGCGGCGGTAGCGGAGATTTTTGAACCGAATTTTTCCTCGAGCATTTTTCGGGCTTTTTTCTCGGTTATTTTTTTCGGGTCTTCGGTTTTAGCGATTTTTAGGTTAGTCCGGCGACCGGGACCTTTAATATAGGGGCCGTAGGCGCCGTTAATAATCATTACATCGCCCCAGTCGGCGATAATCGAGGCGAGTTTTTCTTCGTAATATTTTAAAGCGGTTTTAAAGTCGATTTTATAGGGGTCTTCGTTTTTAAGGGGGATATTATATTTCCCGGCTTTTAGATAGGGTCCGAAAGGCCCAGAGGCGGCGACGAGTTCGGCGCCATCTTTAGCAGTTCCGAGGACGCGCGGGAGGACGGGGAGTTCTAGCTGTTTTAGAGCCATCTCGAGAGTAACGTCTTTTACGGTTTTTCCTTTTGGAAGCGGGGCAAAGCGGGGCTTTTTCCCGGACTCTTTTTCGTTTTCGCCGAGTTGGATAAAGCCGCCGTTTTTACCGATTTTCGCGTAGATTTTTTCGCCGGTTTTTGGGTCGGTTCCGAGTTCGGTCGCGGCGTTATAGCGTTCGACGAACGAGGAGTTGCCGACGAGTTTTGAGAACGGGGTATAAAAATCGCGGAGCATTTTCACGCGTTCGAGTTTTTTCTCGGCGATTTGGTCGAGGCGTTTTTCGACATCGGCGGTAAAGCCATAGTCAACGATAGTGTCGAAGTTTTCGACGAGGAAGTCGGAAACGAGTTCGCCAACGGGGGTCGGGAGGAGCTTTCCTTTGGTCGCGCCGGTTTTTTCGGTCGCAGTTCCCTCTTTTAGTTCGTTATTTTCGAGTTTTAGTTCGATTACGGAGCGTTCGCGACCTTCGGATTCGCCTTTTTTGACGTAGCCGCGGGTTTGGATGGCGGTCATGATTGAGGCATAAGTCGACGGGCGACCAATTCCGAGTTCTTCGAGTTTTTTAACGAGAGAACCTTCGGAATAGCGGGCGGGAGGTTTGGAGAAAGTTTGGCGGGCGGTGAGTGATTTTGAGACAACGGTCTCGCCTTTTTCTAGCGGAGGGAGCTCGACGTCTTTTGACTTTCCGTAGACTTTTAAGAAGCCATCGAAGAGAAGAACTTCGCCACGAGCGATAAAGGCGAGCTTTGCGTTGTTTGAGGGGGTTAGAAAGACGGTTGTTTTTGCGACTTTGGCGGCGGCCATTTGAGTTGCGAGAGTGCGGGCGCGAATAAGGCGGTAGAGTTTTTTCTCATATTCGTTTTTACCGGCGACTTCGACTTCGATATGGGTTGGGCGGATGGCTTCGTGGGCTTCTTGGGCCTCGGCGGATTTGGTTTTAAATGTGCGGACTTTTAGATAGTTTTCGCCATAAGCCTCTTTAATGTAGTTCGCGATTGAGGCGAGGGCTTGTTTTGAGAGGTTAAGGGAGTCGGTACGATGGTAGGTAATATGGCCGGCTTGGTAGAGACCTTGGGCGGCGGTCATGGTTGTTTTTGAAGAAAAACCGAGGCGGGAGTTGGCTTCGATTTGGAGCGTGGCGGTCGCAAAGGGGACGGGGGCGGATTTGATGCCCTCGCTTTGATCGACGGCGGAGACGGTATAAGACGAGTTTTTAAGAGACTCGAGGAGAGCTTTTGCTTCGTCGAGAGTTTTTGGAGCATTTTTTTCGAGGACGGCGGGAAAATCGTAGTTTTTACCGTTAACGAATAATCCGGAGACTTTGAAATTAAACTTTTCGCCAAATTTTTCGATTTCGCGCTCTTTTTCGACAACGAGACGGAGCGCGGGACTTTGGACGCGACCGGCGGAAATCGCGCCGGGGACTTTTCGGCGGACGACGCCGGAGAGGTCGAAACCAACGAGCATATCGAGGGTTTGGCGCGCCATTTGAGACGAGACCATTGCAAGATCGACGGTTCGAGGGTTTTTAATCGCGTAGTCGAGGGCGGGTTTGGTGATTTCGTGGAAAGTGATACGTTTTGTTGTCTTTGGGAGTTTTAAAACTTCGGAAAGGTGCCAGGAAATTGACTCTCCTTCGCGGTCTTCATCGGTCGCGAGCCAGATTTCTTGAGCATCTTTTGCGGCTTTTTTGAGTTCGGAGACGATTTTTTTATGTCCGGGGTCGATTTCGTAAGTGACGGCGAAATCGTGTTCGACGTCGACTTTAGTGTCTTTTCGGATATGTCCGACAGAGGCGAGAACGTGAAAGTCCTTCCCTAGGTATTTTTCGATGGTTTTAGCTTTGGCGGGAGACTCGACGATAACTAAGTTTTTTGACATATATATAATATAACACAAAATGTTTATAACATAAAAAAGCCTCAGGTAAGGGTGGGCATCACCTGAGGCTATTTTACCCTATAACGCTTCGATTTGTATACCGGGGAAGCCCCGGAAGCGTAACCCACCTCACACAAAATTGGGGCCCGCCGGTTATAGGGGTTGCTACGCTTTCGAAAAAGTCCCTCAAAAGTGGAGGTAATACTTATAAGATTTATAACCATAGAAGAAGAAATCATAAATCCGAGGGGTTTCAAAAGCGCGTAACTTTTGCTAAACTAGAAGTATAGCAAAAATTTTGATTATTTAGGTACAGTTTAGGGTCGAAAAACCCTAACTTGGTTCCATTATATCACACAAATTTTAAAAAGTCAACACTTTTTTAACATTTTTTATGAAAATCAACCAAATTTCACCCCAAGACAATATTTTCTTACAGAAGTTAGATAGCATTGCGCTTAAGCCTAAAATGTTATATTATTATGGAAATCTGCCGGAAACGGAGGCGAAGGTGGTGGCGATTGTTGGGGCGAGGCGTAATACGAAGTATGGGGAGGAGGTTGCGTATAGGCTAGCGTATGATTTGGCGAAGAAGGGGGTGATTATTGTTTCGGGGCTGGCGTATGGGATTGATTCGATTGCGCACAGAGGGGCGGTTGACGCGGGGGGAATTACGATTGGGTTTTTGGGGACGGAGATTGAGAAGATTTATCCGAAACAGCATATTGAGCTGGCGAAGAAGATGATTGAGCTGGGTGGGGCGGTGATTTCTGAATATAAATATGGGGACGAGATGCATCACAGGACGTCGTTTCTAGCGAGAAATCGGCTAATTTCTGGGGTGGCGGACGCGGTAGTGGTGGTTGAGGCGGCGGCGAAGTCGGGGAGTTTAAACACGGCGTCGCACGCGATGACCCAGGGGCGGGAGTTGTTTGCGGTCCCGGGGGATATTACGCGGAAGATGAGCGAGGGGTGTAATAATTTAATTCGGCTGGGGGCGACGCCATATACGAAGCCGGAGGATTTGTTTGAGGTTTTGTTCCCGATTGAGACGGAGAAGAAGGCGAAGAAGCGGATGGCGGAGGCGCAGTTGAGCGTGTTTGGAGATACGGAAGAGGAAAGGTTGGTAACGAAGAAGATTTTAGAAGGGGTTCGAGACGGAGATGAGATTATGGAACTTCTTGGGATGAGTCCGGCGGAGTTTAACCAGACGATAACGATGTTGGAGATAAAAGACATTGTTAAACCATTAGGTATGAATTGCTGGACTCTGAAATAGTGCTTTAGAGCTCGCTTGCGGTCGGTTGTTTCTTTCGGGGACCGGCGTCCTTCGCGCCCGTCGTTACGGGGCTCCGGCGCCTCTGTCCTCGGTCGTAACCTCCGGGCGTCCCCGAGAAGAAGCCAACCTCCCCGCTCGCGTCAAAATCTCTCCTAGTTGTTCTTTTTCTTCGGGGGTGAAGCGGGAGAGGACGAAGTCGACGTCGCCGAGTTTTTTTCGGAGTTCATCGTTCCCTGTCCCGAGGCGGAGGCGGGGGAAGGCTTCGGTTTTTAGCTCGGCAATAATAGATTTTAGACCGTTATTTCCGCCGGCGGAGCCTTTAGCGCGGAAGCGGGTTTCGCCGAAGGGGAGGTTAAAATCGTCGCAGATGACAAGAATATTTTCCGGGGGGATTTTATAGTAGTTCATAAAGGCGCGGACGGGGACGCCGGAGGTATTATAGAAGCCCATTGGTTTAATAAAAATCGTATTGTCGAGTTTTTTCCAGACGGCGCCGAATTTTTCGTTCGGTTCCCAAGAATAACCCTTTAGTTTAAAAAAGAAGTCGAGTGCGAGAAAGCCGAAGTTGTGGCGGGTAAAGTTATATTCGGGGCCGGGGTTACCGAGGCCGATAATTAAGTTCATTTTTTAATTATAACACGAAACACGAAGCGCGGAGCCAGGCTCCGAAAAAAAGCCCCGCTAAGAGCGGGGCGAGGTAAAGTACGAAGCGATTGCGCGGGTGGCGTCGGAACGCTCAATCTCTTCGGGGAACAGGGTAATAACGGCGGCTTCGGGTTTCCCGGCGAGGCGGGAGGCGGAGTAGCTGAGGCCGTTTGAGGTCGGTCCGAGATGGGGATTGGTCGTTTGGAAAGGGTCGCCGAGAGCGATGGCTTTCGTGTTGTTCCCGAGACGGGAGAGGAGGGCAGTCGCTTGATAGCGTTCGGTATCTTGGAACTCGTCGAAGATGAGAAACATATCAGAGAGCGAACGCCCGCCCATGTTGATTAGGGGTTCAAACTCGAAATATTCTTTCAGAGTTTGTTCGACCTGGCTCTTCAGGGCAGTGCCACGCTTCTTCTGATCGTGGTTCATAATCTTCAGGATTTCGCGGAGGTTATCTTCGATCGGACGAGCTTTGACACGCGTCTTTTCAGTCGTATCGCCAGGGACAAAACCAATTTCCGCGCCCAGCGCACCATCGCGCGGGCAAACGAAGACGTGATCATAATCTTCAGACAACGTACCAAGATAACCAGCGCCAGTCGCCAGGAAAGTTTTTCCGGTTCCGTAAATACCGAGGCAAACGACCATAGGGAGTATAGTGGGGGGGGTCTGGAGAGCTTCGACGAGCATCGCCTGACCGGGGTTCCGTGGGAAGATGCGGGCGGGATTTTTGTTGGTCGTGAGGGCTTTATAGCGGAGCGGAATCAGGGCGTTCTCTTCGGCGTCGAAGCGCCCGATTGAGTCGAGGCGGTTCCCGGTCAAAATTGGCGAATCGGAGATAAACTCGATGAATTCGTTGATTTTTAACGGGGCTTCGTCAGGGAAGAAATCTTCCCATTCGTTTTTCGAAACGCGATGGTTCGAAAACCAAAGATGGGACAGTTCGAACGGGAGCTTTACGCGGCGACGACCAGTATAGACTTCGGGGTTAACCTGGGCGACGTCGATGTTTCTGACGGAAGCGGGTCCGGCGAGCTTGCGACTACCGGTATAGATCGCGACTTCGGAAGCGGACGCGATTTTTTCCTCGACGAGATGACGGGCAAGCGAGATGGCTTGGCGTTTTGAACTAGTCATAAAATCTTTCGGGTCGAACCCAAAGTAGTTCTTCGGTTCAACGAGGAAGACTTTAGTCCCGTTCGGAAGCTCGAAGAAATCTTGGTCGGAATGGTTTATCTTCTGGTTAATGAAGATAAAATAGTCGAGCAGGACTCCGCAGGCGTCGCCGCGAGCGGATTGTTCCCCTTCGAAGTCGGCGGCGCGGTCGACGTATTCTTTTGGAATGTAGAGAAAGTCGGCGCGGCGTTTCGTTTCCTCGAACGGGTTCAAAATCTCGGGGTCACTAACGAAGACGTCAAGTCCGGGAACAAGGTATTTATGGAAGTTGGATTCCATAGTCTCCCCTCCTTTTTCGAGATAAGTTCTAAAGGGACAAGGCTTTAAACCTTAAAAGTATTTTATAAAAAAGGATTGAATTTTTAAAGGTTAACCATTATAATTTATCTAAACGGTAATATTTATATATACATAGAAGATGCAGATTCAGTCGAGAATGAGTATAAATAAGCGCGTGGCGGGTATTGTCGCGTTGATTTTGGTGGTTTTGGGCGGCGGGGCGACTTATTATTTTGTGAACGCGGATTCGAGTATTGCTGGGACTAAGGTTTCGGTTGCGAAAGGTTCGGGGAAACTTTATCACGGCGAGAATAGGAACGATAAATATACATATCGCTATAACGCGACCTATACTGCGGGGGTGGATAATATGGGTCAGAGTGGAAAGACGTATGAGGCGTTGTGCGCAGAGGCGAGTAAGGATACGCCGGACGGGACGAACAGTAAGGTTTATGATTTGTCTTTAGACATTAGTACAACGAAATATGAACAGATTAAACGGATTCTTTTAACGACTTATGTTGGACGAAACTATAAACTCGCGGACGGGACGGTTGCTTATAAGGAAGACGGGAGCGTTTTTGACTGGAACTTGTTTTCTAATTATACGACAGCGACGTCGTTTAAAAATCGCTCGATTGCGCTCGGGCACGTTCTAGTTAGCTATGTTTATTCTGGGGGAGCTGGCGGGACGGGGTTTAGCTCGAGCTTTGCGTCGAGATATTGGGACGGGAGCGACGGCTTAATCCAACAGATTTATGATATTTTTGAGAACGAGCCATATAAAAGTCTAGCCGAGAGCGTGGTGGTTAGGCGAACCGAGGGGGCGACGGGGAGTAAGACAAACCAAGATTTAGTTTGGCTTGAGGGGATTTCGGTTGAGCCGGAAATCCCGGAGGGGGAGTTTGGCGTAAAAAAGAGGAGTAGTAATCCGGATTTGACGGATGGGAGCAGTTATTATACGTTGAAAGATGCGGTGTTTGATGTTTATAAGGCGAGCCAGTGTACGGGGGATACGATAGAGACGGATTCGGAAGACGGGAATGTAATTTTGGATGGGGAGTGCTCGGGAGACCCGGTTGCAACAATCACAACAGGAACGGACGGAGCGACAGGGACGGTAATGCTTCCGGTCGGGATTTATTATGTTAAAGAAAGGAGCCAGCCGCGCGGGTTTAGGTTGAACGTAGATTATTACGAGACGGCGGTGATTGACGGCGAGACGGAGTGGTTGAATATTGTTGATGATCCGATTGTTGGAGGCGTAAAGATTAAAAAGGTTGATAGTGAGACGCTAGCGATTTCTCCGCAAGGCGGGGCGAGTTTAGTGGGGACGAAATATAGGATTGATAATATGTCGACCTCGACAACAGTAACAGAAAATCTGACGATTGGTAGCGACGGCTATGCAGAATATGAGGGGTTAGCGCCGGGGCGATATAAGATTAGCGAGGTTAGCGCGGGGACGGGGTATGGCGTTAGCAGTGCGACGAGGTCGTTTACGATTGCGGATACGATAAGTGAAGATGGCGACAATATCGTTGATTTGACGGGAAATCCGTTTACAGATGATGTTTATAGGGGGAATGTGAAGTTTACGAAGTTGGCGGAAGATTATGCCTGTAAGACGGGTTTGACGGCGGGGTGTGATACGTTAGGCGGAGTTCCGTTCGTAATTGAAAATACGGATACGGGCGAGAAACACGTAATTGTGGCGAATGCGGACGGGGTGGTTGATACGAGCGCAGTAAGCCATACGACGAACGTGAATGCGAACGATGGACTGATAAACAATTCTTACGGGGCGATTGTTGAGAGCGGGTTGTGGTTTGGGGAGATTAGCGCAAAGAGCGACGCGAAAGGTGCGCTTCCCTACGGGAATTATAAAATTACCGAGCTAAGGACGAGCGTAAATGAGCCGTGGAAGCTCTTAGAGGGAGATACGGCGATTACGTTTAAGATTGAAAGCGATTCGACGACGGCGGTAGATTTGGGGACGTTTACGGATGCGCTGATTGATAGCCCGGCGTTAGGGACGACGGCGACGAATGAGAGCGGAGAGAAGAAAATTAACGTTGGTGAGAAAGTTAAGATTAAAGATAGGATTTCTTATTCTGGGCTGAGTGCGGGGAAAGAATATAGCGTGGTGGTTGAGTTAGTCGATAAGGCGAACAGTAGCAGTAATAGTAATTATCGAACGGTAGGTATATATAATAGCGAGAATGAGTTAGCGAGTTCGATTGAGGTTAGTGGGTTGATTGCGGGGAGCGGGGGGAGTGGAACGTGGGACGTTGAGTTGGTGTTTGATAGCGCGGATTATGTTGGTCAGGAGCTAGTCGTGTTTGAGGAACTTTGGCGAGGCGACGTTTGGATTGGCGAGCATAAGAGTTTGACTGATGGTGATCAGACGGTTACGGTTAAGAAGCCGGAAGTTTTGAGTACGGTAGCGACAACTAATGTCGCGGATGCGAACGCGAAGACGATTGGCGCGGGGAAAGTTAGGGTTTATGATATTGTTACGTTAAAGGGGCTAGTTAAGAGCAAGAGTTATACTGTTAAGACGACAGCGAAGTTAGAAGACGGAACGGCGATTAAACTTCTGAACGGGACGAATAAAGTCGATAGTATTAGCAATACGTTTAGCTATACGAACACGTCGGGAGCGGAGTTTGCTTATCCGATAGAGTTATATCTCGATACGGCGCAGTACGGTGGGAAGAAGATTGTGCTTTATCAACAATTGATTGGGGATGAGGATTATGGGACGTTTCCGAACAGCAATAGTAGCAGTAGCGAGATTGCGGCGGAAACGCTAAGCGTGAATAATCCGGCGATTGGAACGGTGGCGTTTGACGGGGAGACGGGGTCGGAGGGCGACAAAGAGATTAAGATTGGCGCGAGCGCGAAAATTCGCGATAAAGTTCATTATGAAAACTTAGTAAGTGGGACGAAATATTATTTGACTGGGAAGGTGGTTGACGCTAGCGGGAACGTGATTGCGCATACGGAAGACAATACACTAGTTGAGAAAGAAGCGGCGGGGAGTAGCGGAGATTGGTATTTAGATTTTACAGTTGATACGAGAAGATATAATGGTCAAGATTTGACGGTTTATGAATATTTGTATGCCGATTCGGCGGGAAGTATTGAGATGGTTGAACACGCAAAAACGACGCTAGACGGGAATGCGGGAGAGAAGGCGGCACAGACGGTTAGCGTTGCAAGAGTAAGCATCTCGACGAGTGCTTGGGTTGGGAGCGCAGGAGTTAAAGAGGCGGGGGTTGGGAAGGTTACGGTTTCTGATACGATTAGTTATGTTGGGTTGACGAACGGAGATAGTTATAAGTTGAGCGGGGAGCTAGTTCTAGTTGAGGGGGGAGTTGAGAAAGAAGTTGTTAGCAGTAAGACCGAGACCTTTACGGCGAGCGTTGATAGTGAGGCGAGGGGGAGTTATACGGTTAACTTTGAGAACATAAACACGAGTAAGTATATCGGAAAGACGCTAGTCGTTAAGGAAGTTTTATATCCGAACAAGAGTACGGTTACGGAAGCGGATATTTTGGCGAGCCATACGGAACTCGATAATGATGAACAGACGATTAGAGTGAAGACGCCAACGATTGAGACGGTGGCAACGAGCGACGGGGCGAGCGGAAAGGAAGTTGACGTTAAAAAAGATTTAACGATTTATGAGAAAGTTCGGATTACGGGGCTAGTTAAGGGGGAGAGTTATACGGTTGTGGGGACGCTGTGGAACGCGGCGGAGGATAGGCTTGTTAGTGCGAGCGCGTTTAGGAAGTCGGGGACGAACGAGGCGGCGTCGCCGATTACGGTAACGAATGACGATGGGAGTTTTGAGGGGATGTTTGAATTTGTTACGGATACGAGGAGTTTGATTGGTAAGGAAATTACGGCGCAGGAAGTCATATTATATACGTTCGAGGGGACGGAGCGAGAGGTTGTTCGCCATACGGACAAGACGACGGAACAGACAGTGCGAGTGAAAACGCCGGCGATTGGAACGGTGGCGAGCGATGGGATTAGTAATGTTGAGGGGGATAAGGAAGTTGGAGTTGGGGAGACAGTGATTAAAGATAAGGTTAGCTATAATAATTTACGGGTGGGGCAGGCATATAAGTTGGTAGCGAAGATGATTGATAAGGAGACGAGCTTAGAAGTTGGGTGTAACGGGGTTAAGGAGTTTACGCCAGAAGCGGGAGACGGAGAAGTTGAGGTTTTGATTAGCTGTAATACGGGGACGCTAGGCGGAAAGAGGTTGGTTGCGTTTGAGAAATTATATATTGTTGACGGGGAGGAGGAAGTTGAGATTGGAAAGCACGAAGATTTAGGAGACGAAGATCAGTTTATTGACGTCAGCAGTCCGGCGATTGGGACGATAGCGACGGCGGAGACAAAGGCGTATGAAGACGAGAAGATTGTTGATATTTTAGAGGAAGCGAAGATTAAAGATAAAGTTAGGTATAGCGGACTGGTTATTGGGAGTAAGTACCGAGTTGAGGGGGTTTTATATGATAAGGCGACAGGAGAGAAATTGTTGGATAGCGAGGATCAGGAGATAACGGCGGAATATATCTGGATAGCGGACAAGGAAAGCGACGAGGAGGGGGTCGAGATTGTGTTTGAGCTGGATACGACGGATTTGCCGGGGAGGAAGTTGGTGGCGTTTGAGAAATTATATTTGGTAGTTGGCGAGGGCGAAGACGAAGAAGAAATTGAGATTGCGGCGCACGAAAAAATTGACGACGAAGACCAGAGTGTTGAGGTTAAGCCGAGAGTAGGGACGAAGGTAGTTGATAAAATTGACAACGACCAAGCGGTCGGGGTTGGGAAAGTTGAAGTGGTTGACACGGTTAGCTATGAGGGGTTGAAGATAGGAAAGAAATATCTGCTGAGAGGGGTAATGATGGACAAGGCGACGGGAGAGCCGTTAAAACAGGCGGTTGATGGAGAAGAAGTGGCGGTTGAGGGGTATACTGAGTTTACGGTTGGTGAAGAGGGATATGAGGAAACGGACGGCGAGGTTAAAGTTGAATTTAGCTTTGAGACGGATAAAATCCAGGGGAAAGAGTTGGTAGTGTTTGAGACGTTATATGAAATCGAGACGGCTATTGAGGGAGAGGTTGAGACGGAAGACCGGATAATCCGAACGGAGCACGAAGATTTAGAGGACGAGGCGCAGCTCGTGATTGTGAAGACGGTTGGGCTAGGGACGACGGCAACGGACGCGGATGACGACGACAAGGAGCTGGCATACGGCGAGGAAGTTGAGGTAAATGATTTGGTTGAGTATCGCGGATTGGTTAAGGGAGAGAAATATAAGCTAGTTGGAAACCTGGTTGATAAGGAAAATCCGGAGGTAAGCGTGGCATATGCGGAGGCAGAGTTTATTGCTGAGGGCGAGAACGGAGAATATATAATTAGCTTTAGCTTGAATACGAACGATATGTCGGGGCGAGAGTTGGTTGCGTTTGAGAGATTATATTATATTAACGAGGCGGGGAAAGAAGTTGAGATTGGGAAGCACGAAGATTTAGAAGACCAGAAACAGACGGTTTGGGTTAAGGTCTTTACGCCGAACACGGGTATTTTTGGAGCGATTAGCGACGGCGGGGCAGTCGCGAAGGTTTCCGTCGTGGCGGTGGCGATTGGGGCGCTAGGGGCGGTTTACGCGGTTATTGAGAGAAAGAGAAAGTTTAGGTTCTAGGGGTTTATTGGTGAGGGGATTAGTGATGTGAGGTGATATTAAGCGGTAGTTGGGTGATGGCTGGGGGTATGGTTAGTCATCGTCGCGGAAAGAGAAGAAGATTGGCGTGCCGACGAACGGGACGGATTCGCGGAGAGTGTTTTCTAGGTAGCGTTTCCAGGACCAGTGGAGAAGTTTTAGGTTATGACCGTGGACGACGAACCAAGGCGGGCAGGTATCGGTTTGGACGATATATTTGGGCTTGGGGCGGGTGTTTTTAAGGCCGGCGGGCGGATGGCTGAGGATTGCTTGGTTGAGGACTTTATTGAGGTCGGAGGTTTTGAGTTCGAGATGGCGATTTTTATCGATTTCTAGGGCGAGTTCAAAAAGCTTTGTGACGTTTTCTCCGGTTTTAGCGGAAGCGATAAGGACGGGGGCGAAAGGAATAAAATTATAATCATATTCGAGGTCGTCAAGGATTGATTGGACGCGTTCGGGGGAAACGAGGTCGGTTTTGTTGAGAATGACGATAATTCCCTTTCCTTTTTTAACGATTTCTCCGGCGAGGGATTGGTCGAGTTTTGAGTGGGGCTCGGTTGCATCGAGAAGAAGGGCGCAAATATCGGCTTCTTCGATTGCGGCGAGAGTTCGGAGAGCGGAGAACTTTTCGATACCGACTTCGCGTTTGCCGGGCTTACGGAGACCGGCGGTATCGAGGATTTCTAGGGATTTTCCTTTATATTTGACTTCGACGCGGTTGACGTCGCGGGTGGTGCCTTGGCGGCTGGAGACGAGGGCTTGTTGTTTTTTACCGAGAGCGTTGAAGAGGCTGGATTTGCCGACGTTGGGGCGACCGATGAGGGCTATACGGATGGTAGCCCCGCTCGCTTGCGGTCGAAAGTCCGTTTTCGAGGCGCGTCCCTCGCTCCCGTCGTTACGGGGCTCGGGCGCTAATCCTCGTCGTAACTCCGGATCCTCTTCAAACGGAGCTTTCTCCCCGCTCGCAGCGGAGACGCTCAAACTAGTAGCTTTCTTCCCGCAAGCTATTAATCCTAAAATCGCTGATTTTAATTCACTAATTCCCTGTCCGGTCGTAGCGGAGACGCGGAAGGCGGAGGTTTCTTTTATCCCGAGAGAGCGGAACTCGGAGAAGTCGAGCGAGCCTTTAAGGTCGGATTTATTGAGAAGGAGAAAGACGGGCTTTTTTGACCTTAGGGCGAGTTTTGCGATACGTTTATCTTTTTCCGAGGGGTAGAGAGTTGAGTCGAGGACGAGAAGGATAAGCGAGGCGGAGTCGATGGCGTCTTGGATTTGGTCTTGGATTGAGGCTTCGAAGGAATCCTCGGGATTTTTTAGACCGGCGGTATCGACGAGGAGGAAACGGTCGTCGATTTTAGCAGAGACGTTATCGCGAGTCGTTCCCTCTTCGCGGGCGACGATAGCAATATTTTTTTTCGCGAAACGGTTAAGCAAGCTAGACTTGCCAGCGTTGGTTTGACCGATTAAAGCGACAATAGGGAGGCTCATAGTAAATAAATTATATCACGCTTGACGTTTTTATTCAATAATAGTATAATTATTGGATATTTTGACCGCGGAAGGGGGTTCAAAGAACAGGTCAAGGACTTTAAGATTTAGAGAAAGGAAGCGTGAAGAATTTGAAAAATTCGTTGGTTGACTGGTTGCGTGGCGGAAGATGGCGCGGGGACAGTGAGGTGAGCGACCTTAAGACTGAGGTCGACGAGCCCGAGACGGCGCCGGATGAAAATGAGAAAGATGAAGAGATGGAGGCTCTGTTGGAGTTTCTGGATGAAACGCTTGACGATGAGGTTAAGCTCTATGAATACGCGAGCGCGGACTTCCGGATGCGGTTGGAAGGCCTGAAGGCGGTGGCTGAACTGCTTGAGGACGAGCCGCTGGCTGAGGAGCAGCACAAGGCGCTGATAAGTAGGATTGCGGAGCTCGAAGAGC
>CAZMWH010000011.1:11961-17952 GCA_964570115.1 uncultured Candidatus Saccharibacteria bacterium | reverse complement strand
GACGTCGAGCGCGCCATCAAAGAAAAGCGCTATAAAATCTCTCTCGACGAACTTTTAAACCTCGACGACGAACGCCGTGAACTTCTTAAAAAGGTCGAAGACCTCCGTCGCGATAAAAACTCCGTCGCCTCAAAAATAAAATCCCTTAAAGGAAAGCCCGACGCTTCTCTAATCGAAAAAGGGAAGAAAATTAAAGAATCCCTCTCTAAAGACGAGAAGAAGCTTTCCGAACTTGAAACCGACTTTAAAACCCGCCTAAAATCCGTCCCGAACATTATTTTCGACGACGTTCCCCTTGGCGGCGAAGAAGATTCCGTCGAAATTAAAACCTGGGGGAAGAAACGTGAACAAAGCGAAGCTGTCGATCATCTCGACTATGCTATCTCCCGCGACTGGGTTGATTTTGAACGCGGCAGCAAAGTCGCCGGCAGTAAGTTTTATTATCTAAAAGGCAACCTCGCTCTCCTCGAAAACGCCCTAATCCAATACGGTTTGAAAAAGGTTACCGAAGCCGGCTTTACCTTTATGACCGTCCCCGATCTCGTCTCCTCAAAAATCCTCGAAGGCTGTGGCTTTAACCCCCGAACGTCCGACCAGTCCGACGAATATTACATCGAAGGTGAAGACCTCGCTCTAATCGCAACCGCTGAGATGCCTCTGACCGGCTATCACATGGACGAAATTCTCGACGAAAAAGACCTCCCGCTTTGCTACGCTGGACTTTCGGCTTGCTTTAGAAAAGAAGCCGGAACCTACGGAAAGCACACTCGCGGCCTCTTCCGCGTCCACCAGTTCAACAAACTCGAAATGTATATTTTCTGTCTCCCCGAAGAGTCAAAAAAGATGCACGAAAAAATCCTTTCTATCGAAGAGAATATCTGGCAAGACCTCGGTATCCCCTATCGCGTCATCAACATCGCCGCCGGCGACCTTGGTTCGCCCGCCGCGAAAAAATACGATATCGAATATTGGTCTCCCGTTGACCAAAAATATCGCGAACTAACTTCCTGCTCAAATTGTACCGATTTCCAAGCCCGCTCGCTCAATATCCGCGTCCGCAAAAAATCCGGCGAGGTTGTCGTCGCCCATACTCTAAACGGAACCGCCGTCTCGCTCGCGCGAACGATGGTCGCCGTTATTGAAAACTATGCTAAAAAAGACGGAAAGTTAACTGTTCCGGACGTCCTAAAGCCATATTTAAACAATAAAGAGGAGTTATAAAAAACTAAAATGATTAACAAAATTGATATTTCTGGCTCAAACCATAAAATCGAAGAAAACTTTAAAAAATACGCAACTAAAAAAATCGGTAAACTCGACCGCTATCTCCCTCGTGGCTCAAAAAAGGACGTCGTCGCTAAAATCGTCGTTACCGAAGTTAATCGCGACCACGGCAACAAATACGAAATCTCCGTCGCCATGGAAATCCCTGGCGGAAAAGTTATCTCCGCAAAAGACGAATGTTCTAATCTCTTCGCCGGCGTTGATATTGTCGAAGCGAAATTAACCGGCCAAATCCGCCGCTATAAACTCGAACAAACCCCCCATCTTAAAAAAGAAAAAGGCTTTAAAGGCCTAAAGGGTTTGTTCCGCCGAAAATAACATGATAAACCAAGGAGCGTGTCCGTTATGTCCAAAGATAAAGTAAAAAAAGAAAAGAAACCGACCGATAAACTCGCCGATAAAACTAAGTTGGAAAAGTTCCTCCAAGGTATTTTTGGCGACGCCCAGAAAAAAACCTTAAAACGTCTCTATAAAAAGGTTCAAGAAATCAACAAACTCGAACCTAAATATGAAAAAATGTCCGACGAAGAGCTCGCCGAACAAACCGAAGTTCTTAAAAAACGTCTCGAAAAGCTCACTCGCCAAGAAGAAGCTAAGAACGCAAAAGAAAAGCTAAAAGACGATAAAACCGAAGAAAAGAAAAAGAAGAAAGCAAAAAAGGTTAAGAACTCCGCCGTCGAAAACGCGCTAAACTTAATCCTCCCCGATACTTTCGCCCTCTGTCGCGAAGCGACTAACCGTATCCTTAAGATGCGCCCATACGACGTCCAACTCATCGGCGGTATCGCCCTCCACGAAGGCAACGTCGCCGAGATGAAAACCGGCGAAGGAAAAACCCTTGTCGCTCTCCTTCCCGCTGTTTTGAACGCCTTGACCGGTCGCGGCGTCCACGTTGTTACCGTCAACGATTATCTCGCCCAGCGCGATGCCGGTTGGAACGGACCCGTCTATGATTTCCTCGGACTCTCCGTCGGCGTCATCATCAACAACGCTTCCTTTGTTTATGACAAAAATTATTTAAACGAAGACCACGACGACGAGCGCTTCCGCCACCTCAAACCCGCAACCCGTAAAGACGCCTATAACGCTGACATCACCTACGGAACCAACAATGAGTTCGGTTTCGACTATCTCCGCGACAATATGACCAGCGAAGTTAAATATCTCCGCCAACGCGAGCTCAACTTCGCCATCGTCGACGAAGTCGACTCTATCTTAATCGACGAAGCGCGTACTCCGCTCATCATTTCCGCCCCCGCTGGCGACAACCCAGAAAGCTATTATCAGTTCGCCAAAATCGCCGACCGTCTCACCCCCGAAGATTATACTCTCGATGAAAAACACCGCTCCGTTACCCTAACCGATAAAGGCGTTGAAAAAGTCGAGGATATTCTCGGTCTTTCGACCCCTCTTTATTCGACTCAAAACACCCCGCTCGTTTATCACATGGAACAAGCCCTTCGCGCCCAAGTCCTCTTTAAACGCGATAAGGACTATGTCGTTACTAACTCTGGCGAAGTCATCATCGTCGACGAACACACTGGTCGCTTAATGCAAGGTCGCCGTTATAACGAAGGTCTCCACCAAGCTATCGAAGCCAAGGAAGGCGTCGCCGTCAAACAAGAATCAATGACCCTCGCAACGATTTCTTTCCAAAACTTCTTCCGTCTCTATAATAAGCTCTCCGGTATGACCGGAACCGCCTTTACCGAAGCCGAAGAGTTCCAGCAGATTTACGCCCTCGACGTTATCCAAATCCCGCCTAACCGCCCGATTAAACGCGTCGATAAAGACGATTTAATCTTCCGAACGAAAGCCGGAAAGCTCCGCGCTATCGCCAACGAAATCGAAAAATACCATGCTAAGGGTCAACCCGTTCTCGTCGGCTCCGATTCTATTGCCAACAACGAAGAAATCGCCCGCTATCTCGACGAACGTCATATCCCTTACGAAATCCTAAACGCTAAAAACAACGAACGCGAAGCCGCCATCATCGAAAAAGCCGGCGAAAAAGGCGCAATCACCCTCGCAACTAATATGGCCGGTCGCGGCACCGATATTAAACTAGGTGAAGGCGTAAAAGAACTCGGCGGTCTCGTAGTAATCGGCTCTGCTCGCCACGATTCCCGTCGTGTCGATAACCAGCTCCGCGGACGTGGCGGACGTCAGGGCGACCCCGGAACGACCCAATTCTTCGTCTCCTGTGAGGACGATTTAATGCGCATCTTCCAAGGTGAGCGCGTCGCAATGCTAATGTCCCGTCTCGGCGTCGACGAAGATACTCCAATCCAAACCAAGTCCATTTCCAAAACTCTCGAAAATGCCCAAAAACGTATCGAGGGCTTTAACTTCGACTCCCGTAAAAACGTCGTCCAATACGATAACGTCATCAACCGCCACCGCAAAGTCGTCTATATGATGCGCCGCAAAATCCTCGAGGGCGAAAATATCCGTCCAGAAATCTTTAAACTTATCAAAGACGAAACCGCCGAACTAACTATGTTTAGCTCCCGCGTCAATAAGAAGTTTAAAGAAAACTTCCTTTCCGTCTTTAACCTCGACGAAGATCTCGTCGAAGAAATCGGGCGAATGAGAAAAGAAAAAGACCGCGCGAAACTCGCTCGTATCGCCGTCGAAGAAGCCTATGTCGAAAAAGAAGCCGAACTCGGCGAAGAAATCATGCGCAAAGTCGAACGTGAAGTTTATTTAAAAGTCCTCGACGCTCTCTGGATGCAACATCTCGAAAATATGCAGCACCTCCGCGAAGGAATCCACTGGCGTTCCGTCGGTCAACGCGACCCGCTCGTCGAATATCGCTCCGAGTCCCAAAAACTCTTTGACGGTCTCGAAAGAAACCTCCGCGAAGAAGTCTTAAAAGTCCTTCTCTCCCTTAGAAAAGAAGAGGCTTCCTCGACTGCCCCGTCCGATGAAGAATATGATTCCGAACTAACGAAGATGGCAGAATCCGCAACCGAAAAAGGCGTTAACGAAATCTCCGCCGGCGATAAAAATCTCGACGACGAGTTTAGAAAAGAACCCAAAAGATCTTCCGGCTCCAACACTAACGCCAACACCAAACGCAACCAGATCAAGAAAAATCGTAAAAAACAACGTAAGAACAAAAAGAGGAAATAGCCTCCTAGAGTTATCATGCGCCACTATGTCGAGGAGGTAAAACTAAAATCCGGCGCTAAGGGACTCCTAATCAACGTCCCCGGCGCCAGCGTCATGTCCACGCGCGTCGCCTTCCGCGCCGGTCTTCGCTATTCAAAAAAGCCCGAAATCTACGAAACCGCCCATGTCGTTGAACATCTTTCTTTCGGCGCCAACTCCAAGTTCAAATCCGAAGGCGAATATGAAGCCGAGTTCACCAAAAACGGCGCCTATCATAACGCTTGGACTTCCGACATTTCCGTCTGCTACGAAACTGAGTGCGCCGATTTTGAATGGGATCGAATTTTAGATTTAAAACGTCTCGCGATTTGCGAACCGCGTTTTAACGAAATCGAGCTAAAGAGCGAAAAAGGGAACGTAAAGTCCGAGTTAACCGGCTATATGAACGATTATAACCGTCTCCTCTGGCCACGCGTCCAACAACAAATCGGCGAAGCCGTCGAAAACCTCTCTGAACGCGTCCGTACTATCCAAAACATTGAACTAAAAGACATTCGCGAACATTACCGCCGTACTCACACCGCTAAAAATATGCGCTTTATTATCGCCGGCAACCTCAGTTTTTTCCGCAAACGCAAAATCCTCAAAATGCTTAATTCTTGGAACCTAAAAGAGGGCGAACGCTTCGAAATCCCTCTCGATACACTCCATTCCGGCTCCCCAATCCTAATTAGAAGAAAAGACGCAACCAATTTAACTTTCGGCTTTTCCTTTCTTACTCCCCGCCGTCTCGAAACTTCCGAAGCTTATTCAATCGGCGCCTTGAACCATATCCTCACCGGAACAATGAACTCTAAAATCTTCGGCGAAGCTCGAAAGCGCGGACTTGTTTATTCTTTCGAATCCGGCTTAACCTACGACGAGCTCAATACTTCCTGGGACTTTTCCGGCGAAGTCGAGCTCGAAAAAGCCGAAGAACTTTTTGAGCTCGTCCATTCCGCCCTCGAAACCGTCTTAAACGGTAATCTCGACGAAGAAGACATCGAGGCCGCAAAGAGTTATATGCTCGGCCGCGCCCAAATCTCCGCCCAAACCGTCGGCAACCTCGCCGATTTCTACGCCGACGAATATTTTAAAGCCGACGAAATCGAAAACTACGACCTAATCCCGGTCTATATTGACCAAATCAACAAAACAGAAATCATTAAACTCGCCCGCGAATTCGCCGGTAGCGAAATCTCCTCGCTCGTAGCCGTCGGCTCTTGTGAAAAATCTTTTATAACCCCCCTCGCCGACCGTCTAAAAGTGTTATAATAATCTTATGAATATTTTAATCTTAGGTTATGGCCTCGAAGGAAAATCCGCCGAGAACTATTTTAAATCCGACCCAAACCTCTCCGAACATACCAAAATCGACATTCTCGACAACTTCACCCCTGAAGATTTACAATCTCGCGATTTTTCTAATTATGATTTAATCTTCCGTACTCCTTCCGTCCGCCCCGACCTTATCCCCGCCCCAAAGGAAAAAATCACCAGCGTCACCAAATTTTTCTTCTCAAACTGCAAAGCGAAGATAATCGGCGTTACCGG
>CAZMWH010000011.1:0-11861 GCA_964570115.1 uncultured Candidatus Saccharibacteria bacterium | reverse complement strand
CCCGCCCTCGACGCCCTTCCCACAATCACCGAAAATGACGTCGTTATCTACGAGCTTTCCTCCTTCCAGCTCTGGGACTTAGAAAAATCTCCGTCCGTCGCCGTCGCCCTCCGTATCGAACCAGACCACCTCGACGTCCACAAAGACTTCGAAGAATACCTCTCCGCGAAAGAAAACATTACCCGCTATCAGTCCGAGTCCGACTCTCTCGTCTATTTTAAAGACAACAAAAACACTTTCACCCTCGCCAGCCTCTCTAAAGCTAAAAAGTTCCCCTATCCCCTCGAGGAAAAATCCCCGCTCCTTAACGAAGCTTTAAGCTCCCTTAAAATCCCCGGCGCTCATAACAAAGAAAACGCCGAAGCCGCCCTCCTCGCCTGCGCCGCTTTTCTCAATCTCGACCTCGAAACCTTCCTAACCGAAAACTTTTCGGAGGTCAGCTCCGCGCTCGCTAATTTTAAACCTCTCCCCCATCACATCGAATTTGTCCGCGAGCTAAACTCCGTAAAATATTACGACGACTCCTTCTCAACCGTCCTCCCCTCGCTCGAAGCCGCCATCAAATCCTTCCCGAAAACCCCGCTCGTCTTAATCGCCGGCGGAAAAGATAAAGGCGTCGACGTCGAACCCGTTAAACGTCTCATTTTCGACAACCCTTACCTAATTAAAGCCGTTTTAATCGGCGAAACCGCAGAAAAACTTTCTAAAAACGAAGACCCAGAAAAGTTTTATCTCGCTGGAACCGACTTTGACGACGCCGTTAAAAAAGCCCGCTCTTTCGCCGAAACTTATCTAACCCGCGCCGAAGAAAACTCCGATACCTGCCTTGTTGACGCAAAAAAGCCAATCGTCTCGCCCGTTGTTCTCCTCTCTCCCTGCGCCTCCTCGTTCGATATGTTCAAAAGCTATAAAGACCGCGGCGATATTTTTAAAACCCTCGTTAAAAACTTAAAAGAAAACTAACGATGAACGACCTCGAGAAAACTCTAAAATCCCTCGAAGACGACCTTAATTCTTCTTGGCAAAAACTCAACCTCAGCGAAAAACTCCTTGAAAAAGAAGCTCTCGAAAAAGCAGTCGCCGTCCCGGAAATCTGGAACAATCCAAAAGTCGCTCAAGAAAAAAACGCCGCCCTTTCTAAACTCTCCGCCGAAGTCGAGCCCTGGCTTCTTCTAAAAACCCAAATCTCCGATATTTCCGAACTTCTTGAACTCGGCGACGTCGATCTCGAAGAAGAAATTAAAGCCCAGCTCGAAGCCATAAAATCAAACCTAAAAACCCTAAAAAAATCTCTCCGTTTTACCGGCGAATATGACAAAAACGACGCCATTCTTCGCATCACCGCCGGCGTCGGCGGAACCGAAGCAATGGATTGGGCGTCAATGCTCGAGCGTATGTATCTGAGATTTTTCGAGCGCAACAACTTTAAAGCCAGCCTTCTCGAACGCACCCCCGGCGAAGAAGCCGGCATTAAAACCGCCGTCTATGAAATCAAGGGTCAAAACCCCTACGGAACCCTAAAATCCGAACATGGCGTCCATCGCCTCGTCCGCCTTTCTCCCTTTAACGCCGATAACTTACGCCAAACTTCCTTCTCTCTCGTCGAAATCCTCCCCATCATCAAATCCGACAATGAGATTAAACTCGACGAAAAAGACCTCAGAATCGACACTTATCATTCCGGCGGTCATGGCGGCCAATCCGTCAACACCACCAACTCCGCCATCCGCATCACCCATCTCCCGACCAATACCGTCGTCGCCATTCAAAACGAACGTTCCCAGCTCCAAAACAAGGAAAAAGCCCTCGAAATCCTTCGCGGAAAGCTCGCGAAAATGAAACTCGAACAAGCCGCCGAAAGTATCGACAAACTCCGCGCCGGAGAATCCGCAAAATGGGGGCAACAAATTAGAAACTACGTCCTCCAACCTTATCAGCTCGTTAAAGATACCCGTACTAAACACGAAGAAAAAGACGCCGACGCGGTTCTGGACGGAAAAGTCCTCCCCTTTATCGACGCCTATCTCGAAATGTTCTAGCTATTCTCTAACTAACTTACGCCCCAAGTCTCCAAAGCACAAAGTCCACAATCGCGTATGCTAAAACCGCAATCACTAGCCCAACAATCCCGTAAAGAATAGTGTTTTTTGCTTTCGTAACTTTCGCCGCATCGCCCGAAGACGTAATATATTGAAACCCGCCCAAAATCATCATTACTACCGCCACAATTCCGACAATATATAAAACCACATTTACAATAGTCTGTACCGTAGTCTCTAAACTTTGGTTACTAAACTCACCTTGAGTTTGCTGAAGCCCATCCCAAATTCCTCCACTTCCGCTTCCGCTCGCCTGCGGTGTACAAGCCCCACTTCCATCACTCCACTCATAATACACATCTCCAGTCGTAGACGTATGTTCCTCACACGTCTTCGCCGCATAAACCGGTCTTACTAGTCCCCCCAGCCCCGCAATCGCCATCACCCCCGCTAAAATTAAAGTTTTTATTGTTTTCTTTTTCATTTTACCTCCTTTAGTTTTACTAGCCTCGAAGGTTCCTCGAAAACAAAAATGGCACCACGAGGTGCAACTACCAATAAATCCGCCTTGCGACGAAATCAACTGATATCCTCACGGTGCCAGTTAAAACTTCGTCGCAAAACTAAATGAAGATTATAAAAGTTAAATTACTGTTCTTACTAAAAATAGCAAAAACCGGCGGGTTCTATCAGTAGTTGCAAATCTATTATATCACAACTTCCGCGCCCAACAAGAAAATGTTTCCGCTTGACGGAAGGTTCTCTTTTATCTTAAAATTATTTTATTCCTCTAAAAAGATGACGTTCTTTAGAAAGGTAGGTGAAACTCTATGTTCGCTCCCGACCTCGACGCTTTTGTTCCAATCCTTACCGAAATCCGCACTCTCGAAGCCTCTATCGAAGAATCGGAACTCCATAAACAAAACCACCATTTGAACATTCTTCGCTGTCGCGCCGAACGCGAAAAACTCGAAAAAGAGTTCGAAGCGCTTACTCGCAAAACTCCCGAACCCGACTCGTTTTCCGACTGGCTAGAATTCGAAAACCAATATTTCTCCCTTAAACGTTTTCTCGATGTCGTCAACTCAGAAATCCTCTTTAGAACCAGTTGCTTTAAATATGAGTTCCGCCAAATCGGAAAGAAGCACAAAAAGCTCGACTTTCTCTACAACCTTTTCTACGCCCAAGTCCAAAACTTTTTTAGCGCAAAAATCAAGATTTTCCATCGCGAAGACACTTCCCAGAAAATCGACATCTTTTTCGCTAAAAACCGCGAAGATTTAGACGACCGTAAATCTGGCCACGGTCACGCCATCCTCGACTCAACAGGCAAAATCGTCTATTATCGCGAAATCGACCAGCAGCTCCCCTTAGTCGACACCGGCGACAAGCCCGCCCGTAGTACCCCCTACAAAAGCCTCCCGCTCAGCGCTCCCATCTACCTCATATAAAAAAATCCCCCTTCCGGGGGACTTTTTACTTCTTTTCTTTTTCTTCTTTCTTCTTTGCTTCGGCTTTGGCTTTTTTAACCTTGTTGCCTAAGCTCGCGCGTAGTTTTGCCGCTCTCTCAGCACGCGCCTTAAACCTATCAACGCGACCTTCAGTATCGATAATTTTCTCTTCGCCAGTAAAGAACGGGTGGCTTGCGGAGGAAATCATCACCTTAACTAGCGGATATTCTTTTCCGTCAGTCCATTTAATCGTCTCTTCACTTTTCGCAGTCGAACGAGTCAAGAAAGAGAACTTCGCCGCCTCATCAGAAAAGACAACAAAGCGATAATCTTTAGGATGTAATTCTGTTTTACTCATAATTCCCGCTATTATACTAAACTTTCCCTAAAATGTAAACCCTAAACTCCGCAAGAAATAAAAAAGGGAGGTCTAAAACCTCCCAAGTTAAACAGGACTTATTAAACTCCTCTAAATGCCCGCTCCTCTTCCTTCGTTCTAAACAACGGCTTCCCTCCGAAAATCCCTCTCACGTGATAGTCTTCACCATAATAACAACGATGCTTGCTCCCCGTCAGAATAGCCATCAGCTCATCTCTCAGAGTAGTCGCGCTTGAGCGTTTTTTTAAGGTCTCGTTAACCTCACGAATGCTCGGAGTCCAATTTTCCGGTTTCAGAAATTCCTCCAAATCGTCTTCATGTCTACTGGCCAGCTCGCAAAGAACCTTGCCTCTGACCATAGTCTGAGTGTCAAAAAGCGCGAGATAGAACCTTCCGAGAAGCTCGTCTGGAGCCCACTTCAAAAGATACTGACGGAGATACGGATTGACTGCTTGAGGAATATAAGCACACTGTCCCTTGGCTCGATCTTCGTAAATCATCTTGATATGCTCAATTCGTTCAGTAAAAATCCGATACTCTTCGGTCTCAATTTTTCCTTCCTTTTCCAATCTGCCCTTTTCCTCTTCAGAAAATGCCAAAATCAAGTCGAGAAACTTTTTGCCCAACAAGGCGCTGCCGTCCCGTCTGTAAACTACATTATAGACGGATAGTTCAGCGTCCAAACCAAACCTGCTTACCTTCTGTCCTGCCATTTTAACGTACTCCCCTCCTATAAAAATTAGGTCAAACGACCATATACCTATAATTATATCACACTTTAAAATAAAAATCAATATCATCATAGAAAAGGGAGGCTCCTCGCCTCCCGAAAATACTGAATCGGCTCAAGCCCCGCAATATCCCTTTACCTTTCCGTCTTCGTCAAAAACATCTTCCTCGTCTACCACTTCGCGCGACCGACGCTCAAACTGAATCTGGCTCTCGAGTTCCTCGATATGCTCCTTGGCTTCCTTAAGCTCCCGTTCGCGCAGCCGAATCTCAGCAACCAACATCCGGAACAAACCGGCAAGTCGACTGTCCGGCTTAATCCGCTCTTCCGCGGCCAACTCATACAACAGATTATATTTCAAATCTCCCGTCTGAGTAATCACATGGTAACACCACTCCTGATAATCCTGTATCTCCGAGTTGTACTTTAACCCGGTCAAACACAGATCTCGCCGACTCTTAATTTTCAAGGTACAAACCCCCTAGACTAAAAGTATCTTTTTCCTCAAGCAAGCCTCGCTCTAGAAAAAGACCTAGTCATAATTTACCATAAAACCGACTTACCGTAAAGTTTCCTTGCTTTTTTAAAAAATCCATGCTAAAATATCCCTCGTAATAATTTAATTGAAACGCCCGCGAGCGATTTCCTGATTTAAAAATCTAATTTCTCGCGGAGTAAGAGAAAGGAAATCATAGATGACTGTAAAAGTCGATATGAAAGCTCTCTTTGAATCGGGAGCGCATTTCGGTCATAAGACTAGCCGTTGGCACCCTAAGATGGCGCCTTACATCCATAGCAAACGCCAAGAAGCGCATATTATTAACCTCGAGAAAACCGTTGACGGTCTCGATAAAGCCCTAAAGTTCGCGACCGAAACCGCGAAATCCGGGAAGAAAATCCTCTTCGTCGGGACGAAAAAATCCCTTAAAGAGCTCGTAAAGACCGCCGCCGAATCAGTCGAGATGCCTTACGTTACCGTCCGTTGGGTCGGCGGAACTCTAACCAACGTCGAAACCGTTAATCGCCAAATCAAAAAAGTTAAAGACCTCGAGCGCAGAATGAAATCCGGCGAACTTGAGTCTCGCTATTCTAAACTCGAAGTCCAACGCTACCAAGAAGAAATCGACTTGCTTAACGAACGCTATGGCGGAATTAAAGATATGTCCGAACAACCCGCTGCGATCCTCGTTACTGACGCGGTCGAAGATAAAAACGCGATTAAAGAAGCAAAAACCCTCAACATTCCCGTCATCGCCATCTGCGATACCAACGTTGACCCGTCCGGGATCGACTACGTTATCCCAATGAACGACGACGCTGTTAAAGCCGAGCAACTCGTCCTCGATTATTTTGTCGAAGCAATCAAAGAAGGTAAAAAATAATAAAAATCTAAAAAGGAGAAATATGGCTAATATTTCTATCGAAGATATTAAAAAACTTAAAGAGCTTTCCGGCGTCGGTTTAACAGACGCTAAAAACGCTCTCGTCGAAGCAAACGGCGACTTCGATAAAGCTCTCGACGCCATGCGTAAAAAAGGTTTAACTAAAGCCGAAAAACGCGGCGACCGCGAAACTCGCGAGGGTCTTGTCGATTCTTATGTCCATGACGGTCGTATCGCCGCCATCGTCGAAGTCAACTGCGAAACTTCTTTTGTCGCGAAGACTGACGAGTTTAAAACTCTCGCCCATCAAATCGCGATGCAAGTCGCCTCGATGAACCCGCTCTACGTCTCCGAGGAAGATATCCCCGCCGACGTTCGCGAGAAAAAGATGAAAGAGCTCGAAGAAAACTTTAAAGGCCCCGAAAACATGAAAGAAAAAATCCTCGAGGGTCAAGCGAAAAAAGCTTTCTCCGATAAAGTTTTGATGAACCAACCTTATATTCTCGACGATTCCAAAACCGTCGCCGAGTTTATTAAAGAGTCAATCGCCAAGACCGGCGAAAACATCACCATTCGCCAGTTCAAACGCATCGAACTCGGCGTCACAGAATAAAAAATAAAAAACATTTTTAAGCCCCGACTTTCGCCGGGGCTTTTTGAAGAAAAGAAAGATTACTGGTCGAGATCATACAACACCCTGACCGACAGCCGCCGATTAACATCGACCCGTTCGCGATCGAGAATCGTGTTCGTCTCGGTGATAATCAGCGCGTACGCCTGATGCTCGGCAATCGCCGGATGCGCCGGTGCTTCGGTTCCAGTCCAGTACGCCGCCCACTCGCCTTCGTGTTCCGCGACGCCGCGCCCGACCGGATGACCGATTCCGTTCCGGTTCAAATCCAGTTCCCGCACGACATCGTCGCCATCCAAAGCGTCCCCCGTCGCTTCCAGCGCCATCAGTCCATATTCGGACACCGTCGGCATCCTGAACCCCGGGAAAAAATGACGGATATACGACTCAATCTCCATCGCTTCCGCCCACGTAAACTTCCGAGTCTCCTTCCCGTTCCCATCAGTCAAAACCAGATCCTCCGGACAGTAGAACGCCCCCACGACTTCCGACAACACGTAGTCGTCGCGAGTCGCCTGCCGAAACAGAAAGTCTTCAATCTGTTTCATCTGTTCTTCCGTTAGCCTAAACTTTTCCTGGGTCATCTCTCTAACCTCCAAAAGTAAGATTCTTCTCCGCCCTTAAAAAGAGAGGAGACTTCGCGATTATACCATAAATCTCTGTTGACTAAAACCCCCTTTTTATGATATAATCCCCTAGATATTAAAACTAAAGGAATTTTATGAGTCGTATCGGAAAACAACCTATCGATATTCCGGCAGGAGTGACAATTACGGTCGGCGACAGCGAAATTACTGTTGCTGGACCTAAGGGTTCGCTCTCTGTTCCGGTTCAAAAAAATACTAAAACGACCGTCGAAGGGACTAAGATTCTCGTTACGCGAAGCGACGACGAACCCGAATCCCGCGCTTGGCACGGTCTTCAAAGAGCGCTTTTAAACAACGCAGTTATCGGCGTTACTAAAGGCTTCTCAAAACAACTCGAGATCAACGGTGTCGGTTTCCGTCTTCAAGGAAGCGGCAAGACGATTGAGATGGCTCTCGGCTTTTCTCACCCCGTTAAATATACCGCCCCCGAGGGAGTCGAACTAAAAACCGATAAAATGACAATTACCGTCAGCGGTATCGACAAACAAAAAGTCGGTCAAGTCGCTGCGGAAATTCGTAGCCTAAAGAAACCTGAACCTTATAAGGGTAAGGGTATTAAATATGTCGACGAAGTCATCCTCCGTAAGGCAGGAAAGGCAGGAAAGAAATAATATGAAATCTATTTTCCGCGCAAATCGCACTCGCGCTAAAATCCACGGCACCGCTGAGCGTCCTCGCCTTAGCGTCCACATCTCTAACGAACACATTACCGCCCAGCTTATCGACGACGATAAAGGTATAACCTTAGCTTACGCTTCGACTGTCGGTTCAAAACTAACTGGTTCTAAAACCGAAAAATGCGCTAAAATCGGCGCCGAAATCGCCAAAAAAGCAAAAAAAGCTAAAGTCGAAAAAGTCGTCTTCGACCGTGGCGCTAAATTATACGCCGGACGTCTCTCCGCCCTTGCGGACGCCGCCCGAAAGGAAGGATTGGAGTTCTAATATGCCCGAATCTAAAGAAAAAGCCCCTAAAGTTATCAACAAATCCGGAACTTTAAAGATGACCGATAAGGTCGCCGCGACCCGCGAACGCCGTGATATTGGCGGACGTAAGATGGGACGCAACAACCGCCGCGACCGCGTCAAGGCTAACGACGCCCCGAAAGAGTTCGACGAAGTCACGATCAACATCGACCGCGTTTCCCGAACCGTCGCCGGTGGTCGCCGTATGCGCTTTAAAGCTCTCGTCGCAATCGGCAACCATAAAAATAAAATCGGCGTTGGCGTCGCCAAGGGTAACGACGTTACTTCCGCCGTCGCCAAAGCAACCGCCAAGGCGAAGAAAAATATGCTCACTTTCGCGATGGATGGCGAAACCATCTGCCACGAAGTCGAAACTAAAGTTACTGGCGCCGACGTCTTAATGAAACCCGCCGCCCCTGGTACCGGTATTATCGCCGGCGGCGTTGTCCGTTCTATTATCGGTTTAACTGGCGTCAAAAACCTAATTTCTAAGTCTCTCGGCTCAACCAATAAAGTTAATATCGCCTACGCCGTTATCGAGGGGCTTCGCCAGCAAGCTCCGCGTAAAGAGTGGACTACTACGGCTCTTAAAGCTAAAACCGCTCCTAAGGCCAAAAAAACCGCCTCTAGTACGAAATCCGCTAAAAAACCTGCTCCAAAACCAGCCAAAAAAGCTGAAAAGAAGGAGAAATAACTATGAAATATAACGATTTAGAAGTCAACAAAAACACCCGTCCTTCCCGAAAGGGTCGCGGTATCTCCGCCGGCCAAGGTAAAACCGCCGGTCGTGGTACTAAGGGTCAAAAATCTCGTACTGGCCATAGAAAGATGCCGACCGGCTTTATGGGCGGTCAACGCGCCATCATGCAGGCCATCCCGAAGCTAAAGGGCTTTAAATCCCTCCATACTAAGGCCGAGGTTATTTATACCGACCGCCTTAACGACTTAAAAGGGAACGTCGATAACTTCGTCCTCGCCGAAAAATCTTTAATCTCGTCTCCATACGTTAAGGTTAAAGTTATTTCCCGCGGCGAACTTACCGCTAAAATCGCCCTCGAAACTCAATTCGCCTCAAAATCCGCGATTGAAGCCTTGAAAAAAGCCGGCGGAAGCTTCAAAAAATCTCCCGTCCCTATGCGCGCGAAAAAGGAAGAAAAATAATAAAAATATCCCTTCGGGGATATTTTTTTATTCCGATTTTTATGCTATTATAGATTAAGTAAATCTATCAGAGGTTCAGAAAATAATAATATGCATTTTAAGACCATTTTCAAATCCCTAAAAAACAAAGATATGTTAAAACGCCTCGGTATTATTATCGGGCTTTTAGTCGTTTATCGTTTCTTGGCTCATATCCCCGTCCCAATGGGCAACCCTACAACTTTCCGCGAAGCCGTCCAGAACCTCCTCGAAAGCTCCGATTTCGGGAACTTCCTTAACTTAATCTCCGGCGGTGGTTTAACCGCGTTCTCAATTATCCTCGTTGGTCTCTCCCCCTATATTACCGCCTCAATCGT
Organism: uncultured Candidatus Saccharibacteria bacterium; assembly: GCA_964570115.1. Classification (GTDB taxonomy): domain Bacteria; phylum Patescibacteriota; class Saccharimonadia; order Saccharimonadales; family Saccharimonadaceae; genus Nanosyncoccus. Next base: position 2,122 of record CAZMWH010000011.1, on the reverse strand, counting down.
CGTCCAACTCTTAACCAAAGCAATCCCTTCTCTCGAAGAACTCTCAAACGACGGCGAAACTGGTCGCCGCAAGATCAACCAATGGACGCGTATCGCTGCCGTCCCCCTCGCCATCATCCAGTCCATCGCCTATATCTATATTCTCTATCAGTCCGTCGTCGGCGCCAACACCGCTGTCCTTCCCGACCTGACTACTATGGACTGGATTATCTCCGTCTCCGCTATGGTCTGCGGTTCAATGGTCTTAATGTGGATCGGCGAACTTATGACCGAGCAGGGAATTGGCAACGGTATTTCAATGTTGATTTTCGCCTCAATCATCTCCCAATTCCCATCAACCTTCGCCAGTCTAACCTCCGCCCTCTTCAACACCGATGCCGGCAGTTTAAGTCTCTTCGGCTGGCTTAATCTCCCTGTCAACCCAACCGTCTTCTGGATTGTCCTCGGGTTCGCCGTTGCGCTCCTTATCGTTATCTACTTCCTCGTTAAATTAAACGAGGCTCAGCGAATAATTACAATTAACTATGCGAAACGCGTCCGCGGCAACTCCGCCTATGGGGGCATTAAATCAATCCTCCCTCTAAAGTTAATCGCCGCTGGCGTTATTCCCGTTATTTTCGCAACCGCCTTCCTCTCTCTCCCCGCTCTAATCGGTCAAGTCATCACCTCCGTCAACCCCGACAATTCCTTCGGCTCAACTTTAACTACCCTCTTTACCGCCCCTAGCGCCAGCAATTTCTCAACTCAATATCCCAACGGCATCACCGCCCAATGGTTCGTCTATCCCGCAATTTACTTCGTCCTCGTCATTATGTTCACCTATTTTTATACCACCATCATCTTCAACACCAACGAAATCGCCGACAACCTCCAAAAACAAGGCGGCTTTATTGAGGGTATTCGCCCTGGCGTAAAAACCGCCGAATATCTTTCTAAGATTATTAACCGCCTTAATTTCTTCGGCGCGCTCTCCCTCGGTTTAATCGCCATGCTTCCGTTCATCACCGATTATATCTTCATTATCCTCGAAGGCGCTCCACTCGGACTTTCGCTCTCGGGAACCGGACTTTTAATCGTTGTTACTGTCGCCTTAGAAAATCTCCGCAGTCTCGACTCGCGAGCCTTAATGGTAACTTATGACGATTATGGAAAGGAAAACTAAAATGGACGAGGGTGGGAAAATGAATATTAAAAAAACTAAGTCTATTATCAGTAAAGTTCTTTGGGGACTTCTGATCGCCGCGCTCGCCTTCTTCCTCGGCAAAACCGCTATTTTCGAATATAATTATTATAACGAAAAAGAAGGTTCTCCCCGCGCCGTCTCCGAAACTTCCGGCGAAGAAGAAGCTCTCGATGAAACCGAAGTTTCCGCCGACGAACGCGCCGCTTATAACGTCGCTCCCGACCGTCCGCGCTACCTTTCGATTGAAAAGCTCGGCGTAAAAGACGCCCGCGTTTTTGCAATGGGTCTAAAATCCTCCGGCGAACTCAACACTCCCGCCGGGATTTATGACGTCGGCTGGTATTCTTCCTCCGGAAAACCCGGCGAAGGGCGAACCGTCCTCATCGACGGTCATAATGGCGGTCCCACCAAAGTCGGCGTCTTTAAATATCTCCCCGAACTCGAAGAGGGCGATTTAATCACCCTCGAACGCGGCGACGGCGAAATCTTCGAATATAAAGTTGTTGAAAACAAAGAAATCTCACTCAACGATTCCGACAGTTATATGTCCATCGCCCTCACTTCCCCCGAACGCGGCAAAGAAAGTCTCACTTTGATTACCTGTACTGGCGAATGGTCTCAAACCAAACAAACCTACCTCTCCCGCCAATTCGTTCGCGCCGTCTTAGTTGACTAAAATCCTATTGCACAAAAGTAAATATTTTGATATAATAGCGAGGTAATTTATGGCTAGTCAAAAGGAAGTGATTAAACTCACCGGTAAAGTCGTTGAGGCTTTGCCTAATACCCAATTTCGGGTTGAACTCGAGAATGGTCATATTATCATTGCCCACATGAGCGGAAAAATGCGTAAAAACTTTATCCGCCTCGTCCCGGGTGATAAGGTTGAAGTTGAGTTAACCCCTTACGATCTTACAAAGGGTAGAATCAGCTTCCGCC
>CAZMWH010000010.1:16621-18739 GCA_964570115.1 uncultured Candidatus Saccharibacteria bacterium | reverse complement strand
AGCCAGTAGAATTACTAATGTATTCCGGTTGCCAAGTCGAATCTTGTGTCGTCCCGTCGTCTGTCCCCGAACTTTTATTATCAATTCTCCCGCTCATAGCACAAGCCGTGTTCCAGACAGCTTCGCTTTGAGTTATTGCCTCACAAGTTGTCGGGTCGGAAGTATTAGACGTTCCAGTCAAATACCCAAGATCATAGTTATACGACCTCGCGAAAGCCGAACGTGAGTTATTCGCGGCAGACGTTATCGTGTTTCCACTTTCGTCCTTTAGCGAGCCCCATAGACAGTTGGTGCCGAACGTACCGCGACTTTGGAATTGCGCAGAACAGCTACTCCCAATCGTACTAGAAAGGTTTTGTAAAGCTATAGTTTTGTCCGCGGTAACGTTCGTCTTTTCCTTAGTGAGAGTTCTGTTTGCGCCTAAATCATAATCAAGGTTCTGAACCATCCAGCAGTTCCCGTCAGCGAGTCTCCTAACAATATATGTCTTATATCTAGTTCCGTTTATCGTCTTTCCCCCGCTCGCAACCGTCTCCCTCGTATCCGCGAGCAAAAATGTTCCCGTCCCAATCGCCGCCGCCGAAGCTCCCGTTCCTTTAGCCGTCCCGGTTCCGGTATAATCATAAACGCTCGCGCTCGCCCCATACCCAGTTCCCCATTTATTTGTCAACTTACAAACCTGCGTTGTCATTTCCTGCATCGTCTTCACGACATAGTCATCATTATACTTGCTCTGAAGCCCAGCGAAGATAACCGCCGGCTCAGTCGTCGAAGCATCCGGCATATACTTGGAAATATAATCAATACTCTGATTGTTAACCGTAACCCTAACCCAAACGTCATAGTACCCCGCCGTATCAGTGCTCGTATTATCAGCCACCGTCGGCGCCGCCCCGCTCTGACTATTCCCAATCGTACAATTAATCGTCGCCCCCGCCACGCCGTCAGTACTCACCGTATAATCCGCGTCCGCCGCAATCGTACACTTCGGATAAGTGTTTTTAGCGCTAGCAATCGCGCTCGTAATCGCATAGTTCGCCCCCGCAATCGTCGTATGCGGAACCAGATAAACTTCGGTATTAGTCTTCGAGACCAACCCCGCGTCCGCCGCCAGGTCAAACTTTAGTGTAAGCTCATCGCCCGTGTTCGCAAAGCGTTTTGTGCTGGCATTAATCCCATTAGAATCGGCGTTCATAACAGAAATATTAGTGCTAGCCGTAGTCATATCCGATCCCGAAGCAATCGCCGTATAAACCACCGAATTAGAATAAGTCCCAGAAATTAAGGTCTCATCAACCATCACCGCGTAATAAACATCGAAATTATTTTTGTCTGCGTCGGCAGTAATCGTTGCGCCAGAACCAGTCAAAGCAACATCATAAATCTTTTTCTCATCGCCCTTTAAAGGAAGCGCCGCCCAAGTCTGACCGTCATAACCGTCGTCGATAACCTGCAACTGATCAGAAATCGAGTTATCAGAAAGCCCAAAAGTCTCATCGAAATCAATATCCGTCGCGAACGGGGTTTCATAGGTCGTTGTCTCCGAAACAGTTTTATCCGGAACGGCAAACCCCCAACCCTTTCCGCCCAGCGCGGCAGGAGCCGTCCAAGAACCCGCAGCCGGAGGAATTGTTAAACTCGAACCAGAGAGCGTAAGTGAGTTAGAGCTGTCGCTGTTTACGGAGAGATAAACGCGAGCAGATTTCCCGTTAGAAGTAATCTTAACGTTCTTCTTCGCAACAACCATAGTCCCGAAATTAGTTCCGTTATTGACGGACGGTGTAATTGTCCCGAAGTTAACGTCCCCACCAGTATCAAGAGAAAGAGCAATCTGGGGCCAAGTTATGTTCCCATAAACCTCGGTGGTGGTAGCGTTAGCGTTCGATGCTAAATACGGCACAAACAAAAAAGCCATCAAAAAGACGGCAAACGCTATGCAGGAAGACTTCAAAAAACGACCCATGACTACCGTTTCCTGAAACCCTCCGAATTTCCCCAGACTCCCCAGATTACTAATCCCCCCCAACTTTCCCCAGTTTTTGTATGACATTTATAATTTCTCCTATGGTTCTAATCTAGTTTACCATAGCCGAAATCATAATGTCAATGTTTATTTTT
>CAZMWH010000010.1:9836-16521 GCA_964570115.1 uncultured Candidatus Saccharibacteria bacterium | reverse complement strand
GCGTAGCAATCTTCAACAAAATTCGTCTCCTCTAAACTCCTAAACGTCGAAACAACTTCCTCCCTAACCCTCTCCGCCGAATCCTTTTCCGAAACAACCGTCTCAATCTTCGAGAAAAACCCGTTAACCCCCTCAACTTTATCAAGATAAAGAATTGTCCCCTCCGCCATCTTTATCTCCTGCCGCTTCCTTGAAACTTCCGCAAGAAGTTTAAACCCAAGTTGCTGAATAATCCCCACAACTTCCGTATAATCTCGAATTGGCGTCTCATAAACCACGTCAATCCCCGAATCCTCAATATGTCTCTTTAAAATAATAAAATACCTCGGCGGTCTATCAACCGCTTTCATCTCCGTCCTCATTATCATCCGCGGATAGTTCTCGCCCCGCTTATATCCCCGCGGAACATAAACCCGGTCGTGTTGCCAATATACCGGCGAAAAATCAAACTCAATATCCGAGAGTTTCTGCTCGAACGCCTCTCGACTTTTCCCTAAATGAACTTTAACAATAATTTTTTTCATCAAACTCTCTCCCCCTCTCTCGCTCTGTTCGCCCACTCATCCGCCAACTCGTTCATCTCCGTCCCAACATGCCCTCGCACCCAAATCAACTTCACCGGGTTTTCCTTATAAAACCGAAAAACTTCCTTAACTAGCTCCAGATTTTTAATCTCCCCGTTTCGTTTTTTCCAACCGTCCGCTTTCCACTTCGGCGCCCAAATCTCTAAAACATTTTTCCAAAACTGCGAATCCGTATGAATTTCAATCCCCTCCCCCGGGAACTCCGCTTTTGCGAATTTAATCGCCTCTAAAATCGCCGTCCCCTCCATTTTTATATTCGTCGTCGCCTCCGCACCCCCAAGTCGAACCGGCTTCCCGTCCATAATCACCGCATATCCCCCTGGCCCCGGGTTCGGTTCTGCGCTTCCGTCTGTCCATAAAACTTTTGTCATTATGCTATAATTATACCATAATGAACGCGAAAGAAAAAATAGCCGAAAAGTCCCCCGCCTCGTCCGAACGTCTAAAGCGTGCTGTTTCTCTCGCAACCAAAAAGCACTCTTCTCAACTCCGTAAATCCGGCGAACCCTATATCAACCACCCTCTCGCCGTGAAAAAGATTCTCGAAGAATGGGGAATGGACGAAGATACAATCATCGCCGGCGTCCTCCACGATACCGTCGAAGATACCGACCTAACTCTCGACGAAATAAAAAAAGAGTTCGGCGATTCCGTCGCCTTTCTTGTTGACGGCGTAACGAAGATTTCGACCGCCCGTAAAAATATGCGCGACCTCGATTCTTACCTCCCCGCAACAAAAGACAATTTCCTCCGCCTAATGATTGCCCTCGGCTCCGACATTCGCGTCCTCATCATTAAACTCGCCGACCGCCTCCACAACATCCGCACCCTTTCCGCCCTCCCTCCCGAAAAACAACTCAAAATCGCCAAAGAAACTCTTGAGGTTTTCGCCCCGCTTGCCGAACGTTTAAATATGGGTCAACTCCGCGTCGAACTCGCTGACCGCGCCTTTTATTATGTCGATCGCCGTCGCTTCGACTATCTAAAAGATTTAATTGAAAAACACAACAAATCCGCCGAAAAAACTCTCGAAAAAATCAAACGCGAAGTCTCAAAAACCCTAAAAGACGAAAAAATCGACTTTAAAATCTCCGGCCGCGTAAAATCCGTCTATTCTCTCCATAAAAAACTCGCAAAACACAACCAAAACATGGGCGAGATTTATGATTTAACCGCCCTCCGCATTATCGTCCCCGACATCGTTTCTTGTTATTTAACTCTCGGTCTTGTCCATTCCCTCTATACTCCAATGAACGAGCGTATTAAAGATTATATCGCTAAACCAAAGCAAAACGGCTATCAGTCCCTCCATACCACCGTTATCACCCCCGACAAAAAAATTATCGAGTTCCAAATCCGTACCCGCGAGATGCACGAATACGCCGAGCGCGGTCTCGCCGCCAGTTTCTATTATAACGAACAAAAACTGACCGAAAATTATAAAGAAGGGAAAATCCAACACCTCCCAACTTCCCTCCTCTGGATTACTGAGCTCCAAGACGCCGCTGCCAAACTCCGCAACGGTAAAAAGGTCGATTTAAAGAAACTCCGCCTTAATCTTTTCGCCGATAAAATTTTTGTTTATACCCCTAAAGGCGATATTATCGACCTCCCAAAAGGTTCCTTGCCCCTCGATTTCGCTTTCCGTCTCCATTCCGAAATCGGCGGTCACGTCGTTGGCGTTAAAATCAACGGTAAAATGTCAAATCTAAACCGAAAACTCGAACAAGGCGACGTCGTCGAAATCCTAACCAGTAAAAACCAAACCCCCAAAGCCTCTTGGTTTGACAAGATAATAACTTCCCACGCCCGCCAAAAACTCAACCAATTGCTACGCAATCGAGAATAAAGGCTAATAAGGCGATTTCCGGAGGTTACGACCGAGGAGAAAGGCGCCGGAGCCCCGTAACGACGGGCGCGAAGGACGCCGCTCGCCGTTTAGACTTTATTCTCGAGAATATGCAGCAGTTTATCTAGCTCCGCTTTCGTCTTGCACGTCAACGTAATACTTTTATTTTCAATCTTAATCTTAGAAACCTTATATTTCTCGGTTAGTTTCTGGATATGCTGTTCATATTCATACAACTTTATCGCCTCACTCGAACTCTGTCGCTTCTTCCTCTCCTTGCTAAAATATTCCTCAACTTTCCTCGCCGTCCATCCTTCGCTCACAACTTTCGGCAAGATTTTCAAAATCTCTTTCTCGTCTTTCCCAATCATCGGCCTCATCACCCCCTCCGAAAGTTTCTCTTCGCGCATCACTCGCTTCGCCTCTTCCGGCAAGTTCAAAAGCCGAATCGTATTCGCAACCGACGTTTCCCTTTTCCCAACTTTCTCCGCAATTTCCTTATCCGAAAGGTTAAACTGGGTTTTTAGTTTCGCATACGCCGTCGCCAACTCAATCGCGCTCAAATCTTCCCTCTGAGCGTTCTCAATAATCGAAAGCTCTAATCGGTTTTGCGCATCAAGCGTCCGAACAATCGCCGGGATTTTCTTTAGCCCCGCAATCTTCGCCGCCCGAAACCTTCTCTCCCCCGCAACAATCTTATATTCCGCCCCGTCTTTTAATCCCTTCTCCCTCGAAACCACAATCGGCTGTAAGACCCCGTGCTTTTCTATCGACTTCGCAAGCTCCTCTAAAGCTTCCTTAGAAAAATCCTTTCGCGGCTGTTCCTCGTCGCGCGTAATTTTTTCTAGCGGGATTTCGACTAACTTAGAAACCTTTTCGTCTTCCCGGCTTGTTGGGTCAAATTCCTCGTCAATCAAATCCGTCGGAATTAACGCCTCAAACCCCCTCCCTAGTCCTCTTCCTAAACTCATTTTCTCCCCGTCCTCCTTTCAACCTCTTTCGCAAGTTCTTTATATGCCCTCGCCCCTCTCGAAAACTTATCATACTCCCCAACCGGAACTCCGTGGCTCGGCGCTTCCGCAACCCGCACATTTCTCGGAATTGTCGTCTGGAAAGTTTTTTCTTTAAAATATTTTTTAATCTCGTTTAAAACTTCTGCCGAAAGCGAAGTCCTTTTATCATACATCGTCGCTAGTACCCCCAAAAGTTGTAAGTTCGGATTCATCGCTTTCTTTACCAGTTTCATCGACTCCAAAAGTTGCGCAACCCCCTCCAACGCGTAAAACTCCGTCTGAACCGGTAGCAGGAGAAAATCCGACGCAATCATCCCGTTGACCGTTAAAAGCGACAAGCTCGGAGGCGAGTCAATAATTACATAATCATAATCCCCCTCGACTCTCGCTATCGCGTCCTTTAAAATCCTGAATCTGTTTCTTACTTTCGTCAGCTCGACCTCCGCATTCGCTAGTTCCGAAACCGTCGGTGCAATATCTAAGTTTTTCGTCTTTGTCGGAACAATCGCCGCGTCCATCGGCGCCCCTCCCCCCATCACGTCCACCATCGTCGCCCTCAGTTCGTCCTTGTTTATCCCTAGTCCCGAGCTCGCGTTCCCCTGCGGGTCGAAATCAATCAGAAGCGTCCTAAACCTATCTTTCGCAAGATAATAGGCGAGATTAACGGCCGTCGTCGTCTTCCCAACTCCTCCCTTTTGATTTGTTACCGAAATAACAGTAGCCATATGCACTATTATAACAAATAATCTCAATTAAGCAACGCACCAAAAAAGGATTTTGCAAAAGTTCATTACGAGGGACTCCCGGAGGCCACGGCCGAGGATGAGGTGGCTCTCGCCCGTAACGACGGGCCGAGAGAACACCGACCCGAGAATGAATCTTTTGAAAATCCTAATGAGTAAAATTATTTGATTGAAATAATCTCAATCAAAGAATATTTCTGACGGTGACCGTTCTCTTTATGAACGCGCTTCTTCGAATGATAGCGAATAACGCGAACTTTTTCGCCTTTAACAAGCTCTTCAACAACCTTCGCCTTAACCTTGACTCCCTTAACCGTCGGCGTTCCGACTTCGGTTTTGTCTCCGTCAATAACAAGCAAAGCATCAGTTTCGAGCTCTTTCGTTCCTTCAGGGAGGAGGTCCACCCTAAGGGTCTCACCCTCGCCGGCCAAATACTGTTTTCCGCCGACAAGTATAACTGCTTTTTTCATTGCTTTTCCTTATCTTTAATATATCTATAATATTCTATCATATATGCGAAGATATAGCAAGAATAAAAGGCTAATAAGGGAACATCCGGAGGTCACGACCGAGGACGAGACGGCCGTCACCCGCGACGGCGGGCTGACGGAACATCGTTTCCCGTTTAGCCGTTATTCTTGCTTCACGCCCTTACCTTGCGTTATCTGCTTTTCTATCTTCTTAACCGCTCTTCTCGAAGTTATATAATACGCGCCCCCCGCTCCAACGCCTAAGACAACAATCACCGCAAGAATAATCTCTGCCGGGCCCGTAACCGGAAGCTCTTCCGGTGTACAATTATCCCTCTTTACCGTAATTTTAACCTTATCATATTGCGTCGCCATCCCCCCCTTACTTTCCCCGTCTCCGTCGCCGCTATCTTCGCTCCCCTTCCAATCTTCTGTCCCGAAAGAAACCGCCGCCCCGTTATAAAGCACCGTCTCTCCACAAACAAACTTCCCTTCCTCGTCAGAAATCTTGACCTTATAGCGAACCTCCGCCGTCTCTCCCGGCTCAAATTTTCCGAGCGCAACTCCACTCGTAAAAATCCCGTCCTCGACTCCCGAAAGTTCCCCGCTCGTAATCTTTACTCGCGTACTCCCCGGGACATATTCCATTCCCGTCGCCATATCTAGCGTATCATACGCATAAACATTTTTTAGCGTCGTCGTTCCAACATTCTCAAATTTAATCCTGAACTCAACCACATCCCCCGGCTTTACTTCCGCCGCCTCTCGCCAACTCTCCCCTCCGTCTAGCGAAACTCTCTTCTCAATATAAAACTTCGGTGTCTCCGGCTCCGGCTCCTCTTCAGCCGTCTCAACTTCCGTCGCGACTAATTTATAAACGACTTGCCCAGAAAACTCATCACACCCCAAAATCAACCCGTCTAAATTATCTAGCCCTAGAAAAGTCCCTTTCTCAGAAAACAACGCCGTCGAAAGCGTACTCCCGTTCACGCCCCAATCGTTATAAATCTTCGCCGACCCCTCTTTATACGCAAGATTAAACTCTTTCCCTTCTTCCGCCTTAACATACGCCTCGTCCCAAACCCTCTCCGGCGTCGTCGTCGAAGAGCTAATTGTCCCAGAAACCGTTCCTCTCTCTCCCGATTTTACGTTTATCGGAAACGCCGAAGCGAGCCGCGTTTCCCTAGCGAGCCCCTTATAATCATATTCTTTCGTATTATATGTCGAACTCGCGTCGTTATGATAATAAATATAAACTTCATATTCCGCGCCATCCTCTAGCGTAACTTCGTTCGAATATGCCGCCCCCGTCCCAACTTTAACAATCCTCACGAAATCTCTCTCGTCGCCAACCGCCGCATTGTCCGTAATCGAGTTAAACGTCGCGCTCTTTGCCGGACTCGCCATCGTATAAGTGTCTCGCTCCGGACCCCAAGCCAAAACTCTCGCCCCACTCGCTAAACTAAGAACTCCCCCGAGAACTACCCCAAAAATCCCTAAAATCCTTTTTGTCTTTTTCATTTTATTGTTCTCCTCCTTCCGCTGGAGTTTCGTTAGTTCCCGTTTCTGCCGCCCCGGCTGTTTCTGTCGCTTGTGCTGCCGCCGCGGCTCGTTCCGCCGCCCTTCGCGCCGCTCGCGCCATCAAATCATCTGCTTCCTCATTTTCACGTTGAGTCCTCTCTTCCGGCGTCTCGGTTTGCGCTCTCTGTTCTTGTTGCTCCGCTTCTTCGTTTGCCTGTCGCTGTTCCTGTCGTTCTTCCGCGCCCGTTCCCTGCGTACTCGTCGGGACGCCTTCATTTTCTCGCGTCGCTCCCTCGTCCGCTCCCTCCGGAACTGTCGCTTCCGGCGCAATCGTCTGCTGTGGCGCTGGCGCTTCCGGCGTATATGGATTTTCCTCTTCTCGTTGAGTAACGTCTTCTAATGGCGTAACCTCCCCCTCCGTCGGCGCTTGGTCAACAATTCTCTGGAGATTATCCGGGTCTTTCGTTGCTTCCGGCTCCGGGCTAGGCGTTGGAGTAGGAGTAGG
>CAZMWH010000010.1:0-9736 GCA_964570115.1 uncultured Candidatus Saccharibacteria bacterium | reverse complement strand
GGTGTCGTCGTAACGACCCATTCGTCCGTCGGTTCCTCATACCTCGCCTCCGCAACCTGCTGTCCTCGAACATAAACCCCAATCTGCGCGCAATTCTCGCGAATTACAAACCTTGCCCCCTTACTCTCAACATTCCCCGCCTGCCCCTCTAGCCCTAGCATATATAATATATTGTACTGCTGACTCTCAGTTAACGCGTCCGTAATGTCGAAATATCTCCCCTCATAATCCGCCCCCTTCTCCGCAACCGTATTCGCGACGTCCCGCTTCGAACGCTTAATCCTGTTCGGATCTTTACTTCCGTTATATGTATAATTCTCCGAATAAAACATCCCATCCGTCGGCGAAAACTCTGTAACCTTCCCCGAGTTCATAATCCCCTCCCAAACTTCAGCTACCTCATATCTTACCGAATCACGCCCCGCCTGTTCTAGCCGAACTGACTCGTCTCTCATATCACTCACCCTCATCTGTCCCAAATCGCCATACCCCGCCGCGCTTCCATAAAGCACCGCGAGGTCATACGAGTCCTCAATCATCCCCGTCAAATCTTCTGCTCGCTCATCATACGTCTCACCCTTAATCGGCGTCGCTAAATTATACCTGTTCTTTCCTTGCTTATTTTTATTGTCGCGCGTCGGATCGTTTTCTCTCCGATAAACTCTGTCCGGATTTATCCCAAAGAACGCCTCTAAATCGCTCCCGTCCGCCAACTCGTCCACCGGAACGTCCTGCTCAAAATCAAACGCACTTACATCATCATAATCCCCCGTCATTGTCGCTTCTGTCGGCGCGACTGTCGGTTGTTCTCCAACCGTCGTCTCAATACTCTGCGCCGGTTCATATCTAATCCCCTGTCTATTTTTGTTCAATAAACTACCTACCAAGAACCCACCCGCCGTCATCGCCAACAAAACCGTCGTCGCGATAATCCTTCTCCTAATCTTCTTAAACCTCTCGCGGGTTGCCCCCTTCCTTTTTAACCGCTCTTTTATCCTTCGCCCAACCGGTTCTCCTTCGCCTCGTTCGCCTTCCTCTCCTTCCTCATCTTCCTCTTCGCCTTCTTCCACTCCTTCCCCCGTCGCGCCCCCCTCTTCGCCTTCTTCTCTCTCCGCTTCTGCTTCCGAACCTCCGTCGCTTCCCGTTTCTTCTTCCGAACCCCCTAAAGCCGCCCCTTCTCCCCCCTCGCCTTCTTCGTCATCAAACACCTCGCGCGTCCTCGCCGGTCTAATTCCAACAATCTTCATTCTCCCTCTGGACGCCGGCTCTTCTTCCGGCTCCTCATCCTCATCATAAAAGTTCGAATCGTCATAATCATCCACCCCGTCCAAATCAACTACGCCATCATCATCAACCCTCTCCCCGCCTCTTCCTACCAAGCTTTCCGAACCTCCCCTCGCTCGCGCCCCTCCGCTCTCAGGTCTAGCCCCCGCCTCGCTCCCCCCAAGCCCAAATTTCTCTCGTTCTCCCTCTTTCGTCTTAAACCCAAACACCCCACCCCCAAGCATATCCGCCTGTTCTTTAAAGCCCCGCTCGCGCATCTCGCGGATTTGTTCCTCCGCACTTCGCGTCGCATACAACAAGTTCGTCAATTCTCGCGAAAGCTCTGTCCTTTTCTTCTCATCTTTTTCAAAATCCTGATTATAATCATAGATTTTCTTAATCTCATACGACTTTCCCGAAAAATCCTTAACCCCCGCCTTCCTCGCAAGCTCACCGAGCTTCCTTCTCTCGCTCCTAGAAATAGGCGCTAAATCTTTCCCAATTTCATATCTATCGCTATCCATTTTACGCTCCCTCTCCTAAATATTCTTTTCGATAAGTCTCGAGAATTTTTTTTGTAATCCCGCTATAGTCCAACTTCGCTCCAAAAATAATCGCGTTTAAAACGTGTTCCGGAATTTCCTCCTCTTTTTCCGCCAACTCGTCTAAAGCTCGTTGCTTATCTTCCGGTAATCTGTCAATAATTTCGTCAATAAACCTATCATCAATCTGATCAACAATCCGCGCAATCTCCGCCTCTTTTTCTCCCTCGTCAGAAATTCCCCCCTTGTCCTCGATTAACTTCGCCGCGAACTTTTCTATCAGTTCGTCTTCGTTGTTTATTTTCATTTAATTTTCTTCTCCCTATATTACCTCTAATTTACCACAACCGCAATAAAAAGTAAAGCCCCATCAAAAAACCCGAACTTAAGTTCGGGTTTTAAATCTTTGTATAGGCTCCTCCTACATTCTACTAAACTGTGCCAAACGATAAACCTTATGTCCACGAATTCTAGCCGCTCGCCTAAAAGCCCCTATCCTTCTCTCCGCCTCTGCGGACTGTTCGAGCTTAGTCGAATCAAACTTCTCTTCGTTCTCATAAGTCATATAATCGCCGAGTTGTTCTTTTTCGATATCCGCCTCTTCTGCTATATCGTCTCGCCAATTCGCGTTGTAGATTTCTTCGGGGACTTGATAAATTCCTTTTTGCCCCTCCTCCTTTCGGTTAATTTCTAATGTTTCTCCGCTCATTTGGCTTTTTCCTTTTTGTTTTGACTTAGTTTAGTTTTTATTTTTATATTTATCTTGTTAGATTTTTATTTTTATTATCTAACTGTCCTAATACTAGCACACTTTTCCAAAAAAGTCAATACTTCTTATGCTTTATTTTTAGCTTTTTGTCAAAAATAAGAGTGCTTCGGGCGCTGTGACGACCGTTTCTTCGAGGGAGTCCTCGGAGGCTACGGCCGAGAGCACAGGACGGCCGTCGCCCGTAACGACGGGCCGACGGAACGTCCGGTCCCGAGAAGAAATGTCGGCACAAGCAAGCGAATAGACCTATATAACTTTCTCTAAGCTAACCGTAATATTCTCGCCTAAAAGCTTAACAACCTCATCATACTGATAATTCTGATTATAAGAAATCTCAATCGCTAAAACCTCATTTTTCACCACCTCAACAAACCTCTCCGGAACCTCAACCGAAAGCGACAGCTTAATCCTTTCCGCAACCTCCAGCCCCGCCTTCTTCCTTGCCGCCTGAACTAGTCTAATCAACTCCCGAACCTTCCCTTCTTCCTTCAATTCTTCCGTCAACTCCTTATCAAGTTTCGTCTCTTTCCCGTTTTTAACTTCCTTAACGTTTAGCTCCTCCCGAATAATGTCCTCATAAAACTTATCCAACTTCTCCCCTGCGTAAACAAATTGCGCGAGCGGCTGACGAACCTTAATCTGCTCCTCTGTCTCGCTCTTTCTCATTCTCAGTGCCAACCCTTCCGTAATTATCTCGCGCGTCCTTCCCATCTCCGTTAAGACCTTCTCATCAATCTCACCCGCCTCCGGGAAATCTTCTAAATGAACCGAACTCTCGCTCCCAGTCATCTTCTGATACAACTCTTCCGCGAGAAACGGCGTAAACGGCGCCATTATTTTCGCCAAATAAACCAAAACAAAGTACAGCGTCGAATAGGCTTCTAGCTTATCTCCGTCGTCCTCACTCTTCCAAAACCTCCTCCTGCTTCGCCTAACAAACCAGTTCGATAAATCGTCAATAAACGGCAAAATTCCATTAACCGCCTTCGGCAAATTATATTCTTCCATCCCTCTCTCAATCTCATTCCTCAGTTCAAACACTCGCGATACAATCCATACATCCAAAGGATTTTTAAAACATTCTTCTAAGGTTTTGATTTTGACCGGTTCAGACAATGAAGAAGGAGCACCGGAATGAGGCGTATTTAAGATACGACGAATGAGGAGCGCACCTTCTGAAGAAGTATCAACCGAGTCAAAATCGAAACCATCTACCTCTGCATACGTCGTGAAAAAGTCGAACACATTCCACACCATCGACAACTTTCTCGCCGCGTCCGAAACGTCCTTATCGAGTAGCGCAAAATCCTCCCCCGCCGTCACCGGACTTGACAATAATAAGAACCTTAAACTATCCGCAGAAAACTTATCCATCAACTCGTTCGGATCAGTATAATTCCCAAGGCTCTTGCTCATCTTCCTTCCGTCATTCCCCGCCAGCGTCCCCGTTACAATCACGTTTTTATATGCGTTTTTTCCAAACAACGCCGTATTAACGACGTGTACATAATAAAACCACGCCCGAATCTGCCCGACATACTCAACAATAAAGTCCGCCGGATAATTCTTCTCAAACTTCTCCTTATTCTCAAACGGATAATGCATCTGTGCAAACGGCATCGACCCCGACTCGAACCAACAGTCCAAAACCTTCTCGACCCGTTTAAAGTGTTCCCCGTCTATCTCAAACTCAATCTCGTCCACCCATGGTCGATGATAGTCTTCTAGCCTCACTCCCGACAACTCATAAAGCTCATCATAACTCCCAACAACCTTTACCGTCCCCTTGTCCCCCTTCCAAACCGGCATCGCCGTCGCCCAAAACCTGTCTCTAGAAAGGTTCCAATCCGGCGCCGCCTCAATATTTTTCCTAAATCTCCCCTCTTTGAAATGCTCCGGGAACCAATTTATCTTCTCGTTTTCCTCAAGTAGAATCGGCTTCTGTCCTTGAACATCAAAAAACCAACTCGGAAACGCCCGATACATAATCCTCTGCTTTGAGCGCGGATTAAACGGATATTCGTGTTTAATATATTCAATCCGATAAACAATCCCCTTTTCCTCTAAAACTTTCGCAATAAACTTATTCGCCGCGAACGCCTCAATTCCCCGCTCGTCCGTATCCCGAACCCCAAGCGCATGCAATTTCTCTGCATATTCCGGAAGATAATATCCGTTCTCATCTAGCGTATCAACAAACTCAATTTCCTCTTCATGCTCAAGATATAAATTATAGTCGTCTTCCCCATACGCCGGAGCGATATGGACAATCCCCGTCCCCTCTTCCTCGCCGACAAACTCCGCCGTATAAACCTTTCCGACCGTTCCGTCCAAACTTTCGTACTCTAGCCCGGCTAACTCCTTCCCAGAAACCGTCTTTATTAGCTCCGCTTCCTTAAACTGCTCCCCGAGCGCCTTTTCCGCGAGTTTCTTTAAAACAACTAGTTTTTCCTTCTTTCCTTCTTTATTCAAAACCTCATAAACCCCATATTCCCCCTCCGCCTTCGCCGCCAACATTCGATTTGCCATCAACGTCCACGGCGTCGTCGTCCACGCCATAAGATACAAAGGATTTTGCGCGAGCGGGGAGAAAGCTCCGTTCGAAGAGGGTCCGGAGTTACGACGAGGATTAGCGCCCGAGCCCCGTAACGACGGGCGCTCGGGACGCGCCTCGAGAACGGACTTTCGACCGCAAGCGAGCACCTTGAACTTAACGAACACCGACGGGTCAGTTACGACTTTATACGCATCATTATCCATCGTCACTTCCGCCTTACTAACCGGCGTCGCAAACTTCGTGTCATACATCAAAACTTTCCGCCCCTCATAAATCTTCCCCTTCTCATACAACGTCTTAAACGCCCACCAAACGCTCTCCATAAAATCCTTGTTCATCGTTCGGTACGGATTATCAAAATCAACCCACCTTCCAATCCTATCAATCGTCGCCCGCCACGTCTCGCTGTTCGCGACCATACTCTCTCGCGCCTTCGTAATATACGTCTCTAGCGAAATCGCCCCCGGAAGTTCTTTCGTAATCTTTTCAGCTTCTTTCTCGCTCGCCCCAGTCGGAATTGCACCAATCTGTCGCCTGTCCTTAATCCCAAGTTGTTTCTCAACAAAGTTCTCCGCCGGCAGTCCATGACAGTCCCACCCCCATCTCCTCTCGACTCGCTTCCCCTTCATCGTCCAAAACCTCGGCACCGCGTCCTTAATAATCGACGATAACAACGTCCCATGATGCGGCATCCCCGTAATAAACGGCGGCCCATCATAAAAAACATAAGAATTATCTATTTCTCGCTGGTTAATACTCTTCTCAAAAGTCTTATCTTTTTTCCACCACTCCAAGATGGCTTTTTCATACTCTTTGGCTCTTCGCCTACTCCCAGCTTTATATTTCATTCCCTTATTATAACACAAAACTTGCCGCTTCGTCGATAGCCGGAAGCGGCGTCCCAACATGAGAAAAAACCTCCCTCCCTTCGTCCGTTTCGACAATAATCGTCGGATATTGAACAATATCTCTCGAACGACAAAAACTCTCCCCTTCCCCCGAATCCGGATTTAGCTCCTCCGGCTCTATTCCTGTCCTCTCAAAAAACTCCCGCGTCCATTCCCTAACTTCTCGATTATAGTCGGAAAACTCTCGCCCAACAATCACTACCCTCATTTTTTCTCCTTACTGTTTATTTTTCTTTCTCTGTTCTTTAATAATTTGCTCAAATTCATCTAGTGTCCTAAACTTCCTAAACACACTCGCATAACGAATATACGCAACTTCATTCATTCCGGCCAATACCTCTAAAACCGCCTCTCCGATTTCTTCCGAAGTGACCACGTCCCGCCCATAAGAATATAAAATCTCCATCGCCTTCTGGACAACTTCCTCAACCTCAAGTTCCGAATTTAAAAACTTTCCAATACTCTTCCGAACCGCCACCTGAAGCTTATCCCGTTCAAACGCTTCCTTCCCCCCACTCCTCTTTCTTACCATCAGCTGCGGCATCTCTATCCGCTCATACGTTGTAAAACGATATTTTCCGTCCGAGGTTACCCGTCTTCGCCTAATCATCGTCCCATCAGGCGACTCCCGACTTTCTAGAACCTTACTGTCTTTTAGTCTAACCTTCGGATTCATCTATTATTTCTTCATTCTATTCCTTAAACTCGGCGGCAAATCTAAATCTTCCTCGGGTTCTGGCGTCTTAATTGAGTCCCACATATTTGCCTTATTTTCCGCCGTAAAATCGCTCGAGTCCGTCGTTTGATCTTTAGCGAGCTTCGCTTCTTCCTCTTCTCTTAACCTTTTTTCTTCTTCATATTTAGCAATTTTCTCTTCTTCCTCAGCTTGCTTTCTTGCCTCTTCGTTCGCTCGTTCAAGCTCCTTATAATAATCCGAATCAAACCCCGTCGCAACAACTGTAATAACGACCTCGTCTTGAAGTTCTGGTCGAATCGACGCCCCAAAGATAATGTTCGCGTCCGGGCTAACCGCGCCGGTAATAACTTCCGCCGCCTCTTGGATTTCCGACATACTCATATCATATCCACCCGCCACACTAAAGAGAACGCCTTTTGCTCCTTCGATTTTAACCTCAATAAGTGGCGACTCAATCGCCTGTTGCGCCGCAATCGTCGCGCGATTTTCTCCGCTCGCTCGTCCAATCCCCATCAATGCCGATCCCGCATTCTTCATAATCGCCTTAACATCAGCAAAGTCTAGGTTAATTAACGAATGTTCCGTAATTAGTTCAGAAATCCCCTGAACCCCCTGACGCAGAACGTCGTCCGCAATCTTAAACGTCTCAAGTAGCGGTGTCCTCGGGTCAATCGTCTGCAAAAGCCTATCATTCGGAATTGTAATCAGTGCATCAACATTTTTTGCAAGGTTCGCAATCGCCTTGTCTGCGTTTTCTTTCCTCTTCGCCCCCTCAAATGTAAACGGTTTTGTCGAAACTCCAACCGTCAAAATATCTCGCGCCCGCGCTTCCGCCGCAACTATCGGACCCGCCCCCGAGCCAGTTCCACCACCCGCACCTAGCGTAATAAAAACCATATCCGCCCCGTCCAAAGCCTTTCCAATCAGCTCCCTACTTTCCTCCGCCGCTTCGCGCCCCTTTTCCGGGTCTCCGCCCGCGCCAAGCCCGCGTCCAATATGCACCTTCGTATCGGCCGACGAATGATGTAAAGCCTGCGCATCGGTGTTTATTGCAATCAACTCAACTCCGGAGAGTCCGACTTCCTTCATTCTATCAACTGCCGACCCCCCGGCTCCCCCAACTCCAACAACTTTGATGCTGGCTGTACTTTCTACTTCAGATGGCTTTATTTCGGGCATTTTCTTTTCCTCGCTTTACGAATTCTTCCTTTTATTATACTAAAGTCTCCGTCCTAAATCAACTTCTCTCGCCCCTATTTTTCAGATTTTGAATTTCGAGAACAGGTTTGCTAAAAACCCTCCCCCAGCCGCCTTCTTTTTGCCCCCGTTTTTTCTCACTTTCCCACCCCGTTTTTCTTCGCTTCCGTTAACCGCTAAAATCATCAGCCCGACCGCCGCCGCATATTCCGGCTTCTCAACCGCACTCGAAACTCCGCCTAGCCCTCTCGGCGTCCCAATCTTAACCGACATCTCTAAAACTTTCTTCGCAAAAACCTCAATATCTCTCATTTTCGCACCCCCGCCAACCAAAACCGCCCCTTCCGGCAATCTCTTCTCGTACCCCGCCTTTCTTAATTCCTTCTTAACTTTCTCAAAAATCTCCTCTAGTCTCGCCTTAACAACTTCCTCGACTTTCTCTCGTTCAAACACCATCTCCTCGCGGTTAATCTTCATCACAATATCTTTTTCGCCCGCAAAATTCCCCGTAATATAACGTTTTTTAATCTCTTCCGCAACCTCAGTATTTATCTCTAGCATAATCGCCAAATCGTTCGTTACGTTGTTCGACCCCGCTGGGATTACCCCAACATACTGTAAATCCCCTTCCTCATAAATCGCAACGCTCGTTGTCGCTGCGCCCATATCCACAATCGCTACCCCATTTTCAATCTGACGTTCATCCAAAACTGCCTTCCCCGCCGCAACCACACTCGGAACCAGGCTTTCTGCGTTCAGCTTTGCCCCCTCTAGCGCTCTCCTTAAATTAACACAATTCGGACTTAACGCCGAAATCACGTTCGCCTTCATCTCTAATCTCGCCCCCGTCATTCCGATCGGGTCTCTAACTCCGTCCTGTCCATCTATCGAATAGTTTATCGGAATCACCCCTAAAATTTCTCTGTTTGCTGGGATTCTCCCCGTAACCGCAACATCCTCTACCCTCGCCAAATCTTCCTCACTAATCTCATGTTCAATCGTCCCAACCGCAATCATCCCCTCTGTTTTTGTCGTTAAAATCTGCGCCCCGTTCACCGAAACAAACGCCGAATGGATTTCATACCCCGACATCCTCTCGACTTCCCCCAACATCTTATCTATTGCGTCCGCCGGGCCCGCCAAATTAACCGGAACCCCCTTCCTCATCCCTGAGTTTTTCGCCTCATTATAACCAACAACCGACAAAACCCCCTCTCTATTCACCGACGAGACAACCGCCCGCACGTTCTCCGTTCCAACGTCAATTCCAACCACATATCTAAGATTTTCTTCCATACCATCAGTTTAGCATAAGAAGTTCACAAAAGTCAACTAATCTGGCAAGGTTAGTATTTCATAGCCATCGCCTAAAACTAAAACCGTATGCTCAAAATGCGCCCCCGTCGAACCGTCCTTCATTCTCACCGTCCACCCGTTTTCCTTATCAACTTTCGTCTTCGGCTTCCCGAGGCTCGACATCGGCTCAATACAAATCGTATCCCCCGCCTTTAAAATATAGCCATGTCCCTTTCGCCCATAATTCGGCACATCCGGCTTCTCGTGCATCTTCTTCCCAATTCCGTGCCCAATATAATCCTCAATCACCCCTAATTTTCCCGCTCTTAAAACTTTCTCAACCGCATATCCAATATCCCCCAAATGCACCCCCGCCTTAACTTTTTCAATCCCCTCATGCATCGCGCTCTCCGTTACCGAAAGCTGCCTCCTAACCGCCGGTGAAGCCGCCTTCTCCCCGCCCACAATCATCGTAAACGCCGAATCCGTAAAATACCCCTTATAAAA
>CAZMWH010000009.1:0-19801 GCA_964570115.1 uncultured Candidatus Saccharibacteria bacterium | reverse complement strand
AAGTCGTAACAAGGCATCGGTACGAGAACGTGTCGATGGATTACCTCCTTTCTAGGGAGAATGATGCGCACGAATCCGTGAGGACGCGTGTAGCTAGGTCGGTCGTAATTGTGTATGGTAAGCTTAGTACACAATATATATCTAGTTTTCTAGATACGACTTTGAGCTTAAACTGAGACTTTCGATGATTTGCACAACTAAGTTGTTAAAGCAAATGAGACGTGTCGAATGACGCGTCTCATTTTGTTGTGCGGCTTGATCTTGAATTAATGCTTATGTTTGAGATTTTCCGGGGGGAGGGTATAATATGGAAAGATTAGAAACCTGGGGTTTTGTTCTTTAATTTTTAGAGGAAAGGAGATGAGAGAGGTGGGGAAGCTGACACAGGTTTATACTTTAGGAGACGAGCTGGGGTTTGAGCTTAGTGGGGGAGGAACGATTAGCTTTAAATATGGGAAGCACAAGGAAGGACTGTTGGGGCTGTTGATTAAGCTAGGTGAAGAACTGGGAAGAGTACCGACTTTTGAAGATGTTTTAAACTGTCCGGCTATGCCTCACCCGAATACGTTTGCGCCTTATTTCGGATCGTTTGATAAGGCGAAGGAGCAGGTAGAACAGACGATTAGACGCAAGAAATGGGAAGAGGAAAGAAGAATTGAGACTAAGGCGGAGCCGGAGACGATGAGGAAAACTGAGAACCAGAACGAAGAAACTAGAAAGGAGAGAGGCAGGAAAATGAAGCGAAGAAAGTGGACACAGAGCGAGATTGTTTCGCTCGTGATTAGAAAAGAGAAGGAACTGGGACGTTTCCCATCGCAGAAAGACTTGAACAGCGATCCGGAGCTTCCGAGTTATCAGACGATTGCGAACAAGTTTGGGGGTTTGAGAGAGCTGAGAGCGGAAGTTGAGGAGAGGAAGAAGAAGATGGGAGTTGAGACAGAGAAGCCTTCGGAAACTCAAGAGGAAGTGGCGGTGCAGGCGATTCTTGATTTGATTAACCCGCCGAAGAAGGTTGAGGAAGCTATGGAGGCTGTTGTTTCTGAGATGACGTCTGAGGAAGAAGTTCCTGAGGATGCTGCCGAGGAAGCGTCAGAAGAAGTTGTTAAGGAGGAGGTTGTCGAGAATGAACCGGAAGTTGTATCTGGAGGCGTCGAGGAGAAGAAAGAACGGAAAGAAGATAGCGAAGAGAATAGCGGGGACGGGGAGACGGAGCCGGTTCAGACAACTATGGAGATTGAGAACGTTGATGGGAAGAAAGTGATAAGGCTTGTTTTTACGCTTGAAATCTCTTTTCCGACAAAATAATATCCTCGGGCTAGCCCTGAGGATTTTTAATTTTCTAGAAAAGTTGTATAATAAAAATAAATGGAAGACACAAGAAATTTGGTTGATGAGTATAAAGGAATGACGAACGAACAAGTTTTTGATGCACTTGAACAAAAAAGGAATGAATTAGAGGTTGCAATAGAAAACGTGAGTCACGATTTTAATATTGGGACGATTGTAAGGAGTGCAAATAGTTTTAATGCGAGGGCGGTACATATTATTGGCAAGAAAAAATATAATCGACGTGGGGCAATGTGTACGGATAAATATCTAAAAATTGTTCACTGGGAAAAAGTTGAAGATTTTTTAAAAGACCAAAAGGCGAGGGGACGAGAAATTGTGGCAATTGAGAATAATGTTTTGGGAGCGAGAGGGCTTTTGAATAAAAAATTTATTCAAAAGACAACTCTGGTGTTTGGGAGCGAGGGGGAGGGGATTTCTCGAGAGCTTTTAGAGGGGGCGAGTGATATTAGGTTTATTGAGAGCTTTGGATCAACAAGGTCGGTTAATGTTGGGGTCGCGGCAGGGATAGCGATGTATGAGTGGGTTAGGCAATGCGTTTAGATAGATATTATCCGTGGCTTAAGATTGGGGTTTTAGTAGTAATTTTGTTGTTTATTGTTTTAGAAGTTAGGGGGGTTTTCTTTGGGAGAATAGAGGAAAAGATAGTTGTTCCGGGGACGCCGATGAGCTACCAAGAGAAAGTTCCAGAGAAGGCCTTTAGAGGAAATTTAATAGGGAAGAAATTGGTTGCGTTGACGTTTGACGACGGCCCGAGCAGGATAACGACGCCGCAACTCTTAGATATTTTAGAGGAGAAGAAGGCGGTAGCGACGTTTTTTGAGCTAGGGAGGTTGGCGGACGCGAATGCGGAGATTGTTCAGAGAGTGGTCGAACAGGGGAGCGAAGTTGGGAGCCATACTTATTCGCATCAGAATCTGATTAGGATTTCTCGGGGGGCGGTAGAGGACGACAAGGATGAGACGGACGAAGTTTTTAAGGAGATTTTAGGAGAAGTTCCGAGGTTAACACGTCCGCCGTATGGGGATTATAACGATAAGGTAGCGGAGATTTTAGATACGCCGCTGATTTTATGGTCGGTTGATTCGAGGGATTGGGAGAGTCGAGACCCGGAAAAAATAGAGGAGATAGCCGTTGAACAGGCAAGAGACGGGTCGATAATTTTGTTTCATGATATTTATCAGACGACAATAGATTCGATTCCGGAAATTATAGATAAATTAAGGGAAGAGGGGTTTGAGTTTGTGACGGTTAGTGGGTTAGCGGAGATTAGAGGGGAAGAACTCGAGAAGGGCGAGGTTTATCGAGAGTTTTATGTAGATTAGGGGGAGAGGGGCGTCGGGTTAGCTTTTGAGGCTGGGGAAGACCAGACCGAGAACGAGGCGGAGAATGAAGGTGTGGAGGTTTGCCATGATAAGAAAGCCGACGATACAGGCGATGATGCCGAAGAATTTTACGCGGTCATAAGAGGAGACGCCATGAGCGACGTTATCGCCGACCCATTGGTATTTGACGACGACGAGCCCGCCGACGGCGAGAATAGCGACGCCGAGGAAGAACCAACCAAGATTAAAATTCCAATCCATAGGATTATTTTAGCATAAAGATAAAAGTTTTAGAACAAAAAAATAGCCCAGAGGGCGATTTTTGTTGGATGTGGTTTGGTGGTGGGGATATGTGGGCTCGAACCACAGACCTCTACATTATCAGTATAGCGCTCTAACCAGCTGAGCTATATCCCCGAATTTTTAAATTGGTGGAGTAACAGGGACTCTAACCCTGGACCTCCGCCTTGCAAAGGCGGCGCTCTAAACAACTGAGCTATTACCCCAAAACACCCAGTAGAGATTATTATATATGATTTTTGGTTTGAAAACAAGAGGGAAAAGAAAATCGCTCTAAAGGGATAGAGCGATTATAGGTCAATAATTTGAGTATCCTCGCAGTAGTATACTCAAAGTTCCTCTATTTTATATCACGAAGTGAATTATGTCAAGGGAGTTTTTCGCAGAGGTGTGGAAAAGGGGCGGGGAAGTGTTCGGGAAATTATAACATAAAATAAAGAAAAAGCGTATTGACAAAACTGAAGCGGTATGATATAATCAAGGTAATGTTAATTTAAGGTTGGTGGGCAGAAGGAATTTTACAGATTATGGCTGGAACTAAAGCTGGTGGATTAAAGGCTGCCGCTACGAACAAAGCTAAATATGGTAAAGAATTTTACGCTAAGATTGGACGCAAAGGTGGACAGAATGGTCATACTGGTGGATTCGCCGCGAACCCGGCGTTAGCGAAGATTGCTGGCGCGAAGGGCGGAAGAATTTCCCGACGTGGACCGGCAAAGTCGGCTAAAGCCTAAAGAGAAAGCTTTACAAAAAAAGTCAGGCACATGTCCTGACTTTTTTGGTGATTATGAATTAAATTGAGGTATAATAGGGGTTAATAAAATTAAGGAGGTAAAGATTGAAGATGGAGTTTAATGAATATCAAGAGAGGGCGAGGAAATATGATTTGTTTAAGGCGACGGGGAATTATAATACGGTTGCGTTTGTTGAGAAAGTTTTAGGATTAGCGGGGGAAGCGGGGGAGACGGCGGATAAGATTAAGAAGATTTTAAGAGATAAAGAGGGGGAGATTTTTGAGACTGATAAGGGAGAGATTGCTAAAGAGTTGGGGGATGTTTTGTGGTATGTGGCGGCGATTGCGACGTATTTAGGGGTGGAGTTGGAGGAAGTCGCAAGGGGAAATATCGAGAAGTTAGAGTCGAGATATCAGAGGAATAAGTTGCATGGGGCGGGGGACAATCGTTAGAGAAGGTCGCAACGGGGGCAAAGGTATTTTCCGTCGGGGGTTTCAAAACGGGTCATTCCGCAGGTTTTACAGCGGGATTTTTTGTCGAGCCAGTTGCGATAGGTATCTAGCTCGAGGGTGGCGAGTTCTTCGGAGAAGGGGATTTTAAATTTTTTACAGAGAGATTTAGTTTTTTCCCAAGCGGAGACTTCGATTTTTAGGCGTTCGAGGTCGGTTCGGTAGGAAAAATGACCTAGGAGGGCGTGGGCGAGTTCATGACAGAGGAGGAGAGAGAAGGTTTCAAGGGGGGATTTTAAAGGGGAAGCATTGAAAGTTTCTGGTGGGATATAATATATGGTTTTTTTAGGGCGGAACTTAAAAGTTTTTCCGGGGCGGAAGGAAAAACTAGGATAAGAGGAGATTAGGGAGTTGAGGAAGGCAGTATCGGAGCTGACGGAATTGGCGCTGGGGCTAGCGGGGTTATTTATGGGTTTTTGCATAGAGGTAGCCGCCGTAGATTACGGATTCGAGTGGACGACGCGCAGGAGCGATTTTAAGCGTGTCTAAGCGATTTAAGACTTCGGACGCAGTCGGACTCGGCTTTTCGCCCGAAGCGGGCTTAGAGCGCGAAATTTTAGCTTCTAGAGCCATTTTTAAGGCGGGGAGGAGCAGTTTTTTACAGCTTTTGACAATGAAGCCGACGGCGCCGCCGATGATGAGGACGTCGGGGTTGGTTTTTAGGAGAATATCGGGGAGACCGAGGGAGAGGCGGACGACGATTTCGCGGAGGGCGGCTTTGTTGTGTTTGAGGTTTTTAACGGGGGTATTGTCGAAGAATTCGGAAATTGCTTTTGAGGAGGCGAGATCTTCCCATTCTTCGAAAGATTTTTTATATTTATATTTTTGATGACCCGGTTCGAAAGAGGCGGACTCGGGGAGGAGGGAACGATTTTCGGCAATTCCACCACCAATTCCGGTTGAAAAAGTTAAGTAGGTTACTTTTTTGTTTTTATAAAATGAGGATTCGTAGATGGTTGCTAAATCGGCGTCGTTGAAGAAAAAGATTTTAGAGTCGAACAACTTTTTTATAGGGGTAATAAGGTCGATATTTTGCCATGGGAGATTGCCGAATTTGACTGAATAAAAAATTTGTTCAGAAGAGGAGAGGTTCGGGAGCGGGGTTTTCGAGACAACGCCCGGAACGCCAACGACGATTGATTTTATTTTTCGTCGCTTTTTTGGCTCGATAAAAGAAGCGAGGTTTTCAGAAAAATATTCAAGAAAAAGCTCTTGGCTGGTTTCGGTAGGGAACTTTCGGGTTTTTAGGACTTTTCCGTGGCGAGAAAAAAGAGCGAAAAGGGTTTTTGACGCGCCAATATCGATAATAAAATACATAAAAAATACCTCCTTTTTGATAATTATACTTTACAAAACAGGGGGAGTAAAGTATAATCTTCTTCATATTTTAAGCTCAGGAAGCCATCGTGCTAGAGTTTAAAGGAAGGAAAAATATAATAATCATGGCTGATGCCAAAAAATTAACTATGGACGAACTTTTAGCTTCGGGGAGCGAGTTCGCGAAAAAAACTGCTGTTGGGGATACGCTTAAAGGAAAAGTTATCTCTGTCAAGAAGCACGAGATTTTGATTGATCTCGGGGCGCAGGGGGTTGGATTAGTCTCGAGAAAAGAGGCTAGTTTTGCGCGCAATTTAAACATTGGAGACGAAGTTACGGCGTCCGTAATCGATTCGGAGATGGACGACGGAACGGTGCTTTTGTCGCTAAGGAAAGCCGTTAAAGATAAGGGTTGGGACGAAATCCAGGTCAAACTTGAGAATGCGGAAATTGTTGAAGTTGTTCCGTTTGATGCAAACAGAGGTGGACTCTTGGTTGAATATGAAGGGATTAGAGGGTTCCTACCGGTTTCTCAGCTTTCGGCGGAACATTATCCGAGAGTTGGTTCGGCGGATAAAGACGAAATCTTACAGAGGCTTAACTCGCTAGTCGGGAAGTCGATTAAGGTTCGAATTTTGGACGCGAACAAGAAAGAAAATAAGCTTATCTTCTCTGAGAAAGAAGCGATTAAAGACGGTTTGGCCGCGAGGTTTGCGGAGTTGAAAGTTGGCGATGTCGTTAAAGGCGTTGTTACGGGGGTCGTTGACTTTGGTGTCTTTATGAACGTTGATGGAATTGAGGGGCTAATTCATATTTCTGAGATTTCTTGGGAAAGGGTTAATAATCCGGCGGATTATGTTAAAGTTGGGGATACTGTTGAAGCGAAAATTATCGCGATTGATAAGGAGCGCTTGTCGCTTTCGATGAAGCAGTTGGTTGAAGATCCGTGGCTTTCTGAGGTTGAAGGACTAAGGAAAGGTTCGAAAGTCGAGGGAACGGTTACGCGAATTACGCCGTTTGGGGCGTTCGTTCAGATTTCTCCGGCGGTTGAAGCTTTGGTTCACGTTTCTGAACTTGGCGAAGGTAGTGATGTTGACCCAGAGAAGGTCTTTACACTAAATGAGCGAAAAGAATTCAAGGTTCTTGACATCGACAAAGAGGGAAGAAAGATTTCGCTCTCGATTGCTTCGAAGAAATAAGAAATCGAAAAATAAAAAAATTAGACCCTTCGGGGTCTATTTTTTAGGTTTCATTTTGGCTCCCGGGGCCGGGCTCGAACCGGCAACCTCGAAGTTAACAGCTTCTTGCTCCACCATTGAGCTACCCGGGAAAAGGTATAGGGCTATTATATATCAATATTGGCGAAAAGACAAGGATAAAAAAGGAGAGGAGACCGTTGGTGCAGTAAATTATAATAATCGCTTATGGAAAGTTTTTATTATAGCAGTCGCCTCTCCGAAGTACGCCTCGCGGGATTCCTACGTCCTTGAACGAAAAAGGCACCACGAGGTGCACCAACTAATAAGAATCGCCTTACATTAGACAAAACTCATCAGTATCCTCATGATGCCAATAGTAATTTTATCTAATGTATGTTGTGATTCTCGCCTTTTATAGCAAAAAATGGGGCGATTTAATTAGTTGGTGCACCTCTAGTTTAACAAGCGGAAGCGGAATTGTCAACGTAAAAAAGGCGAAAAAGACAGGAAAAGGTGGAGAAATTTGATATAATTTTAAACATGAGCGAAATTCGAGAGGTTCAAGCGAGAGAGAGACGGGAAGGGTATTTTACGCGATTTTTAGAGAGAGGCGGGAAGTTTAGGTTGGATTTTTCGGAAATTGGGAAGGAAGAGAGGAAGGAGTTAATTAGAAAATTGGGGGTTCACTTTTTTGTCTTGGAGAAGATTGTTTTTCGGGGGCGAGGAGGGGGAGAACGGGAGAAACTTCAGGCGATTTTTACGGCGCTTTATCGGGAGGGGAAGGTTAAGGCGGGGGATACGATAAAGATTGAGAAAGGGATTTTTAGGACAGAGGAGATTAGGCGGGCTTTAGAGGAGCTGGGGGAGATTGAGGAGAGTTTAGCGGGGATTTATGAGGAGAGGAGGGTTATTCGGGAAAACAGAGTAGAAGTTTTTGAGCGAGAAGAGGGGGAAGAGCTAGAGCAGAAATTTGACGGGGAAGGGAGAGAGGAGCTTGAAGGACGGACAGCGGAAGAGTATTTTTATCGGGAGTTTTTAGTTCCGGCGGTTGAGAAGCGGGGAGGGAGAGAGGAGGATATTATTCCGCAACTTCTGTTTTCTAGTTTGACTAATGATGAGAGATACCGAGACGAGAGGCGGGCGGACTTTTTTGTTTCGGATGGGGAGAGGGGGTTGGTAGTTGAGGTTGATGATATGACGCACGAAGGAAGCGAAATAAAAGACAGGGAAAGGGACAATTTTTTAAGGGCGAGAAAGATTAGGGTTTTAAGGGTAAAAACGGGGGAGCTAAAGAGGCGGGCGGAGTTAAACCGACGCATTAGGAGAGCGCTAGACGGATTTTTTGAGGCGGAGAGCCAGGGGGAGGCGGGTTCGACGGAAAGTTTAATAGAGGGGGCGCGAGAGAGCGAGGAGAGGGCTTTTAGCGGGAAGATTATTATAAACGGGGAAGAAATTTTATATCAGGAAGTTAGATTTCCATATAGTTTTTTAAACTTTAGGGCAAGGGTTTTTAGGGAAATCCCGAGGATTAAGATAACGGAGAAGAAACGGGAGTGTATAAAAAAATTGTTCAGAGTTATCTTCGGTCATAGGGAGTTTCGGGAGGGACAGGAGGAGGCGATTTTAAGGACGCTAGAGGGGAAGGATTCGGTAGTTTTGTTGCCGACTGGGTTAGGAAAGTCGGCGATTTTTCAGTTTTTGAGTTTGATTTTACCGGGGACAGGGATAGTGATTGAGCCGTTGAAGTCGCTGATGGAAGACCAAGTTCAGAACCTAAGGAAACGCGGAATAGAGACGGCGGTTAATCTTTCTGAGGGCGGGGGGAGAGGGAAAAAAGAGGAGAACTTTTGGCTCTTAGAGAGGGGAGCGTTTTCGCTGGTTTATTTGACGCCAGAGAGATTACAGATGAGCGATTTTCGGAGAACGCTAGAGAGGGCAAAGCGGAAAGGGGTGGTTTTTTCGCTAGTGGCGCTGGACGAGGCGCATTGTATATCGGAATGGGGGCATGATTTTCGGGTTTCGTATCTTAATTTAACAGAGACGATGAGGAGGATTTTAGGGTTTAAGGGGGAGAAGCCGAGGGTTTTGGCGCTGACGGGAACGGCGTCGGATTTGGTTTTGAAGGATATTGTTAGGGAGTTGGTTTTACCGGAAGACGGGGTAATTCAGCCGGAGACGTTTGATCGCCCGGAGATACATTATCGAGTTTTTGAGGCGGAAGGCGGGGAGAAATTTCCGGTTTTAAAGGAGATTTTAGAGGAGGAGGGAGAGGGGGCGGGGATAGTTTTTTGTGTTTATAAGACAGACAATACGGAGTTTGGAGTGGACGCGGTTTATATGAAGTTGATTGAGGAGGGAGTTGAGGAGGCGACGAGATATTATTCGGCGGACAAGGAAGAGAAGGCGTTAAGAGAAAACGCAGAGGCGTTTAGGGAGGACAGGGCGAAGTTGATGGTCGCGACGAAGGCGTTTGGAATGGGGATAGATAAGAGAAACGTGAGGTTTACGGTTCATTATGGAATTCCGAGTTCGATTGAGGCGTATTATCAAGAGGCGGGGCGAGCGGGGCGGGACGGAGAGAGGGCGACGAGCTATATTATCCTGACGAACGATTTTCCAGAGAAAAATACGGAGTTAACGGGGGAGATGGATATTAGTGATTTAAGGCGGGAGTTAAACAGGGAGAGGAAATATAATCGGGACGACGTTTTAAGGGTTCTATTCTTACACCAAGGGAATTATAACAAGCGAGAGATTTTAAACGCGGCGGCGAGGTTGCTTGATTTAGTGGGGGATTTGAAAAAGGGGGAGAAGCGGGTTGCGGTAGAAAATCGGTTTGAGTTTGCGCGGGCGCAAAAAGTTTTGTATCGGCTTAAACTAATAAATGTAATTTTTGACTATACTATTTTAAACTATGCGAATAATGAATTTAAAATAAATGTACAAGAATTTGATGCGAAGGAGGTTTTGTTGGCGTATGGGCGGTATGTTTCGAGATATCAGGAGGGGCAGGCGAGGGCGGAAATAAATAAAATTAAAAGGCAGGTTTATAGAGATAAAAAAGAGTTTATTTTAGCGGTTTTAGAGACGCTAGTAGATTTTTCGAACGGGATTTTTGAGCGAAGTCGAAGGAGAGCAATTTTTAATATGCTTCAGCTCGCGGCGGAGGGGGCGAAAATCAGGGATAAAAACGAGCAGGACAGGGCTATCCGAACAAAAATTTTAGACTATCTCGGGAACACGTATAAGGAACTTTTAACGAAGATTTTAGAGGATAAAAAGTTTATTCAGGAAGCGATTTTAGCGCTAAGACGAGTTCGGTTTTTAGACCAAAATAAATTACTCAGCGAGGTTAAAAGAAGTCTTCAAACCTATCCTGACCATCCGGGACTTTTGATTGTCCTCGGGGGGTTAGAGGCGATTTCTTTAGATGGGGATTTTTCGGGAGCGGCGGGAGAGATTTTGTTGGCGGAGAAAAATGCAGTGGAGAAATATGGGATTTTAGAGGAGGAGTTTTTAGATGGGGTTTTAGAGGTTGTTCAGATAATTTATGGGCGAGTGAAAAATGAGGCGGGGTTTAGGGAGTTTGTTGAGGGGATTTCGAGAGGGAGGAGTGAGGAGTTTAAACTGAGGTTGATGGAGATTTTGCCGGAGAAGTATTTGTATTTAATAGAGGCGGAGTTTTTGGTTGAGGAGGTTGCAAAAACGTTAGTACAGGTTAAAATAGAGAGGAGAAATTTATGGACCGGGAAGAATTAGAAAAAATTAGGCTACTCTCGAAAAACGCGCTAGAGGGGATTAGCCAACTAAAAGAGGAGATAGAAAATTATAAGAGTGGGGCGGAGAGTTTTAGGGAGGCGACGGGGGCGCTAGAGAAGCTCGTTCGGGGACAGGAAAAGGCGCTGAAGGAAATCCAGAGGTATGTTGAGGCGGTCGCGAAGATAAATATAGAGGTAGAAAAGATAGGAGAGGTTGATTTTAGAGAAGAGGGGAAGGAAATTAGACGGGAAATTCGGCAAGCGAAGCGGGAGATTTTAGAGGCACTAGAGGAAGAAAAAACAGAGAAGAAAAAGAGGTTTAGGATTTTTCGGCGAGACTAGATAAGGCTAGATTTTTAAAGATTTTTATGATAAAATCAAGGGAATTATTGTTTTTAGGGGCTTTTTGAGCAGAAAGGAGAGAATATGACTGAGGTTCAAGAGAAGATTATTCAGATTGCCGGTTCGATTACGGTAGATGAACTAGCGAAAGCGCTAGGCCTTTCTGTTACGCAGTTGATTGGGGAGCTTTTCAAAGAGGGGATTGTTGCGACCATAAATCAGAGACTTGATTTTGAGACGGCGAGTTTGATTATTGAGGAATTAGGGATTAAAGGGGTTAGATTAGAGAGAAAAAATACGGCGACGAGGTTGACGGATGCACATAGGGAGCTGTCAGATAAGGCGGTGGTGAGACCGCCGGTGGTGGCGGTGATGGGGCACGTTGACCACGGGAAGACGACGTTACTCGACACGCTTCTAAACAAGAAGACGGTCGAGGGGGAAGCTGGGGGGATTACGCAGCATATTTCGGCGTATCAGCTAGAGCATGATGGGCGAAAGATTACGTTTTTGGACACGCCGGGGCACGAGGCGTTTGCGGCGATTAGGCAACACGGGGCGATGTTGACGGATATTGTGATTATTGTAGTGGCGGCGGATGACGGGGTAAAGCCTCAGACGGTCGAGGCGATTAAGTTTGCGCAGGGGGCGAACGCGAAGATTATTGTCGCCATAAACAAAATTGACCGCGAGGGGGCGGATATTCCGAGGACGATGGCGGATTTGGCGCAGCACGGATTGCAACCGGAAGAGTGGGGTGGAGATATTGTGATGGTGCCGATTTCGGCGAAGAGAGGGGATAACCTCGACAAGCTGCTGGATATGGTTATTTTAACGGCGGATATTGAGGAGTTGAAGGCGGACGTTGATATTCCGAGCGAGGGGCTGGTGATTGAAAGCCACATGGAAGTTGGGAAGGGAAGCGTCGTTAATCTTTTGGTTACGGGAGGGGAGCTGAAAGTGGGTGAGTTTATCGTTGCGGGGAATGCTTATGGGAAGATTAGGACGATGTTGGATTTTCGGGCGAAACCGAAAGGGAAGGCAACGCCGTCGACGCCAGTTACGGTGACTGGGTTTAAGGAGTTACCGAACTTTGGGGACAGGTTTATTGAGGTAAGTGACGAAAAAACGGCGAGGAAGATGGCGCTTTTGAACGCACAGGCGAGCGCAGACGAGTCCATGAGCTCGAACGTAACTTCGACGGATTTGCTGAGAATGATGAATACAGCGGACAACTCGAAGGTCTTTAATGTGATTATTAAGGGCGATGTTTTGGGGTCGGTAACGTCGGTTGTAGATAGTTTGAAGATGATTGATACGAACGGGGAGATTACGCTGAATATTGTCGCGACGGGGGTAGGTGATATTACGGAGAATGATGTTTATATGGCGGAGGGGGGTGAGACGGTGATTTATGGGTTTAATGTTAGTGTTCCGACGAATATTTCTAAGATGGCGGCGAGGGACGGAGTTTCGATTAGGACTTATCGAGTGATTTATGAATTGTTAGATGATGCGAAAGGAGAAATGGAAAAATTGTTGCCGGCGGAGATTGTGGAGACGGAGACAGGGGAGATGAAGATTAAAGGGGTCTTTAGGACGGAGAAGACGGCGATTATTGCGGGCGGGGAGGTTCTTAAGGGTGAGGTTAAACCGCAGTATCTGGCGAAGGTGATGCACGGGAAGGAAGAGAT
The DNA here is from genome assembly GCA_964570115.1 of uncultured Candidatus Saccharibacteria bacterium. Taxonomy (GTDB): domain Bacteria; phylum Patescibacteriota; class Saccharimonadia; order Saccharimonadales; family Saccharimonadaceae; genus Nanosyncoccus. Next base: position 7,276 of record CAZMWH010000009.1, on the reverse strand, counting down.
TGGGGAAGTTGAAGTTGAGAGCGTCCAGAGGGAGAAGATTAAAGTTGAGAGCCTAGTTGAAGGGGAGACGGGCGGGATTGCGCTAAAATTAGAGAAGAAGCTGACGCTCGAGATTGGCGATAGATTAAAATTCTTTATGAGAGAAGTTAAAAAGAGAAAGTTATAAAAAAAGAGGAGGTTAATAGAAGGAGATGGAGCTAAACGAGGAGTTTTTAAGAGAAGTGGGGCTGGCGGCGATGCCGGAAGACGAGAGGAGAGCGTTTTTGGACTATGCGCAAGAAGAACTAGAGGTAAGGATTGGGGAGGAAATCGCGAAGGGTGTGGCGCCAGAAAAGATGAAGGAATTTGATGAGGCGGAGACGGACGAGGAGGCGCTGGAGTGGCTTGAGAAAAATAAGCCGAATTTTAAGGAGATTGTTAAAAAGGTTTCCGAGGAACTTAGAGGGGAAATTTCGAGAAATAAAGAAAAAATTTTAGGATAAAAAAATGGTAGTACCGACTGGGATCGAACCAGTGACCTTGGGCTTATGAGTCCCACGCTCTAACCATCTGAGCTACGGTACCACTTTATTATTTTATTATAGCACGGAAGTTTAGGATTTTAAAGAGGGGGGATTAGTTTTTTAGACCGTTGAGGAAGGATTTGGCGTCCATAGACTTTCGCGATTCGGGCTGGAGGCGGAGGATTTTAAGCCAAGTTTTACCCGCACATTCAACAGAGAGCGACCCCTGTTGGTTTTCGGAGGTCAGCTCCGCGCTCTGTATTATGCAAGTTTTGCCGTAGAGGGTAAGTTTTGGCTTTGGAAAATCTTGGAAGGCGATAATTTTTCTAAGGAGGGTTTCGGCGGAGTCGGTTTTTGGGTCGAGGAAACCGTCTTCTTTTTTGAACTTTTTAGTAAAGGTTGCGCGGGAGGGGTCTTGAATAATTAAATTATCAAGGGCGGATAAATCTTTTAAGGAGCCTAGGTTTTTAGTAATCCAGGCGGCGCCGGCGGTCGCTAACTTAGCGTAGATTTTAGACTTTTCGAGGGGGAGGTCTTTAAAGGTTTTTTGATAGAAGATTGGCCCGGCGTCCATCTCTTTTACGAGTTTCATAACGGAGACGGAAAAATCTTTATCGCCGTTTAAGATTGCGGATTCGATTGGGGAAGCGCCACGATAACTGGGGAGGAGAGAGGGGTGGATGTTTAAAATCCCGAGCGGTTCAAAGAGGTCGAGAAGGTCTTGTTTGATGAGAACGCCGAAGGAAGCGAGGACGCCGAGCGCGTCGGGGTTTTCTTTCTTTAAAATTTTTACTCGCTCGAGGTCGGCTTTTGACTTGGCATGGAAAATTATTTCTAAATCTGAACAATTTTTTAGCTCGGCGAGGGCAAAGTCGGCGAGGGGACCGTTGCCGAAGAAGATTACTGGGGTTTTCATCTAATCCTCGTTTAATCCTCGTCTGGGAAGAGAGATTTATTGTTTTTGATTTCTTTATCGTAGTCAACGGGATCGAGATCGCCCTTAGAGTTCATCTTAAAGAAGGCGGTTTTGTCGTCTTTAATATGGTCGATAAAGAGGATACCGTTGAGATGGTCGATTTCGTGGAGAAAAGTTCGGGCGAGGGAATCTTCGACTTTTATACGAACTTCGGTTCCGTCCTCGAGGAAGGCTTTAATCTTCGCCTTTTTTGGGCGGGGGACAAGACCGTAATAAAACGGAACAGAGAGACAACCCTCGTAATCTTTTTCTTCTTTACCTTCGGTTTTGATGACTTCGGGGTTGAGAAAGGCGGTAAAATCGTTGTTCTTCTTATCCTCAAGATCGTCGCGGATGATGATGATGCGTTTATTAAAACCGAGCTGGGGGGCTGCCATTGCGGCGGAGAGCTCGTAAGGGTGTTCCTTCTCCCAGGCAAGAGAGGCTTTTTTCATCTCGGAGATAATATCAGCGGTCTCGGGGGCGGAAGGGTTAGCCTTTTGAGACTTTTTACGGAGACGAGGATCGGGGGTTATAACTATTTTCATCTTTTATATTATAGCATATTTATAATAAATTAGGAGGATCAAGAGAGATTTTTATATCTTTTAAATCGAGGGAGTTTAAGAGGGTGAGGAGGGAGGTGCGTTTTTTGCTTTTGATGATGATTTGCCAGGTATAGCCAGAGGTCGAGCGTTCGTGGAAGGCGGGGGCGGGGGCGGAGATGTCGAGGGAGCTGGAGAGAGGGGAAGCGGAGAGGGATTTTTTTAGAGCGCGGATTTTGCGGAGGACAGTTGGTTCGGTTTTTGAGGTGACTGAGAGTTTTAAGAGATAGGAAAAGGGCGGAAAATTAGTTTTTTTGCGCTTTTTTAGGCTATAGTTATAAAAACTTTCGTAGTCGGCAGTGAGGGCGAAATTGATAACGTCGGAGTCGGGTTTATAGGTTTGGACAATAACAGAGGCGGTAGAGAGGTGACCGCGACCAACGCGACCGACGACTTGGGTTAAAAGTTCGAAGGTTTTTTCTTCGGCGGAGAAGTCGGGGAGGGAAAGTCCAGAGTCGGCTTGGACGACACCAACAGAGGCGAGACGGGGGAGGTCGAGGCCTTTGGCGAGGGTTTGGGTTCCGATAAGAATGTCAATTTCGCCGTTTTTTACTTCGCTATAAAGGGCTTCGAGAGAGTCGGATTTGTTGTTGTCGGCGTCGAAACGGGCGATTTTTGCGGCGGGAAAGAGCTTTTTCAGTTCGGTTTCGAGGAGTTTGGTGCCGAAGCCTTTGTGAATGATTGAGGGGCAGTGGCAGTTGGGGCAGGAAGTGGGGATTTTTTCGGCGAAACCGCAACTATGGCAGATTAGGGAATAGGAGTCGGAATGGAGAGTTAAGGGAAGAAAACAGTTGGGGCAGAGGGCTTCCCAGCCGCAGTCCTCGCAGATGGTCATTGGGGCGGAACCGCGGCGGTTATGGAAAATTAGGGTTTGTTCTTTGTTCTCGAGATTTTTTTTGATTTCAGAGAGGAGAGCGTTGGAAAAATAGCGGTTTTTCGAGAAGGCTTCGCGAGATTTTAAATCGACAATTTTAATTTCGGGTCTAACTGAGGAGGATTTTGCTTTAACTTTTAGGGGGACGACGGAGTTTTTGGCGCTAGCGAGGTAAAAGTCGGAGACGAGAGGGGTTGCTGTCCCGAGGATACAGGGGATTTTTAAGGTTTTTGAGATAAAAGAGGCGAGGCGGACACCGGAATATTTCGGCGGGTTTTCTTGGAAATAGGCGGATTCGTGGGCCTCGTCGATGATGATTAAACCGAGGTTTTTAAGGGGAGAAAAGAGGGCGGAGCGGGGTCCGATGATGATTTTAGGGCAGGAAGAGTCCTTAGCGGAATCGAGGAGGAGGTTTTCCCAGATTTGATGGCGGGAGGATTCGGTGAGTTTGGAATGGATTAGGACTATTTCGGCTTGAGAAGCGAAGGTTTTTTCGAAGATTTCGACAAGTTGGGAAGTTAGGGCGATTTCAGGGACGAGGAGGATGACGGACTCTGCTTTTTCGAGGGTTTTTCGGGTTAGTTCGAGGTAGATGTTGGTTTTGCCGGAGCCGGTGACGCCGAAGAGGAGGCGGGTCGGGGTTTTTAGACGTTCGAGGGAGGAAAGGGCGGAGAGCTGATGAGTACTGAGAGGAACAATAGCTTCTTTCTCGCTAGGTCTCGGTTCGCAGTCGCTCGAGAAGAAGTTATTATTCCTCTTCTTCCGTCTATTTTTCTCGATGCCGACGGGGAGGAAGAGAGAGGCGGCGGAGGGGAGAGGGGCGAAGTAAAAAGAAGAGAGCCAGAGAAGGGATTTTAAGAGGTAATCTGGGAGAGGGGTTTTATAGAGGAGTTTTAAGACTTCGCGGGTTTTAAAGGCGGGTTTAGGGACTTTTTTAAGAACAATTCCGGGGCAGGAGGTTTTTCCGAGAGGGACAAGAACGATATTTCCGGGGACGAGGGGGAGGTTTGAGGAATAAGTTAGGGAGCTGGCGCCCATGCGGAAGATTTTAGTTGGGATTACCTCATAGTACATAGAGAAATTATATCATTTAGGAAAAGGAAAATTGTTGTTAATTTTACTTGAAAGCGAGAAAAAAACGGGCTATAATAGGGGGAGTGAAAGTGAGGTAAAATTAAGCGATGCTTGACGTTTTTATTACATCGAGGGTGAGACGGAAGATTCTGGTCGTGTTTGCGAAATATCCGGATTTTAAGACACATGTTCGAGGGCTTTCGAAGTTAATCAAAGAAGACCCAGGGAATATTCAGAGGGAGCTTTCGAGGCTAGAGAAGGGGAAGTTTTTGATTATGACGAAGAAGGGGAACACGAAGATTTATCAGACGAACAAACAGTTCCCGATTCTGAAGGAGCTTCAGAGCATGGTGATTAAGAGTCAACAGCTTTCGAGCCAGAATAAGCCAAACAAGACGATTGGGTAAAGAGAGCCGTTAGAGAAAGGTTTTAGGAAAAATTGCTCTAGAGGCGGTTTTAGGGCGCTTAGGAGGAAAATTGTCGAAATTATTTCAAGAATTGGTTGAGAAACGGGGGTATTCGGAGGAGTTTTTAAGACCGGATTATAAGAAACTTGTTTCGCCGTTTTTGTTGCCGGACGCGAAGAAGGCGGTCGAGAGGATTAAAGAGGCGGTTTTAGGCGGGGAGAAGGTTTTAATTTATGGGGATTATGATGTTGACGGAGTAACAGCGAGTACGGTGATGAACGATGCGCTGAAGCTGGCGGGGGTGAAAGACGTTTTAATTATGCTTCCGGATAGGTTTAAAGACGGATATGGAATGAGTAAAAAAGTTGTTCAGGCGGCGAAAGAACAGGGGCGGGGATTGGTGATTACGGTGGATTGCGGGAGTGGAAACAAGGAGATTGTTCGGGATTTAAAGAAGGAGGGGATTGAGACAATTATCACAGATCATCACGAGGTACCGGAGGTTTTACCAGAGGCGGTGGCAGTGGTAAATCCGAAGCGGAGAGATGTGCAGAATTGTATTGAGAATTGGGAAGAAAATTCGGAAAAGATTTTACTTTTAAGGGACTTAGCGGGGGTTGGGGTAGCGTTTACGCTGGCGAGGGCGCTGGTTTTAGAGGGGCTAATTCCGGACGGGCAGGAAAAGTGGCTTTTAGATTTGGTTTTGATTGGGACGATTTGCGATTCGATGAAGATGACGGAGGAAAATCGGCGACTTTGCTATTATGGGATGAAAGTTTTAAAGAAGACGAGGCGACCAGGGTTGAAGGAACTGTTGCGGCTGATTGGGAAGCAGGAGTTAACGAGCGAAGTAATTGGGTTCCAGATTGGCCCGAGGTTGAATGCGGCGGGGAGAATGAGTTCGGCAAAGAAGGCGCTAGGGTTGTTGATGGCGACGTCGAGACCAGAGGCGGCGAAGATTGCGGCGGAGCTAGAAGAGTTGAATAAAGAGAGAAGAAGCGAGCAGAATGCGGCGGTTAAAGAGATTAAGGAAATGGGGGAGGAAAAGAGTCCGGTTTTGGTTTATCAGGGGGAGTGGCATGAAGGGGTTCTAGGGATTATTGCGGGGAGGTTGGTTGAGGAATATAAAAAGCCGGCGTTTGTGTTTTCGGAAGTGGGGGGAGTTTTAAAGGGGTCGGGAAGAAGTTTTGGGGAGTTTAATTTGGCGAAGGCGCTAGAAAATTGCGCGGGTTCGATTATTGCGGGGGGAGGACACGCGGGAGCGTGCGGAGTTAAGGTAGAAAAAGAGAAGATTAAAAATTTTATTCAGGAAATTAACGACTATTATCGGGGGCTTAAATTATTTGAACAAGAGAGATTTTTAGAGGAGAGAGAGGATTTAGCGGTCTATGGGGCGGAGGAGTTTAACCTCGACTTTTTGGAGGAATTGAAGATTTTGGAGCCGTTTGGGGTAGGGAATAGAGTGCCGATTTTTCTGATGAGGAAGATGATGATTCTAGAGAAGGCGTTGATGGGGGACGAGGGTCAGCATCTTAGGCTTTTGGTTCGGGGGGAGGGGAGAAAAGCGATAAAACTGTTGGCGTTTAATGCGCCGGAAGAGTGGCGGAGGATTGAGAGGGGACAGCGGGCGAACCTTTGGGTTAATTTGGAGAAAAATGAATTTAGGGGGACGGCGAGCGTCGAGGGGAGGATTTTAAAAATCGGACTTTACGACGGGGAAGAATTTTGATATAATATCTGGCAATATGGCAATTAAAGTAACTAGAAAAGACCAGAGTGAGGCGAACGAGAACATTATTCGTCGCTTTAACCGAAAAGTTCTTCAGAGTGGAATTATGCCTCTAGCGAAGTCGCAACTTCGTTTTTCTAAACCGATTTCTAAGAGAGAAAGAAGATTGAAAGCGATTTTACGCGAACAGCGTAGGGCGGAGAAAACTGAAAGAATAAAGTTAGGTCTTAAATAAAAATAATCCCCTTCGGGGGATTTTTTATAGTATAATAAGGAGAGTATGGTAATTCTATTTGGTTTAGCGGGGTCGGGAAAATCGACGCAGGGGCAGATTCTCGCCGAGAAACGGGGGTTAAAATGGCTTTCTGTGGGGGAAGTTTTGAGGGGGACGGGGAAGTTTGATGAGATTTTAAAGGCGGGGAAGTTGGTCGATGATGACGAGGTGATTAGGTTGATGTCGGGGGAGATTGAGAAGGCGAAAGAAGAGGGGAAAAATGTGATTTTGGACGGGTTTCCGAGGAATGTTTATCAGGCGGAATGGGCGGGGGAAAATATTGCGGAGGAGATTGAGAAAGTTGTTTATCTTGAGGTTCCGAAAGAGGAGCTTTATAAGAGATTGGAGCTGAGAGGGAGAGTTGATGATACGAAAGAGGCGATTGAGCGAAGGTTTAAGATTGTTGAACAAAATATTTATTCAATTTTAGAGATTTTAGAGGGGAAAGGAATTAAGGTTTTGAGGCTTTCGGGGGTTGGAGAGGTTTCTGAAGTTACAGAAAGGCTAGAGAAGAATATATGGACGGAGTAAAAATTGAGGCGATGCGCGAGGGTGGGAAGATTTTAGGGGGGCTACTGAGGGATTTAAAGGAATATGTTAAACCTGGGATGACGGGGAGGGAGATTGACGCTTGGGTTCGACGCGAGATTATCAAGCGAGGGGCGGGGGTAGCGTATGATATGCTAGAGGAGAAGTTCCCGGGGGCGATTTGTATTTCGGTGAATGATGAGCTTGTTCATGGAGTCCCGACAGACGAGGCTTTAGAGGAAGGAGATAAAGTTTCTTTCGATTTGGATATTTTTTATAAGGGGTATTTTACGGATTCGGCGTTTACGATGATTGTGGGCGGGGAGA
>CAZMWH010000008.1:12378-20836 GCA_964570115.1 uncultured Candidatus Saccharibacteria bacterium | reverse complement strand
CAGATTTCGTAATCGTCGCCATAGGCGAGCGAGCCAGCGATTGAGACTTCGCGGACGCCGCCGACTTTCATTCCGTCAACGCCTAAGTACCAGCCTTCGATAAGCATATCAGGCTCGACGTCGAGCGGGGCTTTTAGGGAAGTTGGGTTATTGTAATCGTCGAAGGAAGAGTCAAAAATCGACTCGTCGGCGCAGTAGCCGATATAATAGGCGGCGTAATTAGTGGAAGTTGAGGTGATGTCGGCGCCAGAACCCTCTTTCAAGTCGGTTGAGGAGACGCCGGCAGAGTTGGCGGTCTCGGCGTTAAAAGCTTTGACGTTGGATTTATAGGACTTTAGTTCGTCGATATAGGCCTTTCCAACTTCGGCGGCGCGAGCTTCATATTCTTCGTTTTTTGCGGTATATTCGGCTTCGATTGCGGAGAGGTCGGTCGATTTTTTTGAGCTAGAGGCGCCACCATTTAAGACAATCATTGCGTAAACGGCGACGGAACTTCCGAGAAGAACGGCGGCGACGAGGGCGATAATTAGGCGCTGTTTCCAGCTAGTTTTTAACATATTTTCTTCCATTTTCCTCCTTTAGATTTAAACAACTTCCGCACCAAGTTCTTTAGAGTTTTTAGCGATTTTTTCCATTATAGCAGAAATTTCGGCGGAAGTGAGGGTTTTATTTTTGTCGGAAAAGACGAGATGGAAGGAAATATGCTTTTCTTCCCTGTTATTTTCGTCTTGGTAGATTGAGACGGGAGAAAGTTTATAAATTAAGTTCTCGTTTTTTAAGGTTTCGTTAAGGGAGTTTTCGAGGGTTTCGTAGGGGGAAGTGGTGGCGACGCGGAAGGTGATGTCGCGGGAGACGGACGGGAAGCGGGAAAGTTCGACGGATTTTTCTTGTTGTTTAAGGGATTTCTTTAGCTCGAGGAGTTTTTCGAGGTCGAGAGTGAAGCCGGAGAGTGGCGCGGAGAGTTTAAAGTTTTTTAGGACGGATTTTTTTAGCTCGCCGAAGAACCCGAGGGAGACGCCGGAGATTTTTAATTCGACGGCGCGGAGAGGCTCGAAGTAAGGGTGATTCTCGAGCGAGGAAAACTCGAGAGGAAGGTTAAACTCAGTAAAGACGGCGGCGAGGACGGATTTTATTTTATAAAAATCGCCGGAAGTTAAGAGGGCGAGGGAGTTTTTCAGGGCGGGGACGTTTTCTTCAGTTAGGCCGAAGGATTTTTTCGAGATTTGGTTAATTTCGTAGAGAGTAAAATCTTTAAAACCGGTTTTTATGTTTTCGCGGAACTTGTCGAGGAGAGAAGGGATGAGGTCAGTGCGAAAGCGCTGGAGCTCGGGGGAGAGGGAGTTGACTAGTTTATAGGAATCTTCGGGGTCGAGGTTAGTCCTTTTTAGTAAATCTTCGGAGACGAAAGAATAAGTTAAGACCTCGTTGAAGCGGAGTTTACTGGAAAGGATTTCGCGAAGGCGGGATTTTAAAGCGAGGCTTTCATCGATTTTGGCGGTTTTAAACGGGCGGGAGGGGAAGGCGAGGGGGAGGTTGTCGTAGCCGAGGAGACGTCCGACTTCTTCGATAATGTCTTCTTTGATTTTGATGTCGGTTCGCCAGCGGGGGGCGGAAATCTGGAGAGTTTCGGAAACACGAAGCGCGGGTTCGAGCTCCGAAAGATTTTTAAGCTCGACTAAGAAGCCAACGTTTTCGAGGGTGGTTTTGATGAGGGGGGTGGGGTAATTTGAACCGAGGAGGGAGTTGATTTCTTCGGGGGAGATTTCGACGACGTTAGACTTAAAGGCGCCGTTTTCGTAAAGGGCGGGGTTAGAATCGAGGGCGAAGGATTTTAGTTCGGCGCCGAGAGAGGCGAAAGCGGAGAGGGAGTCAGCGGCGGCGGGGAGAAGGTCGGTGGCGGGGCGCCCCTTGGTAAAGCGGGTGATGGCTTCAGAGAAGATGCCGTGCGCCATCTGGGTCTTGCGGAGATGATAAAGGGAGAAGCTGGCAATTTCGAGGATAACCTTTTTAGTTGAGGCGTCGATTTCGGTCGATTTTCCGCCCATGGCGCCGGCGAGAGCGACGGGGACGTCGTTTGAGGTGATAATAATGTCGTTTTTAGAGAGTTCGATTTCTTTATCGTCGAGGAGGACGAGTTTTTCGCCGGGGTTTGCGGCGCGGACGGAAATACGAGGCGCGGAGCCCGGCTCCGAAAGATTGGCGGAGTTTAAGAGGTTTGCGGTGGATTGGGCGCCGACGCGGACGAATTTATCGTAGTCAAAAGCGTGGGACGGTTGGGCGGTTTTTAACATGATTAAGTTAGTTAAATCGACAATCGGGGAGACAGGGCGCATCCCAGCTTTATAGAGAAAAATATCGTCTAAGGAGAGGAACGGGGATCGCTCGGGGAGGGAGTTAAACTCAAAAACGAACGCTTCATAGCGGGGGCAGAGTGAATAATCTTCGATTTTAACGGAGAGAGGAAGAGCGGAGGCGGAAGTTTTAAGTTTATCAAGGGCGGATTCGTAGGACTTTTTGAGGGAGAAATAGTCGAAGGTGAATTTTTCGCCGAGGATCCCGGCGACTTCGCGGGCAAAGCCGATGAGCCCGAAACAATCGGGACGGTGGGTTAGGGATTTATTTTCGACTTCGATGATTTTATCGTTAAGATCGAATTTTTCAGCGAAAGAATTGCCTGGAGTTGCGAAATTCGGGTCGACTTCGACGATACCGGAATGGTCGTCGCCGAGAGCGAGTTCGTCGGCGCCGGCGAGCATACCATAGCTCATAAAGCCGCGGAGTTTTCGAGCGGAAATTTCAAATGGTTCGGCAGTCTCGAAAGTTGCGGGGACGACTGCACCTGGGGCAATCCAGACCGCGAACATATCTTTTTTAACGTTGGGCGCACCACAGACGACTTGGATAGAGTCGGCATGGTCGGGGTCGAACTCGGCGTTGAGTTTTTCGCCGGCGTCGATTTGACAAAGGGAGAGATGGGTTCCTTCGATTTTTTCGGTGGAAAGAACTTTAACGAGATAAATCTTTTTGTATTTTGGGGCGAGGTCTTCGACGTTTTCGATTTCGACAAGGCGAGAGCCGATTAAAGAAAAGAGTTCTTCGTCGCTGATTTTGATGTTGACTAGTTTTTTGAGTTCGTTTAAAGAAATTAACATAAATTAAAACTCCGTTAAGAATTCAAGTTTTCCAGATTCAAAATAGCGAACGTCGGAAATGCCGTATTTTAGCATGACGAGACGGTCGATACCGCCACCGAAGGCAAAACCTTTATAGACGGTTGGGTCGATGCCAGCGGTTTTAAGGACGTTGGGGTGGATCATGCCGCAGCCGCCCATCTCGAGCCAGCCGCCACCGCCGAGAGACTTTGGCTTTTCGATTAAGAACTCGACGGAAGGTTCAGTAAACGGGAAGTATCCGGGCTGGGTTTTAATGTTGAGCTTCTCGCCATAATAAGTTTCGAAGAAATTTTTCCACGTTCCGAGGAGTTCGCCTAGAGTTGCGGTTTTGGAGACAAAAACGCCTTCGCACTGATAAAAAGTGTGTTCATGGGTTGCGTCGACGTCTTCGTTTCTAAAGACGCGACCGGGGATAACAACGGCAATATTTTCGCCACGGTCGAGGTTGGACTTAAAACGGGTGAGGGCGCGATATTGCATGGTTGAGGTATGAGCCGGGGGAATAAAACCTTCTTCGGTTCGGAAGGTATCGTAGCCGTCGCGAGCAGGGTGTCCTTCGGGGAAGTTTAAGGATTCGAACATGTGGAACTCGTCGTCGAGCTGGCGCGCTTCGATTACGTCAAAGCCCATATTAGAGTAGATTTTAGTAACAAGTTCGATTTCTTTGGTTAGAGGGTGGACTGTTCCCTTTTCAAAGGAGAGAGGGTCACCGTTTAAACTAAAAGGCGCGGAAAAATCAATTGGCTCGAGAGACTCGGTTTCGAGTTTTTCCTCTTCGAGTTTGATAGCTTTAAGCAAGGAGTTTTTTTGTTCGTTAAGTTTTTTGCCGAACGCTTTCTTCTCTTCGGGTTTTAAGGATTTTAATTTTGTATATTCTTTCACGAGGTTTTTTAACGCGGTTTTTAGCTCTTCTAATTTGGACATAATATATATTATATCACTTTAGATGAGAATGATAAAGATAAGGGAGGCGATTGCGAGGGCGATTAAAACGAACCAAATCCAGGTAAAGCGACCGGTTTTTGCATATTCTTTTAAATATTCGGTATCTTCGGAAAAATCGGTTTCGACGCCGTCGGCGCCAGAAGTTTCCATCGCGCGCCGTCGCAGGTCGGTATTGATTCTTTCGGTTAGCGCGGTGTTTTCGTCTTCGTCTTTAGTTACAATCACACCCATAGTATTCCTCCTTAAAAAATTTTATGCTTACAATTATACCATACGTATGATATAATTCGAGTAATATTATTTTTAAGGAGGTTTTGAAATGGCAAAATCCAAAAAGTCTTCGAAGAAGCAGAGCCCTTCTTCTAAGGCTGAAAAAGTCGTAAAAGACGAAGCCGTTAAGACAGAAAAAGTCGAGAAGGCCGAAAAAACCGAAAAGGCTGAGAAAAAAGTTGAGAAAAAGAAAAAAGGCTTTTTTGGAAAGTTGTTTGAGCGAAAGTTCGACGCAAACGAAAATATTTTAACAATTTTTAAGAACAAAAAAATCTATGCGGCGCTAATCGGCGAGATTTTAGGGACGATGGTGCTTTGCATGGTGCTGTTGACGCTTGGCGTTTATCAACCGCTTTATATTCTCTTCGTTCTAGTTGCAATCATGGTCGCGGTTTATGCGTTCTCGGGCGCTAATTTAAACCCGATTGTGACGGTTGGAATGATGGTAACGAGAAGGATGTCCGCAATTCGCGGTGTGCTTTATCTTCTCGCGCAACTTGTTGGCGCGTGGCTAGGTCAGCTTGTTATCTTAGGTTTCTTGAACGGGAGCGGAGCCGAGGCGGAGATGCCGGCGATGGCAGAAGTTGCGGACGGAATGTTCTGGCACGTAACGATGCTGGAGTTTGTTGGCGCAATTATTATCGCGTTCTTCTTTGCACGAGCCTTACAATACAAAAGGAGTGTCTTTACTTTCGCGGCGGTCGCGGCGGGTGGTGTGATGATTGCGTTTGTGGTTGTTTATCTTCTTTCCTATAATTATTTCGAGCTAACGAATAACTTTATTCTTAACCCGGCAATTGCCTTTATGCATCAAATTCTTCCGAATGAAGCTGAAGGGTTTGGCGAGTTGATGGGTAAAGTAGCTTTGGCGCTACTAACCTACGTTATCTTCCCGGTAATCGGCGGCGTGATCGGATTCTTAATCTCCGATGCGGGTTCGGTTCTAAACGAAGAAAACGTCAACCAATAAAACGTAAGACTGAAAAAGGAGGAGCTAGACTGGAAACGGTCTAGCTTTTCTGATATAATATAGAAGTGCAAAAAGACGAAAAGAAAAAAGCGGTTCTAAAAGTTTTGATTAACTTGTTGGGCTTGGCGGTGGTGGCGCTGGGGCTGGACTTTTTGATGATTTATCGCCAATTCTTAAACAGTTATGAAGATGTGGTTGAGTTTGTTGAGGAGCGAGGAAAAGTTTTTTATTATTCCGCGCTAATTATTTATGTTTGGTTAATCTTCCTAACGGCGGTTTTAAGGCGGGCGAACCGTTCGGTTTTAGTGACGTTTATTTTGATTGTGGGATTGACTTATGTCAGTATGTGTAAGTTTAGGCTGAGGGGGACGCCGTTCTTGCCGGAAGAGTTTGGCTTGGCGGGGGAGGCGGGGAGTTTAATGGACTTTATTGATGTAGGCGAGTTTATTCGGCTAATTATTGCGCTAATTTTAAGCGTTGTTCTAACGATAATTATTGGGAAGATAATTAAACGCGCGAAGCTTGAGGTTTTTCCGAAGCGGGCGTTTTTAGCGAGGGGTGCGACGGCGGTAGCTTCTTTAGTGGTTTTGATGGGGCTAACTGGTTTTATTTTCCATCGCGCGGGGCTAAAATATGAAGATGTCGAATTTTTAGATACGACTTTAATCGCTTGGAACCAAACTTCAAATTATAACGAAAACGGATTTTTGATTGGATTTTTGTATAATTTGTCGAAGCTAGAATTAAAGGCGCCGGAAGGATATACGAAAGAAAAGTTGGAGGCAATTAACGAGGAATATGAGGCGAAGGCGAAAAAAGAAAACGTGGGCGAGAGCGGCGAAAGCGTGGCGGAGAAGCCGAATGTCGTAATAATTTTAAACGAGAGTTTTATTGACGCGGAAATTATGCGCGAATATGCGCAATATAATTTTTCTGGGGGAGACGTAACGCCAAACTTGCACGCGATTGAAGAAAAAGCGATGAGCGGGCTAATGTTCTCGCCGGATTATGGTGGCGGGACAGCAAACGTTGAGTTTGAGGTTTTAACGGGGCTGACGAATTTTTGGCTGGATACGGTTCCCTATACGAACCTATTGTCAAAACGAGATAATATTGAGTCGATTGCGAGTGAGTTGAAGGATTTAGGGTACGCGACTGTGGCGATTCACCCTTATAACGGCGGAATGTATAAACGAAATATTGTTTTAAAGAACGAGGGGTTTGATAAGTTTATAACTGAGACGGAGATGAACTTTTTAGAAACCGAGCCGGGGTCGGACTATATAAACGATTGGTCAGCATATCAAGAAACTTTGAAAGAGTTAAGAGAAGATGAGGCGGGGAAAAAGAAGTTGGTTTTCTTAATTACGATGCAAAATCACGCGCCGTTTTGGGGCGATTATAACGACGGGGAGGAGTTTTTATTGACAGAGGATTATACGGGGGAGAGACGAGAGGAGATTGAGGGGTATTTAAAGCGGCTAAATAAAAGCGACGAATATCTCGGTGAACTGATTTCTGAGATAGATAATTTAGGCGAAAAGACGGTAGTGCTGTTTTTTGGCGACCATAGCCCAGGGTTATTCCCTGAAAGACGTAGAGAAGAAAGCTTAGAAGAAGTTAAACGAACAAGTTTAACGCCGTACTTTATTTATGCGAATTATGATTTGGAGAACGAGGTTTATGTTCGAGGCGGGAAGCTAGAAACGGTAACGCCGAACTGTATGGTCGCGAAAATGAAGGAGTTAGTGAGGTTGCCGGAGACGGCGCTCGGGATGTTGACGCGAGAGGTTTGCGAAGAGACGCCGGTTTTGACGTCGCTTTATTATGATTATGAGGAAATTGAGGAGACGGAGTTGTTGAAAAAATATGAACTAACGACCTATGATTTAGTTGCGGGGAAGAGATATTTTAGGAAATAGCGGAGAGGGGGGAGTAATTTTTTCGGCAGTAAAGACTTTTTTGATTTGTTCGGAAGTTTCAGGGAGGAAGGGGGAGAGTAGGAGAGAAACTTCGAGAAGGTCGAGCGCGAGGCTTTTAAGCGAGGCGGCTCCGGCGGCGGGGTCGGTTTTAACGAGCGACCAAGGTTTTTCGTCGTCGATGCGTTTGTTGATTTTCTGGACTTTTTCCCAAGCATAATCGAAAGCCTTAGAAAACTCGAAATTGTCCATGAGACTTTTATAGGTGGGATTGTCTGCGAGGACTTCTGGGAAAGAGAGTGACGATGTTTCGAGCGAGACGGAGTTTTTTGAGCAGAGCGTTGCGAGGCGGGAAACGAGGTTACCGAGGTCATTGGCGAGCTCGTTGTTATAGGCGGCGTCATATTTTTCCCAAGTAAAGTCGGAGTCGGCGAAGGTGTCGACGTGGCGGAGGAAGAAATAGCGAAAAGCGGGAAGTCCGTATTTTTCTAAGACTTCGAGCGGGTCAATGACGTTGCCAAGCGATTTGGACATTTTTACGCCGTTAGAAAGGATATGCCCGTGGGAGGTGAGGACTTTCGGGAGAGGAAGATTAAGGGCGAGAAGAATTGACGGCCAGATAATCGCGTGGAAACGGAGGATGTCTTTGCCGACAAACTGGGCGGAGGCAGGCCAAAAATCGGTAAACTCGGGAGAGCTTTCGGTCTCTGGGAAGCCGAGAACGGTGATATAGTTAGAAAGGGCGTCGAGCCAGACATACATGACTTGGTCTGGGTCGCCGGGGACTTCAATTCCCCAGGAGAGATTTTTCTTGGGGCGAGAAATTGAGACGTCGGGAGAATCTTCAAGGAGTTTTAAAACTTCTTTTTTTCTAAAATCGGGGAGGATTTTCATCTCGCCGGATTCAATAGCGGTTTTTATTCGCGGTTTAAACTCGGAGAGCTTTAGATAATAATTTTTTTCGGAAAGTTTTTGGTAGGGGGTTTGATGGTCGGGACAGACGCCAGCATTTTCTTCATATTCTTTTTCGGTTACGAAGTTTTCACAACCGTCGCAATACCAACCCTCGTATTCGGCGGGGTAAATATAGTTTTCGAGGCGTTGCCAAATCAACTTAACGCGACGTTCGTGGGCTTCGTCGGTCGTGCGGATAAAGTCGGTTGGAGAGACGCCGAGTTTTT
>CAZMWH010000008.1:0-12278 GCA_964570115.1 uncultured Candidatus Saccharibacteria bacterium | reverse complement strand
TCGTGGGCTTCGTCGGTCGTGCGGATAAAGTCGGTTGGAGAGACGCCGAGTTTTTCGATAAAATCGCGGAATTTTTGGGAGTTTTTCTCTACGTAGGTTTCGACGGGGAGATTTTCCTTTTTGGCTTTTTCAAAGATTTTGTTGCCGTGTTCGTCGGTTCCGGCTTGGAATTTTAGTTCGTTCCCGAGCGCGGTTTCATAGCGGAAATAGACGTCGGCGAGAAGATAATCGACGGCGTGACCGATATGGGGGGTTCCGTTAACATAAGGAATAGCAGTAGTGATGTATTTTTTTGACATATATATTATATAAAGATGCCGATAAGGACGGCGAGGATAAGAATAACGACGGCGCCGGCGGCGATAAGGATGGTGGTTTTAGAGATTTTGGGCGCGGATTCGGGGAGAGCGGAATTTCTAAAAGGATTGGGCTTTACGATTTCTTCCTCTTCCGTGTCGGAGAAGGAAACGTTAGGGGTTGATTTTTCTGGTTCGGCGACGGTAAAGTCTGGAGTAGCGGGAGCGACTGGTTGGGCGGGGGTAGCTGGCGTTGGCTCAGGGGCGATTGGCGTTGGTTCGGGAGCGGGAGCGACTGGTTGGGCAGGCATAGTAGGCTGGACGGGGGTAGCTGGTTGTGGAGCAATTAAGGACGGGTCGACCGTGGGAACGGTTGGGACGGCTGGCTGTTCTGGTGCGACTGGTTGGGCGACCGGAGAGATGGGAGCTGGTGCGACTGGTTGGGCAGGCACGGCAGGCTGTTCAGGGACAGCTGGCGCGGCAGGTTCTAGAACCGGAGCGGCGGCAGCGGCGGGATTAAGCGGGGCGGCTGGCGGAACAGGTTCTGGGGCGGTTCCCGGCGCAATTGGTTGTAGTGGGTTAGTATTGTCCATTTTAGTTCTCTCCCTAAGGTATATATAATATATAGTATAGTTAGTTATATTTTAACGCAAATCAAGCGCAAGCGCAAGCGCGAGGTTTTTCCAGTCGGCGAGGGACAGGTTCGACGGGCGGGAGTTTAAGTCGAGGTTTAAAGAAAGGAAGGCGGTTTCGAGAGTTTCGCGGGAGAGATTTTTAAACCCGGAGAGGTTTTTAAGGAGTTTTTTGCGAGGCGAAGAAAAGCCGGCTTTAATAAGCGAGAAGATTTTGGGGTCGATTGTTGGAGAAGGAAGAGGAGAAAAGATAATAACGCGACTATCGACTTTTGGGGGAGGGGTAAAGAAATCTTTAGTGATGATGGGGCCAAGCGAAACTTTGGCATTATTTTTACAGAATAACGAAAGGACGGATTCGTTGGAATTGACGGTGGCAATACGTTCGGCGACTTCTTTTTGGATGAGGAGGACGATTTTTTTCGGCTTGTTTTTTGAAGTTAAAAGTTTTTCGATAATCGGGGAAGTAATATAATAAGGGATATTGCCGGCGACGACGTAGGGCTCGGCGATTTTTTCTAAGTTAAACTTTAAAAAATCTGCATTAAAAACAGTAAGGTTTTTTCCAGGGAAAGAGTTTGGAAGGTTATTAGCGAGGCGAGAGTCGAACTCAACGGCGAGGACTTTAGAAAAGTTTTTCAGAAGGCTTGAGGTTAGAGTTCCGAGACCTGGCCCAATTTCGAGACAAGTCGCGATTTTTTCGTCAGTATCAGCAGCAAGGTTCGCGATTTCATCGAGGAGGGCGCGGTCGGTTAGCCAATGTTGTCCGAGGGATTTGTTGTTTTTCATCTTATCTCCCGTCGTGGTTAGACCAGTCGGTCGCGAGGTCGAATTGCTCGGGGTTAGAAGCAGCGAAGCCGCCGGTGTCGTAAACTTTGCCGGCGCCGAGGCTGGTTTGGACAACGGAACAGCGAGGATAGCGGGAAAGATTGGCAGCGACGAGAACATAGCCGTCTTCGTCGACCTTCGCGCCGTCGTCGCGAACGGAATAACTAGATTTTCCGCAAAAACTCATAACGCCGCTCATCGGTAAATCGTAATAGGTTTCTTGGCGTTCGACGGTTTCGCCGGCGAGATTAGTGGTTGTATAATAGTTTCTTCCCATTCCGGCGGTTAGGGGCTTTTCGGAAAATTTTTCGGCGCCAACGGCGACGATACGGTCAACCGGTTCGCGGAGGATATTTTCTTCGACTAGTTCCCTTTCAACTTCTTCGCCGTCGAGGTAGAGGACTTTATAGACTTTTTCCTTTTTGCCGAGCTCACCGAGCTGGATAACTTTTTCTTCGCCAGGATTAAGGTCGTAGGTCTTTTCGGTTTTTTCGTTAAAGGCAATTTCTTCTTCGACCGTAATAGTACGCCCGCCGTTACGTTTGATTTTATAGACTTCGGAAATCCCGGATTCAAGGAAGTTGGGGTTCGTTTCGAGGGAGATTTCGTCGCCGTCATAGACGGTGATGCCGGCGGCCTTAAAAACGGATTTTGGGTCGAAGCTAGAGGCGAGGATGATTTTTGAGCTAAGTCCGTCGGAAATAAGGACGGGGCGAGAGCGATAAATGTTGATAAAGAAATTAGAGGCGTTGATTTCGGAATCGAGCGAAGGGTCGGTTGAGTCGGAGGCGGAAAGGGAGATTTTTAGACGGTCGAGGACTTCGGCGACGGTGGCTGCGTCGGTTTTAACGGTTTTCCGTTCATTATTATCGAAAACTGTAACGAATTTTAAGGCGGTTGCTTCGACCGTTTCGACTTTTTCGTCTTCTTCGCTAAGGGCGACGGAGTTTTCGGCGAAGGTTTTTTTAATATTGAAAATTAAAGCAATAAAAATTATGACAGCGAGAACGGTTCCGCCAACAAGAATAAACTTATTTCGTTTGATATAGTTTAGCACTACGTATATTATTATACTAATAAGCGAGAGCGGCGTCAAGTTGGGGGTCGCGCGACATATTGATATCGTCGTAGGTGTTGATAACTTCAATATCGGGTTCGATACCGGTTTGGTTGATGGAAGAGCCGTTGGGAGTGTACCAATGGGCGGTGGTGACTTTTAAGGTGGTAGCGTTGCTAAGGTTAAGGAGAGTTTGGACGACGCCTTTACCGTAGGTTTTTTCGCCGATGATAGTTGCTTTATTATAATCTTTAAGCGCACCGACGACGATTTCGGAAGCGGAGGCGGTTGTGTTGTTGACGAGGACGATGGTTTTTAAGTTAGAGAAGAGGGCTTGGTTTTTTAGGGCGTAAGTTATTTCGTCGGAAAAGTTAAGAGATTTTTGGACGAGGATTTTATCGCCGTCGAGCCAAAGACTCAAAAGGTCGCGAGCCGCGGAGACGTAGCCGCCGCCGTTCCCTCTTAAATCGAGAATGAGTTTTTTGGCGCCGGAGTTTAAGATTTCGTTGGCAAAACTTTTAACAAGCGTTCCAGTGTCGTTGTCGAAGCGGTTGATGGTAACGATTACGGAATCGTCTTTATAGTCGACGTAGGCGGAGACGTTGTTGATTTCTTCGCGTTCCATTGTAAACTCGAGTTCTTCGCCGTCGCGAACGACGGAAATAGAAACTTCGGTTCCGGCTTCGCCGCGGACTTTACTAGCGATTTCGTCGGTCGAGAGGTCATAAATCTCTTCATCGTTGACTTTATAGAGAATATCGCCGGCGAGAATCCCGGCTTTGCGGGCGGGGTTATCGGGGAGAGTGCGAAGGACGCGAACGTAGCCGTCGCGGAGACCCATTTCAATCCCGACGCCAGCGCCGACGTCGCCGTGGAGAGATTTTTCAAAATCGGCGGATTCTTCTTTGTCTAAATAAACGGTATAGATGTCGCCGACAGAATCGACGAGACCCTTTTTTGCGCCTTCGACGAGGGCGGTTTTGTCGATTTCACCGTCGTAGTTTTTAACTAGAGCGGAATAAACTTCGTTAAGAGCTGACCAGTCGGCTTTAGCGCTGGAAGTTGAGTTGCTACCGAGGTAGGGGGAGTAGTTCGACCAATTCGTCCCGAGAAAAAAGCCAAGAAAAAGCGTGACCGCCGCGGCGATAATGGCGCCGCCGAGATTAACTTTTTTTTCTTTCCACTCGGTTTTATTAGTCATTAGTATTTATTATACTACTTTTCTATTCATTTGTGAGAAAATGAATGTAGCTAAAGTTGGAGGCGTTGACGTTAGTTCGATAGGAGAAGTCGGCGGTATAATAGCCGTTATATTCGGAGTAGTTGATAGTTCCGTCGCCGTTGACTTTTTCGACCCAGATGACGTGTCCCCAGGCGCTGTTGGTATAGTAGCCGACGGAATATGGTTCGGGGTTATTATCGACGCGATAGCCGGCGTTTCGCGCACGATAACCCCAGTTATTAGCGTCGCCCCAGTAAATAGAGAGACCGTAAAATTCGTAGACCTTCCAGGCAGCGTAGCTTACACATTCGCAATAATAACCACCGAAACGACTATCGCTTCCGTAGCCGGCGCGGGTATAGCGCCAGTTTAAGTCAGGGCATTGGCTAGAGTAAGGATAAGAGTTGAGTCCGGGTTCGGTAATAACGCCACCGCTGATATGACCGAGCATCTCGGAGATATAGGACTGGATTTCTTCTTCCTTTTTCTTACGGGCTTCTTCGGCTTCGGCAGTATAAGCCTCGGCGTTGTCGCGATATTTTTCCATAAGGGAAGTTTGTTCGGCGCGTTTAGCGGCGATTTCGTCGCGTTGGGCGGCTTGGTTGGC
Source organism: uncultured Candidatus Saccharibacteria bacterium (assembly GCA_964570115.1). Taxonomy (GTDB): domain Bacteria; phylum Patescibacteriota; class Saccharimonadia; order Saccharimonadales; family Saccharimonadaceae; genus Nanosyncoccus. The sequence goes on along the minus strand of CAZMWH010000008.1, from coordinate 7,636 downwards.
AATGATTTTTTCGATACGGTCTTTTTCGTTTTCGAGTTCTTCTTTAATGCCTTGGATGGTTTTAGCGGATTGAGTAACTTGGGACTTGACGGTTTCTTGGCGGGCTTGTTTTTCGGCAAGTTCGGAGATTGAGCTGGAGCCGGCGAGAATAACGATTGCGTCGGGGCTTTCCTCGAAATGCATATCAACGAGGAGTTCGGCAAGGGCGGCGCGCTGAGCGGCGAGCTTTTCTTCGTTAATCTTAATTTCCTTTGTAATATCGTCGACTTCTTTTTCGCTTTGGAGGATTTTTGCTTCGAGGGCGGAGATTTCTTGTTCGAGCCCGGCGATAACGCTTTCGAGATCGTCGGCGGCAGAGATAGCGGCGGTTGCTTTTTCGCGAGCCTCGGCTTCTTTTGCCTCGGCTTCTTTACAGGCATCGGTAGTACAATAGTTAACGGCGCGGGTTTTATTAGAGCTAAAGACAACAACGCCAGAAATCGCAACAACAACGGCGGTTAAGAGGATCCTGGCGCGTTTAAGTATTACCATAATATATATAATAATACTTATTTTTAGATTTTACAAGGTTATTTCTTTTTAAGATATTTATGGGTCGCGAGGCGGGCGGAGACGGTTCCGATTAACATACCAACGAAAATCATTGCGAGATAAACTAAGATTAGTTTATTAGAGTCGAGGATGGAGTTAATTCTTGAGACGTCGATACCGTAATTTTCGAGGCGAGGGGAGAGGATTTTAAAGCCAACAAAACCGAGCGTGGCGGAGATGATGCCGGAGACGGCGCCGGAAAGTTGCGCCTCGACAAGGAAGGGGCCTTGGATAAAGAACTTATCGGCGCCAACGAGTTTCATCATATAAATCTCTTCGCGGCGAGAGAAAATCGCCATTCTAATCGTGTTGAAGATGACGAGAACGGAAATCCCGAGAAAGACGGCACCGAGAATAAGTCCGCCGTTTTTGGCTACGTTTGCCCAGGAAGTAATGGTTTCGATTTCGGAACGGTGTTCATCGTAGCTAGGCTCTTTGTCTTGGTCGACATTTTTAAGGAAAAGTTCGTTGGCGGCGACGGTGTTTTTAATGCTGTCGAGATTGTCGATATTGTAAACTTTGAGTTGCATGGTCGAGTTCATTGTTGCGAGCATAATTTCTTTCATATCGGGGTCGTCGAGAGTTGAGATGAGTTCGACGTTATCGGCGTTTTCTTCGAGAAAGCGGATATATTCTTGTTCGGAAGTTGAGACGTCAACGGATTTAACGTTTGAGTCTTCTTTCATAATATTAGAAAGTTCGGAAAGGGTTTCTTCGGAGACGCCGGGTTTAAAATAGACGGTGATGTCGATTTTGTCGCGCATAGCGTCGGCGGTTTGGGATAAAATAACGGAGGCGATTACGGTTACGAAAAGAATGAGAAGAGTAACGGTCATAATCAAAGAAGCGGCGGCGGAGAGCCAGATATTCCTGGCGAAGTTGATGGTTCCGTATTTGACGATGCGGGAAGAGTTGCGGAGATAATGGGCGCCGGAGTTTTTGGTGAGCGTCTTTAGATGTTTTTTGGTGATTTTTTTCTGGGCGTTGGTTTTCATTTTTTTATTTTCCTATTGGACTAACCTGCGTTTTTTAAAGCCGGGGGCTTTCGGAGCGTTAGAATAAACCGTTTCGGGTTCGCCGTCGAGGCGATAAATACCGTTGACCTTTTGGTCGGAGACAATAAGCCCGTCTTTAAGGGTAACGACGCGTTTTTGGAGATTATTAACAATGTTTTCGTTGTGAGTCGTGACGAGGATAGTCGTTCCGAAATCGTTGATTTTTTTAAGGAGGTCGATAATCTCGGCGGAAGTCGCCTTGTCGAGGTTGGCGGTTGGCTCGTCGGCGATGAGGATTTTAGGCTGGCGGGCGACGGAGCGAGCGATAGCGGTACGTTGTTTTTGACCGCCGGAAAGTTGGGCGGGGAACTTTTTAGCTTGGTCGGAAAGACCGACGAGGTCGAGGATCTTCGGGACGGTTTTTTTAATATCGTAGCTTCGCATCCCGGCGATTTCGAGAGCAAAGGCGACGTTTTCGTAAACGGTTCGGCGGGGGAGAAGTTTAAAATCCTGAAAAACGACGCCAAGACGACGGCGGTAATGGGGAATATGGCGACGCTTAACGTAGTCGAGATCAATCCCGCCGACGACGATTTTTCCGGCGGAGGGATTTTCTTCTTTAGTGATCATTTTCATTAAAGTCGACTTTCCGGCGCCGGATTTTCCAACAAGAAAAACAAACTCGTTCGGCGCTATATGTAAAGAGACGTTATCGAGGGCAGGTTTAGAGTCCCCAGGATAAACTTTCGTTACGCGATCGAGCAAAATCATAATATTATATTAGCATAAGCTAGACAAAAAGACAATAAACAGAGATTATTCGACGGAAAGGATTTTTCCTTTATTTCCGTTCGGGAGGGTATATTCTTCGCCGGCGGCGCGTCCGAAGAGAGCTTTGCCGATTGGGGATTCGTTGGAGATTTTTCCTTCGAGAGGGTTGGCTTCGACGGGGCCGACGACGGAATAAGTATATTCTTTTCCGGAGAGTTTAACGACAACTTTTGAGCCGAGACCGATTTTGCCGCCTTTTTTACTGCGGATAATTTTCGCGTTCTTTAAAATATCTTCAATTTCCGCAATACGGGTTTCGGCGAGTTTTTGTTCGTTTCTAGCGGCGGAATAATCTTCGTTTTCAGAAAGGTCGCCAAAGGCGCGAGCGGTCGCGATTTTTTCGGTAATAGCGGGGCGTTCGGCGATCAGCGCTTCGAGCTCTTTTTCAAGCTCATTTTTTCCTTCTACGGTTAGATTAACAATTTTTTTAGCCATAATATAAAACTCCTTTCAAGGATAAAAGCTTAGGCTTTTAGTAATAACTTTTTAGAGTTTAGCAAGAAACTCGTCGATTTTCAATAGTTTTTTCTCGCCATTTTTTCTTTCGGTAAACTCGACGGAGTTTTCGGCGAGGGTTTTGTCGGAAATGACGACGCGGAAAGGAATGCCGAGAAGCTCAGAATCTGCCATTTTTTCGCCGACGCGGGCGTTGCGGTCGTCGAAGAGGAAGAGGTCAGGATTTTTAGAATAGATTTCTTCGGCGGTTTTAGTTCCCTCTTCGCCAATTCCGATTAAATAGAACTTAAACGGGGCGACGGATTCTGGCCAGACAAGACCTTTTTCGTCGGCGAATTTTTCGGCAATGACGCCCATGACGCGGGAAATCCCGATCCCATAGCAGCCCATAAAAACGGTCTTTCGACTGCCGTCTTTTTCGGTAAACTCGAGCCCGAGCGGCTCGGAATATTTATATTTTAAGGTAAAGATGTTGGCGACTTCGGCGGCGGTTGTTTTTTCGAGGTCTTCGCGCTTTACGCCGAGGTCGTTTAAAACCTCGTCGTTTAGGACTTCTTCATTTAGAACGACGGATTTATCTTTATTATAATAAACGGTGTCTTCGCCAACGGGGAGGAAAGTTTGGTATTCATGGGAGTATTTAGCGAAGATTCCGCCGGAGGCAAAAGTCTCGAAAGTTTCGGCGCCAAGTCCAACGCGGTTGAAAATGTTTTGATAAGCTTGTTCGACTTGGTGATAGAATTTTTGATGGGTTTCTTCGTCGGGAGAGAAAGAATAAAGGTCTTTCATTAAGAACTCGCGACCGCGGAGGATACCGGATTTCGCGCGGAGTTCGTTTCGGAACTTGTTTTGGAACTGATAGACGGCGATTGGGAGGTCTTTATAGCTTTCGATATAAGTTCGCATTAGATTAGTAATAGGCTCTTCGTGAGTTGGGGCGAGACCAAGTTCGCCACCGGCGGAGAGTTTCGTCTTAAACCAAATATCGACGGCGTTATCGTCCCAGCGAGAAGTCTTTTCCCAAAGTTTAGGGTTTTGGAGGGCGGAAAGCTGAAGCTCCTCGGCGCCGATTTTATTTAGTTCGTCGCGGACGATATTTTTAATATTTTCGAGGACTTTTAGACCGAGAGGAAGAAAATCATAAACACCGGCAAGTTCTTTATAAACGTAGCCGGCGCGAATTAGAAAGCCGGCGGAGCGGGCGGCTTCGTCTTTAGGGGCGGAGCGAAGAGTTTTTAGAAAAGATTTAGATAATTTCATAGGATAATTATATCATAAAAAAGCCCCGCGGGGAGCGGGGCGGAGAAGATTAGGAGGGACGGCTAATTACATAGTCGAACGCGCCGTCTTCAGCGGAGATATAGATGACGTCGTCGCAGACGAAGATATTATAGGCCTCGAGGTATTCGCCGTCAGAGTCGAAGAGTTTTACGAGAAACGTCATTCCGTCGAGCGAGGGGTTAAAGCTCGCATAAGGGCGGGAGATAGAAAAGTCGCGTGTATCGTAGATATCGACGTCGGCATCTTCGGGATCGAGCTCGATTTCGCGCTTCGCGAAAGTAATCAGGAGACTATCATCCGTAAAGGAAATCCGATAGGGAAACCAGTTCGAGTTTTCAGCAAGGAGCTCGTTAAACACGGGCTTCGGATTCGGAAACTCGAACGGAACTTCGTCTTCGTTGACGAGAATCATCGTGAGTTCTGCGGTTAAGTTTGGCGGGACGATGATTTTGAACTCCGGACGACCGCTAATCGAGGGAAAATGGGACTCGGACGGATTGTGAATGTAATACAAAATCTTCACTCCAATCTTCAAATTTTTAGAGGTACGCTAAGAAGTCCCAAGAACAACTTAGACTTATATTTATATCAAAGTTTTAGCGGTTTGTCAATAGGCGAGGACAAAAAGAAACCCCTTTTTCGGGGTTTCTTTGAAGTTAAGAAGATTAACGTTTGCTGAACTGTTCTTTCTTACGAGCAGAGCGAAGACCGTATTTCTTCCTTTCCTTTTCGCGTGGATCGCGTTTAACGAAGCCGGCTTTCTTAAGCACCGGACGAAGGTCGGGCGCTTCGGTCTGGAGGGCTTTTGAGATTGCGAGTTTAATTGCGTCGACTTGACCAGCAAGACCGCCGCCAGAAACACGAATGGAAATGTTATAGTCCTTTTGTTTCTGAGTGAGGGCGAGCGGGTCGGTAATCTCGGCGAGATAGCTTTTGTTCCCGGAGAGATAGTCGAGCGCGGGCTTATCGTTAATCGTAATTTCGCCTTTACCTTTGAAGAGGCGAGCGCGAGCGGTCGCGGCTTTGCGGCGACCAAGCCCGTAGATATAAGTGGTTTTAGAGGCAGTCGTCATTATTTAATCTCCTTTGGCTGTTGGGCGGTATGGGAATGTTCGGCGCCTTCGAAAACGCGAAGACGGGCGAGACGATCCGCGGAGAGTTTGTTCTTCGGGAGCATACCTTTAACAGCTTCTTTTATGACTAGCGACGGGTCTTTTTCGAGGACTTCTTCGAGTTTTAACTCGGTTAAGCCGCCTGGAAAGCCGGAATGGCGATAATATTTTTTCGCGGTAAGTTTATTGCCGGTGACTTTAACGTTTTTCGCGTTAATAACGACGACGTAATCGCCGTTGTCGGTATGGGGGGTATAAGTTACCTTAGACTTACCCATTAGTTTATCGGCAATTATAACGGCTAATTTTCCAAGCGGAAGAGTCGAAGCGTCGATAAGATACCAGTCGCGAGAGATTTCTGAGGATTTTTGAGAGTAAGTTTTCATTATTTCTTCTCCTCCTTCTTAGTCTCGAGGCTAAGGTCGATATCGTCGACGAAGGAAATAGCTCCCATTTCGGCGTGGTCGCCCTTACGGAACCCGGCGTGTTCGATTTTTAGATAGCCGGAATCGCGTTTAATCTGGGGGGCGATTTTATCGACAAGAAGAGCCGCGATTTCCATATCGCCTAAACGGGCGATAAGAAGACGGCGAGAAGCGAGGTCGCCTCTTTTAGCGAGGGTAATTAGCTTTTCGGTCGGGCGGCGAATTTCTTTAGCTTTCGCGAGGGTAGTAGTGATAGTTTGATGTTTGATCAGAGAGCACATCAGCCCACGAAGAAGCGCGGATCTCTGGTCGGTTTCGCGGCCGAACTTTCGGCCTTTGTATCCGTGGCGGTGCATTATTTAGTAAACTCCGTAATTTTATCTTTTACTTCTTCGAGCGCCTTAGAACCAAAACCTTTAAGCTCTTTTAGCTGGGTTTCAGATAAATCAACGAGCTGTTTTAGGTTTTCAATTCCGTTGTTGGTTAAAGCGTTCGCGGTTCGAGCGGAAAGTCCGAGCTCTTCGATTGGAAGAGTAAGACCGGAGCTTTCTTCTTCGGTTTTAACGCCTGGCGTTGGGGCAGATTCGACGGTCGTCCCACCAGCAAGCGCAGTATATTGGTTGACGAGAATAGCGGCGGCTTCTTCAAACGCTTCGCGCGGGGTGATTGTCCCGTCGGTGTCAACGGTTAGAGTGAGCTGTTGGAGGTTGGTGTCTTGACCAACGCGGGTATTCTCAACTTTATAGCGGACGCGGAGAACCGGAGTAAAGACGGTGTCGAGCGCAATCATATCGCTGTGGAGACGGTCTTTGCCGGATTCGTCGATCGTTAGGTAGCCGCGACCAGATTCGATTACGAAATTCATCTTTAGGACGAAGTTCGGGTCGTCGATGTGGCAGATGACTTGGTTCGGGTTCCCGAGTTCAACTTCGGAAGGAAGTTTGATGTCGGCAGCCGTAACACGTTTGTCGCCGTCTTTTTCGGACTGGTTAGAACCTTTGATTTCGAGTGTAGCCTCAACAGGAGAGTCAGAATGAGACTTCAAACGAATGTTTTTAAGGTTTAACATGATATCGACGACGTCTTCACGAATGCCCGGAATGGCGGAGTATTCGTGGGTAGTTCCTTCGATGGCGAAGGAGGTAATGGCGGCTCCTTTGATTGAGGAAAGGAGAACGCGGCGGAGAGAGTTGCCGAGAGTGTTGCCATAGCCGTAGTAAAGCGGCTTAATAACAAATTCGGCGCTGTTCTCACCGAGGTCGTTGACTTCGGCGAGGTTAGCTTCGTGAATAGCTTTAGTTGTCATAGTTTTTCTCTCCTTATCCTTAGCGTGAGTAATACTCAACGATTAGTTGTTCGTTAATTCCCACCTCAGCTTCTTCGCGCTTTGGTTTTCCGGTAACTTCGATTTTCATATTCTTGCTATCGGCTTTCATCCAAGAAAGAGGACTTTGGCTGGAGCCAGAAATAATGTTTTCGAGGTTTTTAAAGTATTCGGATTTTTTTGACTTCGGGCGAACCTCGAGGACATCTCCGGCACTTAGACGGATGGAAGGAATGTTAATCCTTTTTCCGTTAAGGGTGAAATGACCATGAGAGACGAGCTGGCGAGCTTGGCGACGAGTTGTCGCGAAGCCAGCGCGATAAACGACGTTATCGGCGCGGCGCTCGAGATATTCGAGGAGGTTTTCGCCGGTTAAGCCTTCGGCTTTTTGGGCCTCTTTCATCAGTTTTGCGAATTGTTTTTCGAGAAGGCCGTAGAGACGGCGAACTTTTTGCTTTTCGCGAAGCTGGGTTAGATAAAGGCTACCACCGCGGACACGCATATCGGCGTGCTGACCGGGGATACCGGATTTGTGGCTCATGACTTTGTGAGCCTTAGGCGCGAGAGCGTAGCTTTCGCGGCGAGATTGTTTAACAATAGGGGATTTATCGCGAGCCATTA
>CAZMWH010000007.1:14640-20970 GCA_964570115.1 uncultured Candidatus Saccharibacteria bacterium | reverse complement strand
CCATTTTTTTATTCATAAAAATCCGCCCCCTAAGGAGCGGAATAGAGGACTGAATCCTCGATTTCTTTTTCAGAAACAAGTTCAGCAAAGCCAATCGGGACGCCGGCGGCGATTAACCGAAAGAAATCCGGGAAGTCGAAAATCCCGCTCGCGAAAATCGCGTTGATTAAAATCGAGTTCAAGGCTTTCAAACTGACGATATTCCTCGACTCAAGATAGAGTAAAAGCGAGATTAGCTGGTCTTCGTCTAGCTCCGTCAACTCCGAAACCGCGTTCTCGAAACTCCTCCGCTTTCCGGCCAGGAATTTTTTCGTTTCCGGAGGTAAAGTCGGCGCGACTTCCTCAGAAAACTCTAAAAACCCGCCGCCCGCCGCTGCTTCAAAGGGTAGTAGGGAAACAAGCGCAGTCAATTTCTCCGACAGCGCGAGGTCGATCAGCCCGTCGGAAATCTGGTCGATTTCTTTTTCCGCGAGCAGCAAATAAAAAATCCTCACCTCTTTTCCAAACGCGCGATAAGCCAACTCCGGGTCATCGGAAGCCCCTCCAAACAAAACCCGTTCCAGCTCCGAAACGTTTCCCCATTCAATCAGGGAATTGAGATTATGAACCGAAGCTCCAGCTCCTCCACAATTAATGTTCATCTTTCGCCCTCCTCTCTAAAGATTAACTATTTTATAACATAAAACCCAAAGAAAATAAAGCGGTTGAGAAAAAGAAATCTTTATGATAAACTTAATCTTGACAAATAAAAACAACGCCGTGTTAGCTCAGTTAGTAGAGCAGCCGCCTTGTAAGCGGCAGGTCGTCGGGGCAGAGCCGACACACGGCTCCATATTTTTATTTACATTTTCCTCTCTCTGTGTTAAAATAAGGACTAATTATGGCAAAAAAGAATAATACTAAGAGAAAACTCGTTGGTCTCGTTTCCGAAGAATCCGGAATCCGTCAGTATTACACTAAGAAAAATACGATGAATACCCCGGATAAACTTTCGCTAAGAAAATATGACCCCGTTTTAAGAAAACACGTTGTCTTTACCGAAACGAAGAAAAATCTTGGCCGAAACGAAGTTAAAGAGAAGAAACACTAAAAATCGCCCCGAAAGGGGCTATTTTTTTATTCTAAAAAGCTATAAAAATCTCGCTTAACCTTGCATTTTTGACAAAAGTGTGGTATAATGGAATTATATATTTCTAATTGGGAGAAATATAATGAAGGTCAATTTTATTTATCAGTACCGTGGCCCGCTTTATAGCCTGCTTTTTCTCGGCTTCCTTGGGCTCTCTTTCTTAAATAACTATCTTAACTTCACGCGCACCTCGACAGAAATCCGCGACGCCGCGCCGGTTTTTGGGATTTTAACGACCTTAGAAAAACTCGATTTATCCGAGAAAAAGGTCGAAATCGCAAAAACCAACGCTTCCGCTCCGCTCAAATCTGCCTCTGCGTCCGCTGGCTTTTTAATTAAAAACCCCGCGCCGACCTCCGACAATTCTTATCTCTCCCCCTACGAATCTGGCGTCAAGGTCTATAAAGGCCGTTTCTTCTTCGCTCATTCCACCGCCGCCTTTAACTGGATTAAATACGCCGGCGAGGGCGATACTTTCTCCGTTGAACGTAACGGGACAACAGAAACCTATCGTATCGTCAAAAAACAAGTCCTCTCCATGACCGAAAATTATAACGGGAGATATCCTGTCCCCTCTTATTATAATAGTATTTCCGAGCGTGCCCAGTTCCTCGGCAAGACCTACGACGTTGCCCTGATGACCTGTGGCGACGGGACAACCGGTAAAAACGGCAACAATTCCGACTATCGTACCTTCATTTTTGCTAACCGCGTTTAAAAATAAAACATTATCCTCGTCCCAAATCCAACTCGCGACTTGATTTCGACGTGTTTCGAGGATAGAAGTTTTATTAGCTCTGGCGACAACGTCGTCCCCGTATCCCTTAGTTCAACCCCAAGTTTAGAGACGGAAATTTTCACCTCGCCCTTTTTCGTGGACATTTTCCCGCTCGGCGCTAAACTCGAAACGCGTAAAATTGCTTTCGGGACGTGTTTTTCGAGCTGTTTTTTAATTTTCGACGGCGACTCAACGCGAATTGTTGGGTCAGGAAAGTCAAGATTAAGTTCGACGCCAGCTTTAATTGCCTCGGGAAGATATTTATTATAGATTTCGTTGATAACTAAAGAAAGCCTATACATCACTAAAATTATACCATAATAATTATACGCTCGGCGAAAAACCGCGCAGTTTTTTTCTGTGGTCTTTATAGCGCGGATCGTGCTCGCCGACTTCTCGCCAAAACGCCTCAGAATGATCCATGTGATTAAGGTGTGCAAGTTCGTGTAAAATCACATAATCCCTTAAAATCTCCGGCACGTTCATCAGCCCAATGTTCAAAGAAATCGTCTTATTGCTCGAGCAACTCCCCCATCTCGTTCCGGCGTGAGACAACCTCACTTTCGCGTAATTATAGCCATATTTTTTCGCCCAAAACTCTAGCCGATAGGGAAGATATTCCTTCGCTTTTTTCATTAAAATCTTCTTTTTCGCGTCTCTGGCGCGTTGGGTCGAAGGATCTTTAAGCGGTAATTTTTCCCGAATTACCGCTCGATTTGAGTTTAGAAATCGTTTAGCTAAAAAAGCCGAAGCATATTTCGGCACCGTCATCGAAAGCCGTCCGCTCGGCGCAATCGTAAACTTTACACCCCGAACTAGCGGATTTTTTCGAACTAAAACTTCTCCAAATTCAGTATCTTCAATTATCATTTTCCCCCTCTAAAACTCTAGGCTAATTGCGTGAGAACGTGGCGCAACTGCGTCTCGAACGTATGTTTCCCAGACAAGACAATCGGACTTTCAATTTCGCTCGGCGCCTCCATTCGGTCAATTCGTGTTTCATATTCATCGCGCGCTTTCGTCCCGTTTTTATGCTTCATCTTCAGGCGCATTTTTATCGTCCCGACGTCGGTTTGAATCCAAACTAGCGACGGATTATAACCCGCTCGCCTCAAGACATTGCGGATTTCATTGCGCTCCTTTTCCGTATCGAGCCCGCCCTCGATTACTAAAATTGCATTCGTTTTTGCAATCAACTCAATCGACTTCAAAATCGTTTTTCTATCAAAACTGTATTTTTTCTTAACTTCGTTTAAATCATAAAACGCGGCGTGGAATTTTTTCGCGAAACGCTCCGCAAACGTCGTTTTTCCGCTCCCCGGGGCGCCGAAAACTAAAATCGCTCTAGGTTGTACCTTATTACCTTCCATATTATCTCTATTATATCATACCTTTCCGCTTTTTGATAATAAAAATTGCGACGGAAAATAAAATTCCCAAGCCAAATAATTTGCTATCTTATAAATCCCCGTATAAACAATTACGCCGGTAACTGTAAAAAACGACAACAAAACGTTTAAATCGCACCCCACAAACAGCAAAAACCCTAAATAAGCGTTTTTCGCTTCTTTAGTTTTTGCTTTTCTATACCATTCTCTCGCTAAAATTAAATTAGAAAACAAAGAAACCGCATAAATCGACCCGGCGATAAAAATCGGCTCTGCGTTCTCGGCCAGCCCAACCAAAAAAATCGTTAAAATCGCGACAAAATATCCAATATAAAACCTTTTTCTCCACTCCGACAGCCTCATTGTGTGAAAAAACTGCGCCAGCGCAAACAGCGCGACCCCTAGCGTCGAGAAATTATTAACCGCTAGTAAAACATCCGCTACTAAAGTTAAAAACAGCGCCGCGACGAGACTTTTATCGTTTTTGAAATAAGAAATTAAACTATATAAAAAACAAATCCCAATCCCAGAAACTTTTAGAACCGAAAGATAAACGCTTTCCGGCTCAAAAATCCCCAAAATTGAGAAAATCAAAAAGACTATTAAAGAAACAGCTAAAAAAATCCCAGCCCTTGTGGCATGGGCGGAAGGACTTGAACCCTCGACACCCGGTTTTGGAGACCGGTGCTCTACCAACTGAGCTACGCCCATATCTAACATAGAAATATTTTACCACAAAAAATTAAAAAGTAGTATAATAAGACTAATGAAAATACTAATGCTTGGATGGGAACTCCCGCCGAACAACTCTGGGGGCCTCGGCGTAGCGTGCCTTAATCTTTCGAGAGCTCTCGCGAAAGATGGCGCCGATATTGACTTTATTGTCCCCTATAAAGCCGATCATTCCAGCCTTAAGTTTATGCGCGTCCTCTCCGCGACTAACCTCGACCCGCTCTTTCGCTTTGGTGGCGGCGCCTATAATTCCGAGATGCTTTCTGAAAAGTTAATCCCAATAATCAACATTCCCGACTCTTCCCCCGATATGATGTCAATTCGCGACGTCCAAAAAGCCTATATTAACTTCGTCGAAAAATATCTCCTCGAGTTTAAACCCGACCTTGTCCATGCCCACGATTGGCTAACTTTCGAGGCGGGCGTTCTCGCCAAAAAGAATTTCGGGATTCCTCTCGTCGCCCACGTCCACGCAACCGAGTTCGACCGCTCCGGCATGAACGGCGGTAACTCTCTCGTCCACGCTATTGAACGCGAAGGCTTAACCCTCGCCGATAAAATCTTTGCCGTTTCAAACTCAACTAAAAACCTTATCCACGAACGCTACGATATCCCTCTCAATAAAATCGACGTCGTCTATAACTCCCTCGATGAGACCTTCTTAAAAGAAAAATATAATTTTAAAAAAGATTCCTATCCATATCTTAAAAAGATGAAAGAAAAGGGTTTTACGATTATTTCTACCGTCGGACGCTTTACTATTCAGAAGGGTCTTTCTCACATGCTCCACGCCGCCGCGCTCGCCTTAAAGAAAAATCCAAAGCTAATTTTTCTCTTTGCTGGCGACGGCGAAGAGAAGAACGAGCTAATTAACCTCGCCGCCGACCTTGGCATCTCTAAAAACGTTATTTTTACTGGTTTTATTCGCGGGAAAAAGCTCCGCGACGTCTATTCAATCTCCGATATTTTCGTGATGTCGAGTATCTCCGAACCGTTTGGTCTGACCGCCCTCGAAGCCGCTCACCACGGCGACGTCCTTATTTTAACTAAACAATCCGGCGTTTCCGAACTTCTAAAGTCCGCCTTCCTTTATGATTTTTGGGACGAAGAAAAACTTGCGAACGAAATCCTTACTATCGCTAACTCTGACTCCCTTAAAAAGACTTTAAAATCCAATATTAAAAAAGAATACAATAAAATCTCTTGGGACGATGTTGCGAAAAAATGCTTAAGCGTCTATAATAAGCTGAAGTAATGCGCGCGATTTGTCTCTATCTCCATATCCACCAGCCCTTCCGCTTCCGGACTTATTCAATTTTTGATGTCGGAAACAATTCTAACTATTTTTCCGATTCCGATTTCCGCTCCAAACAAAACAACGAACGCATTTTTAAAAAAGTTCTCGAAAAAAGCTATCGTCCAACCTTAAAACTCCTCGAAGAAAGTCTAAAAACCTACCCCGGCTTTAAACTCTCTCTTTCGATTACTGGGACTTGGCTCGAACAGGCGGAACTCTGGGCGCCCGAACTCATCACCCAGCTCCAACGCATGGTTAAAACCGGTCGCGTCGAAATTGTCGCCGAGACATATTATCACTCAATGTCCTTTTTTTATGACAGGGAAGAGTTTTCCGCCCAAGTCAAACTCCACCAAAAGAAAATTAAATCCCTTTTCGGCGTTTCGCCAAAAGTCTTCCGCAACACCGAGTTCGCTTATAACGACGAGCTCGCGAAATGGGCGGAAGAGTTCGGTTTTTCCGGCGTCCTCGCCGAAGGTTGGGATAAGGTTCTCGGTTGGCGTAGTCCGAACTATGTCTATAAACCCGCCGGCTTAAAAAACCTCCGCCTGCTTCTAAAAAACTATCGCCTTTCCGACGATATTGCCTTCCGCTTTTCCGATAAAAAATGGAGCGAATGGCCTCTAACTGTCGAAAAATACCAGCGCTGGCTCGAGGATGGCTTTTTGAATGGAAACTTAATTAACCTTTTTATGGACTTCGAGACCTTCGGCGAACACCAATGGCAAGAAACCGGGATTTTTAACTTCCTAAAAAACCTTATCGACTCTTGGCTAAAAGTTTATGATAATAAGTTCCTTACCGTCTCCGAAGCTTGCGAACTTTTCGACCCCGTCGGCGAACTCTCAATGCCCTCGACCGTAACCTGGGCAGATACCGAACGCGACCTTTCAGCGTGGATGGGCAACTCGCTCCAAGATTCCGCCGTCCCCGCGCTCTATTCTCTCCGCTCGAAAATCCTCAAAACCAAAGACAAAACCCTTCTCGACGATTTTCGGAAACTAAC
>CAZMWH010000007.1:9632-14540 GCA_964570115.1 uncultured Candidatus Saccharibacteria bacterium | reverse complement strand
CCGCCAACAAACCAGTCCAAACTCCCCCGTCCCTGCCGCGCGACGACGTAATATTCCCCAATCTCCCCCAAAATCGGGACGGTCTTCTCCCAGTTCACCGGCACATCATAAATAAACCTAAACGCCCCCGGATATTCGCTCTCATAAAACCGCGGACGGTCAGAAACCATCTGCATCCCGCTCGGAATCGTTACAAAATACGCTAGCTGTCGCGCCAGCGTCGAAGCCAGCCGTTTCGCCCCGTTCGTCACGTCGAAAATCCCGCTCGTATAATCCATCGCCCCCGACAAAAGTCGCGTAAACGGTAAAATCGTCGCGTGAGACGGGTTTAGCGCCCCACCTTCATATTCTTGACCTCTCGCCCCCTCGCGCGACAACAGGTTCGGGAACGTCCGTTCAATCCCCGTCCCTTTAATCGGCTCGTGAACGTCCAAGCAAATCTTATATTTTGCGGCGAGTTCCAACGCATGTTGATAATGCAAAACCCCGAGCTGAGAATGATGGAACTCCTTCTTTCCGTTAATCATCATCATACTCCCCGCATACCCCGGCTTAATATATTTTATTCCGAGACTATTATAATATTTATATGCCTCCTCAAGTTGTGCTTCATAATTATCAATAAAACCAACCGTTTCGTGATGTCCAACAATCTCCACTCCGTTTTCTCGCGCATAATCCGCAACAAAGTTCATGTCTAAATCTGGCGACGGTTTTAAAAACGAAGTATGCTCCCCGTTTTTTAGCCAATCCCCGTCCCAACCGTCGTTCCATCCTTCGATTAGCAGTCCCGGAATCCCGAGCCGACGGCAAGAATCAATATATTCTTTCGCGTGTTCTGTTGTCGCGCCGTGTCTATCGCCGCTCGCCCACGTCCATTCTCCAACATACATTGCCCACCAAATCCCCAAAAACTTAATTGGCTTCACCCAAGAAAAATCACCGCTCGGCGCGTCGTTTAAACAAAGTGTCATTCGGTTCGTAACTAAATCTATCGCCTCGTCTGCGACCATAATCACTCGCCACGGCGAATTAAACGGCAACTCAACGTACGCTTTGCTTTCGTCGGACAGCGGGGTAATATCTGACTTTAGCGCCTTCCATTCATCAAGTTTAATCGTCATCTCCCCGTAATTATAGAGCGCCGCCTCGTGGAGCGATAAATAATATTCGTTCGGCAACTTAATCGTCAGCGGTGTATGGACGGACTCTTTTAGCTCATAAACCGGGACTTTTTCATAATTATACTCATATCTGTCCGGTTGGTATGCTGGGATTTTCCAAGCCTCCGCGTTTAAGTCAACGTTAAACTCCGTTAATTCGTCCTCAATAATCACTCGCGAAAACTTTGGCTGGGGCGGGAGTTCATAGCGGAACGCAACCCCTTCGTTAAACACGCGAAACCGAAGCGTAAACAGCCTCCTCTCGCCGGTAATTTCCGAAAGATAAAGCGTAAACTCGCGGTAATTGTTTTGAACCGTCCGCTCCTCCCCCCAAACCGTCTCAAAACTTTCATTCACCGTCTTCTCAGTCGAGCGCACTAGCCCGAGAAAATCCCCCAGCGGCTCCACCCCCCTCAACTTTATCCCCAATCGCGACTCGCGTACCATCGTCTTGTTATCTTTGTAAACCGCGTAAGAAATATGTCCCGACTTTAAAATAACATGCAAAACAACGCGCCTATCCGGAGATAGTACTCGCTTTTCTAAATCTGCCGTCGGGCGCAAAAAATAGTCAAACCACTTCAAAAAACCCTTCCGTTCTTTAACCATAAGTATATTATAGCAAAAATTTTCGCGATTTTGTGATAAAATAAAACTATATGAAGAAAAAACTTTTTCTGGCTGTTTTGTTGCTTGTCTTTTTCTCCGTTGCTAGTTTTTTTGGACTCCAGTTCTACTTTAAAACTGGTGTTTTTAAAGTCCCCGGAAAGCTTCTTTTCTCGGACTCCTTCCCCGAGGAAGAAAAAGCCGTTTATTCCGAGCTTTTTGCCGAAACCGAACTCGAAAAAGATTTAACTTTAAGTCTCGAAACCTCCCCCTCGAAAAAATCTAGTTCCGAAACTTCTCCCGCCTTCCTTCTCGACGTCTTCGTCCCAACTGCGGATTTCTACGAGCCAGCCTCTTCGCTCTCGCTCTCCGAGTTCGCCTCGCTCTATGAATCCTCCGACCCGTCAGTTATCTCCGTCTCCGACTTAAAAAACAACATAAAACTCCTCGCCGTCGAAGATGAAGGAAAAGAAAACTATTTTCTCGATACTTTCGACTCCGGCGCGATGTTTAAATACCTCGTCCTCTCCTCTGAGTCGGAAGAAGATTTAAGTCTAGCGAAGTCTCTAATCTCCCCGACCTTAAAATCCTTTCCCGAAAGTTCAACAACCTTAACTTTCCTCCAGACCGGCGTGACTGCTCTTTCCCGCGGGATGACCGCGAAACTCTCCGCCGCCCCTGACGCAACTTATTTCACTAAGAATATTGCCGATTTTCTCAGTAGTTTCGACCTGACCCATACTTCCAACGAAGCTTCCTTTACTAATCTCGCAACCTCAAGCAATATCTGCTCAAAGCCGGAGATGATTGATGTTTTGACGTCCGCCGGCGTCGATATTGTCGAATTGACCGGGAATCATAACCTCGATTGTGGCGCCGAAGCCGCGCTCGAAACGCTCGATTTATACGAATCCCTCGATATCCGTACCGTTGGCGGTGGGAAAAACGCCGAAGCCGCAAAAGTCCCCCTCGAGATTTCCGAAAAGGGAACTAATCTAACTATCCTCGGGTTCAACGAAAGCACTGGCGGCGCAACAACCGGTGACTATCCCGGCGCCAACCAATATTATGAAGCCGTCGCTCGCGAGCAAATCTCCGAAGCCAAAGCGCGTGGCGACGTCGTTATCGTTGACGTCCAATATTACGAATGTAATAACTACGATAACACTTACGAAAATCCCGCTTGCGACGCCGCCAACTCTTCCGCCGGCGACCAAATCGGTCTTTTCCGTAGTCTAATCGACATGGGCGCCGACGTTGTGGTTGGGACTTCTGCCCACCAAACCCAAACCTACGAGCTCTACGGCGATGGCGTTATTTATTATGGCCTCGGTAATCTTTTCTTTGACCAATATTGGTGGCCGGGGACGACGCGCAGTCTCGCCCTCGGACACTATTTTTATAACGGTAAACTGCTCCAGACTCGCCTCTTCGGAACGGTTTATGATTCCTCAATGCAGACTGAGCTAATGGACAAGGAGACCCTTGAATGGTTCATCGACCGCCTCAATCAAGCTCGCTAAAAATCATCTTCGTCGTTGGCGTCCTTTTGGTCGCCGCCGGAGTTTATGGTCTGCTTGCTCTCGCTTTTCCGGTAAAAACGTCTGATGATAGTGAAGAAGTTGAAGTTGTTGCGACCGAAGTTGAGATAAAAAAAGATTCAAAAGAGCCAAAAATCCCCAAGTTTATTGACCTCTCCGATGTTGTTGAAGATTGGGCTTCCTCGCTCGGGCGCGGAATTAACGTCGGTCTAAAGATTTATGATTTAAACAACAAAAAAGTTGCCGCCGAGTTAAATCCCGACGAAAGGTTTTCGACCGCCTCGCTTTATAAACTTTTTATCATCTATGAGGGTTATAAAGAGCTAGAGCAAGGCGACTTGTTCGGGAACGCGATCCTCGTGAACGGCAAAAACGTCTCCGAATGTCTCGATCTCGCTATTCGCGAGTCTGACTCGCCCTGCGCGGAAACTCTCTGGTCAAAAATCGGTCGCGATAAAATCGAAGAAATTATTAAAAACGACTATCAGCTCGAGAACTCTTCCGCCGCTTATCTTTACTCAACCCCAAGCGATATGGTTAGCCTTCTCGAACGTTATTATTATCACGAAGACCTCTCCGAATCTTCTTTCGAGAAAATTAAAGATAGCCTCCTAACCCAGCCTCCGATTAAAAGCTCCGCTTGTGGCGGGACTTGTAATTTCCGTATCGGTCTCCCCTCTGGTTTTTCTAGCGACGTTAACGTCTATAATAAAGTCGGTTTCGAGTCCGACGGCGTTTCTAAATGGAAGATTTATAACGACGCCGCGATTCTCGAGTTCTCTAGCCTCGGGCGAACCTATCTAATTTCTGTCTTTACGGAAAATCTCCCCTGGTCAAACACTAAAGTTGCCGCTCTTTCAAACCTCGCCTCCGCTCTCGAAGAAGCTATTTCTTCGGATTCTTCGGAATAATGTCGATTAGCGCTCGATATAAATCCTCTTCCGGCTCAATCTTAAAGTCGCCCATCTCTCCTCGCTCCGAAAAGGGAAGACCTTTATAACCACGCAAAATCACAATCGGAACTCGCTCGTCTGCCTCGCCCATCAAAAGCACCGCTATCCCCGTTAGCGGGTCAACCAAATTAACTTTCGTTAGCTTCATTTTTCTACCGAAAATATCTTCGTCGCCCCGAATATCTTTTAACGGTTCAATCCCCGCTAGCCCGACCGTAATTCCGGTTACACCCCAGCGTAGCGGCGTTGTATGAGAGTCCGTCGCAATCACCCCAAGCTTCTTAACTCCCGTTCGCTTCTTTAATCTCTCGCGAATTTCTCGGCATAGTTTGTCCATATCTTTCGGCCACATAATATAATAGCCGTCAGCATTACTCTCGTCGATTCCCGCCGCCGGGATTAAAACATTTTGGTTAACGGTTAAATTGACTCTAAACTCTCCCGTCTGATTTTCATAAGGTAAAACCCGTTCTGCTTCCTCTTTAATTAGTTCTTCTTTCTCGATTTCGCCAATTTTCCGCGTCCGCCCTTCGTGAAGCCCTAAGATTTTCGACGTAATAAAGATAATGTCCCCCTCTTTAACTTCTAATCCGTCAATAATGTCAAAAATCTCGTCTTTTGGCGGTCTAACAATCCTCGTCTTAA
>CAZMWH010000007.1:0-9532 GCA_964570115.1 uncultured Candidatus Saccharibacteria bacterium | reverse complement strand
CCGCCACTTTCCGGAATTGGACACGCCGTCGCCCAACTGCTTCCGTCTGGACGCGTGTGTGAATAAGAGGTCATCAACTCTCTCGCGCGCACACTCGCCGCCGCCTCGCAAGTCGTCCCCCAACTTAAACTCTCTAGCCCCTCCTTCTCGCGCTCTTTATTAACTAACTCTAAAACCTCTCGTTTCCAATCCTCAACCGGAACTTCAATCACCGTTACGGTAATCGAATCGCGTCGCGCCCCGTCATAAGTTCCGGCGGTGATAGTGGTTGTCCCCGTTCCGGTTATAATCGGATAACGACAAGTCTCCGTCGAATATCCAAGCCACGTCCTCGCCGTCGCATAAAACCCAGAAATAACGTCGCGATTTGAACTTTGCCAATACATATTCCCGAGATTTTTTAACCCCCCGCCGACGCAAATATCTATATCCGCGGTCTGATAAATTGTCAGCGAAGTCTCATTCCACAGCTCCCCCGAAGAAACCGCCTCGCTCGAAACCCAGCCCCGAACCTTAACCCCGTCCGCGTTAAACTCCGTCTCCTCTTTTGAGTCGGAAACCGGGCTTAAAATCTCTGTCTCTTCTAAACTTTCCTCGACTTCGTCTGACCGCTCGGCGACCGCACGAAACTCAAACCCCCCGCCAGAAATTGCGCTCGCAATCAAAATCCCCGCGACCAAAATCGCCACCGCATTCAAAGAGAGAAGAATTGTCCACTTTGTCTGCTTCAGCATCGCCGAAGTCATGCTCAAACCTCCTAACTACTTATTCTTAGTATATCATAACTCAAAAAACTCTACTAGAAGATTTTAGCCCCTTCTGTTATAATCTCTATAACCTAGGGGGTAGAGGCGTACTTTAGAAAGGAGGTTAAGCTTATGGACTATACTTCTTTGCTGTCCTGGCAAAAGTGGCGTAGCGCCCTGCCGTCGATGGACGAAGAAAATTTCTATCGGAAGTATCTGAGAGAAATCGAAAGTCCCGGCTTTTTTGTTGACCAGAACAAACTTCGTCGCGACATTTTCAACTCCTATCCGCTCGAGTTCAAGAAACTCTACGACGAATCCGCGTCCGTTCGCGCTTCGGTCGATGCGACCGTCGAACGTTTTGTCACGGCGGCGAAAAATTCCCCCGCGCTTTACGCTTTTGTCTACGATACGGACGAAGCCGCGTGGGCGCTGATGGATCCCGACCGGCGAATCGTTAATCCGAAACGTCGTTGGCGTCTTGGTTCGGAGTTTTTCGTGCCGTGGGTTGCGAACCTCGTCCCGCGCTCCGTTGCGCTCGAAGTTGTTTATGGTTACGGCGTTGACGCTGCCGGCAACTACCGCAAGATTGAACCGACCGACCCATACTTCTACTTTGTGTTTAAGAATGAGCTCTTCGCGGCAATCATGGAACGTGGTATAACCGCCGTTTCTTGGCTTGAGACGAAGAAGCCGGAAAAGATGGTTTTCCTCGGAGCTGGTATGGCTCCCGAGTTCCGCCATCTCGGTCTGACTCTCGCCCCGTCCCAACGCGCTCTGCTCGTCGATAACGACCCGACTATCAATCCCGATTGGCTTTTTCAGGATCTCCCGTTCAAATCCCAGCTTCGCTACCTTAAGAACGAGTTCTCCGCCGCTTTCTTCGAGCCGGAGATGCGCGGCGCCGAAGCGGTTGTGGCGATGGGTTTCATCAGCTATATCTGGAGAAACGACGACGAGGCTTTCGCCTATCTGCTCGGAGCGGTGAAGAAAATGATGCGTCCAGGCGGCATCTTTATCTTCGAACTCTATCCCGAACATTGGGAATGGCAGCGCAACAAGGCGATTTCCGGTTTCTATCTCCCGCTTCGGCTGTTTAAGAACTTCCGTTCCGCGACTGACAACGTCTACCGGGTTATGCGCTCGCTCTCGATTTCGTCGAACAATCTTGAGTTCGTCCCGTCCTACGACGATTTCGGAAACGAGCTGATGATGACCTATAAAATCACGATGCCTGGCTAACCCCCTTGGTTCTCCCGACCGCCCGTCGGGAGTTTTTTAATTCTTGCTAAAATAATTTGCTCGTGCTAATATAAAGACATATAAGGAGGTTTCTATGCAACTCATCACGATTCTTCTCGTTGCCGTTTCAATTATCGCCTTGCTTTCCGGCGTCGCGGTTCTAGTCGGCTCGACTAAAGGTTCTCGCCTCCAACCTTTCGCCTTTTTCTTAACGACCGTTGGTGTTTTTGGTTGGTCGCTTTCGATGGCGATTTTTTTGCCCCTAGATCAGGGCAATTCCGAGCTTGCGCAGTTCTCAATCTACGGGATTTATCTTTCGACCCTCCTAATGGATTTGTTCTTCCTGATTTACGTTGGTCATAAAATCAAATGGGCAAAGCTCCCAATCATTTTCGCCTCGCTCGCCTCGCTCTTTTTCGCGATCGCTCTTGTTTATAACCCAAATCTTCTTTACGAAGAAATCGTCCTCTCTGACGCCGGCAACAGCCCCGTCATTAAGTTAGATTGGTATTATTTCTCCTTCGCTGCCTTTACCATGCTTGAAGGTTGTACTGTTGCCGCTCTCGTTTTTTATCGTCTGAAACATACGTCGAATAAGTTGATGAAACGCGGCTGGACGCTTTTCTTAATCACCCTTAGCGGCGCGTGGTTAACCGCCGGCGTTTTTGATTTAATCCTCCCTCCGTTTCGCTACGATTTAATTTGGATTGGACCGCTCTTTATCTCCGTCGATTTTGTTGTCCATTATTACTCAATTTTAAAATATCGCCTCCTCGACCTCGCGAGTTCATGGCTTAAGGCGCTCAGTTATATTATTATTATCTCTCTAACCGCCATTATTTATCTAACCGTGTTTTATATCGTCTTTATGGCGCTCTTCCGCGGTTCGCTCCCTTCGACCCCGGTCATCGCCCTAACCTCAATTATGATTCTTGTTGTCCTTCTGCTTTTCCCCGCTTTGACCGAAATCTCGAACTATGTCCGTTCGCTCGCTGCTGTCCACGAAATCGATATGGTCTATCTCGTTAAAAAACTCGTCGCTCTTTCGAAGAGTTATATAAACTACTTTGAACTTTCCGATTTTCTCGCCGAACATCTCCACTTTCAATATATCGGTATCCTTTATAGCGGAAAATTATACGGTTCCGGAAACCGCAACACTAAACTCTCCGCCGAAGAACTCAAAAAAATCGAAAAGCTAAAAAACAAAGACAAAGACATTTGGCTTCCGTTCGACGATGCTCTTAAAACCGAGCTTAAAAGCCTCGGCGTCGAGGCAATCGCCGAACTGCGCAATGCGCGCGGCGAAGTCGTTGGTCATATCCTCCTTGGTCGTCCGCTCGGCGGAATTAACTTAAGCTCCCGCGACCTAAGCGAACTTGAAACCGCCCTCACTTTGACCGCCGCCGCCATCTCAAAATAAAAAATTACGCCATAATCTAGCGTAAATGTCAATGGCTGGGGATGAGGGATTCGAACCCCCGAATGGTGGGACCAGAACCCACTGCCTTACCACTTGGCGAATCCCCAACGCGGGCGTCTTAAAACGCTTCTATATTATATCACCAAAATATGTTATAATTCAAGTACCTTTCACACCGAACTTTAACAAGGAGGGATTTGTATGCTACGCCCGTTTCTCTGTCGGCTCATCGGAATGTTCCTTAGGTTTCTCCTCTTCCTCGTCGTCAAGCTCCCCAAAAAAGACCGCGTTGTTGGAACAGTTATCGGCGACAACCGCACCCGTCTCGCGAAGATTCTCAACTTCCTTTTCCCGTCCGCCTCGACCGTCTTCCCGGAAAAACTCGAGTCGCTCCCCTTTCGTTTCGAGAGGAGCGGAATTGTCCTCGGGTTTAACCATTTCTCCCTCGGAGAAATCCCGCGCCTAATCGCTCTCTGTTTTAAGAGCTATCAAAACCGCGACCTGCTTTTCCCGATTAACGACGAATTCTACCCAATTTTTTCCTACTCGAAAAAATATCTCGACGCCGTTGGAATTGAACTTTGCCCGCTGATTACCCCGCGAGTTTATAAGAAACTGATGGAGTTTTACCAAGACGTCCCGGACGCGAAGCACGAAGTCGAAGCCCGCCGCGCAAAGCTCGACCGCGAATACCTTAATCGCGCTGCTGTGGTTCTCGAAGAAAACGGCGTTGTTCTTGTTGCTCCGTCAGCAACTCGTCGCCCAACCGTCTTCGGCTCCGAAGAAGAGTTCCTCGGGCTCAAGCCCGTCCCGCCGGTTTTCCGTCTCCTCGCACTCAATTTCTCACGCCTCTTTCCCAACCGTCATCACCTCGAGTTCATTCCCGTCCCGATTACTCCGCCGGCGAGCTTTAGCCGCGGTCTGAACCTGTTCCGGAAATATTATTTCCCCGCGTTCTTTACCCCTTTCGGGCTCGAAGAGGCGAAACAAAAAGAGTTCGACCACGATTTTCTTATGTTTATCGCCGACCAGCTCCCCCGCAGCCTCTCATACCCCTCCTAATTTTACCGCCCTCCTCGGGCGGTTTCTTTTGCTTTAAAAATCTTTTCGCTTATGCTAATATATATTATATATGCTGTTTAAACGCCGAGTTTTAGAAAATATCGAAGATACGGAGGAGTTTTATTCCGCGATTAACCGCGAAAGTCTCACAAAATCCCTCTCTGAAGACCGTCCATATACTTACTGGACAATCGAGCTTTATGACCAAAAAAACGGGATTCGTGGCGGCGGTGGGCTCGGGGTTCTCGCGGCGGATACGCGCCGTGTTGCTGAAGCAATGAACGTCCCCCTAACTTTAATTACTCCTTTTTATCCAAAAGAACAGCATCAAATCTTTGAAAACGGAGTTTTAAAAGACGTTTCCGTCCCCGTAAATTATCAAGATTTCGGTTTTGAATTTGTTGATACCGTTAATATAAAATGTAATAACCAGTTAACCGAACTTAGCGTTATCGAAAAAGATTTTAACTCAACCCGCCTCCTTTGTGTGACCGAGCCGAACTTCGGCGAACTTTATTCCGGCGACTCCTGCGGAGACCATCGTTTATATCAAGAAGTCGCCCTCGGGTTTGGCGGCTATCAAGCCCTTAAACTTGTCGGTCTAAAACCCGCCATTATCCAGCTCAACGAAGTCGCCACCTTTTTCGCCGCCCTCGCTCGCCTCGATGAACTTGCTGAAAACGGAATGGATTTTTATGAAGCCGTTGTCTATACGCGTAAGCATACTCTCTATACTAACCATACTCTCGTCCAGGCGGCCGAGGCGTCGTTCTCTGAGACCCAGTTCGAAAATTACGTCTATCCCAACCTAAAATCTCGCGCTGTAAAAAAATGGCTAAAGGACAAGTTTGAGAACGGGCGAATCCGTCTCTCTTCCGTAACGATTGAAATCGCCGAGCTAAAGTCCGGCGTCTCAAAGCTCCATGCTCGTGTCGCCGACTATCGCGACCTCGCCGGCGAAAAAGTAAAGTTTAAAGCGATTACGAACGGAATTGACCTCCCTTACTGGGTTCTTCCCGACGCCTTAAAGACCTATCAGTCAAAAAACATTTTCGATAAGTTCTATCTCCCGACCGAGACCTTCGCCGAAAACGTCGAAACTCTCTCTTCTGCGGAGATCCGCGCCTTAAAGTTAAAAGGCCGCGCCTTCCTAAACGAAGTCCTAAAAACCCGCCCCGACTCAAACGGCGAGTTTCACGAATTTAGCGACTCCGATTTGATTTTCGACTTTAAACGACGCTTCGTCGACTATAAACGCCCTTGGCTCCCCTTTTCCGACCCCGAGAAACTGAAGCGTATTCTCGAAAATCACCGCGGCTACTATATCCTCGCCGGCCGCGTCCATTCCGGCGATAGCCGAATGATGGCGCGCCTTAACGCTGTCCTTAAAACCATCAACTCCGACCCCTATCTAAAGTCCCACGTCTTCTACTATCCCGACTACGACGAAGCCCTCGCCCGTGCTCTCTCGGTTGGCTCAAACGTCTCCATTAACGTCCCAATCGTCGGGCTCGAAGCCTGCGGGACTAGCTGGGAAAAGGACATCGCGAACCTCTGTCTCCTCGTCTCGACCCACGACGGCGGTGTCGCCGACGGCCCGAAAGACGCCTATCTTTCCGTCGAAGGCTCGACCGAAGCCGAAGAAATCGCCTCGCTCTACGAGAAAATGGAACTCGCCGCCTCCGCCTGGGAAAACGATTTCGACCTCGAATTTCTCGTTAGACGTCAGCTCTCCGCCTTCCTCCCCGTTATTTCCGGCTCGCGCATGCTTAAAGATTATCTAAATTTCCTCTTTAAGCCTAAAGAAAATTGACTTTTGTCTTAATCTGTGATATAATAGAAGTATTATTATGTCACGAAAACTCCTTCCCCTAATTTTCGCCATCCTCTGTTTTATTATTCTCGTCGTCTCCGGCGTTAAAATCGTCCTCTGGAAAATCGACTCCGAAAAAACCAACTCCGAGATTACCGAGCTCCAGGAGAAAACCTCCGTCTCCGAGGTCGAAGACGATTCTGCCGATGTTATCCCCTCCGACGAAGACTCTTCCGAAGACGACCTCTATTGGCAGTTTTTAAAAACTCCACTCCTCTCTGTTGACCTCTCCGCCTTAAAACAGGAAAACTCCGATACTGTCGGCTGGCTTAAACTCGAAGGCACCAACGTCAACTACCCCTTTGTCAAAACCTCCAACAACAAGTTCTATCTCTCCCACTCTTTCTCGAAGTCCTATAATTCCGCCGGCTGGGTCTTCCTCGACTATCGCAACTCCTCCGCCCTCTCTGATAAAAACTCCATCATCTATGCCCACGGCCGCACCGACAACACCATGTTCGGCTCGCTCCGCAATCTCCTCTCCGCCTCTTGGCGCGCCAACTCTAACAACTATCTCATTCGCACCGTTACCGCCTCCTCCTCGAACGTCTATCAAATTTTCTCCGTCTATCTCATTCCTGCGACCTCAGATTACCTTAAAATCTCGTTTAACTCAAACGCCGGCTTTAAAGCCTTCGCCGACGAACTTCTCTCTCGCTCCGACTTCGACTTTAAAACCTCCGTCTCCGAAACTGATAAAATCCTTACCCTCTCGACTTGCTACGATAACTCTCGCCGCCTCGTCGTCCACGGCAAACTGATTAAAACTTTACAAAACTAATTTCTTTTGCTATAATCCTCTTGACAGTCTGGTATCAGACTATTTTTTATGGTAAAATGATAAGAAGTAAAGAGAAGGAACTATGGCAAAGATAACAAGAATTAAAGCGACCGACCCAAATAAGCCAAAAAAGGCAACCGAAAAGGTCGAGAAAAAACCGGTCGAAAAACCCTCCCCTAAGGCAACTAAAAAACCGTTTATTCTTTTTCGTCCCTTTGTCGCTCTCGGGCGCTACCTAAAGGAATCTTGGCTCGAATTGCGCCAAGTCCGCTGGCCAAACCGTAAGGCAACCTGGAAAATGGTTCTCGCGGTTTTCGTTTATACCTTTATCTTTGGCGCGTTCCTCCTCCTCTTAGACGTCTTATTCGATTTAATCTTTAATAACTTAATAGGATAAGGAGAGAAAATGGCAGTAAACCGATATGATGATACCCGCGCATGGTACGCAATCAACACTTACGGCGGCTACGAAGACAAGGTCGCCGACTCAATCCGCCAGCGCATCAATTCAATCGACCTCGCGGATAAGATTTTTGACGCAATCGTCCCAAAAGAAAAACAAATTGAAATTAAAAACGGAAAACGTAAGGTCGTCGATAAAAAGATTTTCCAGGGCTATGTCCTCGTCGAGATGAAACTTTCCGACGAAACTTGGTATATTATTAGAAATACCCCTGGCGTAACCGGCTTTGTTGGGACTGGAACCCAGCCGACCCCAGTTTCTGAAAAGGAAATCGCGAAGATTAAAAAGCGTATGGGTGTCGAAGACCCGAAATATTCCGTTAATTACGAAATCGGCGAGGTTGTCTCAATTACCGACGGGCCGTTTAAAGGCTTTGACGGTTCCGTCTCCGAAATCGACCCCCAAAAGGGTAAGCTAAAGGTCATGGTCTCGATGTTCGGTCGCGAAACCCCCGTTGAGCTTGACGCGCTCCAGGTTAAGAAAATCTAACCATTATCGCCGACTATTGACATAAAGTCAAATCTATAATAAAATAGGGAAATCCTTTTAGGACGTACCTATTTTTTATTGAGGAGGTGAAAAGATGAGTATCGAAGCTCGCGATATGATGATCGGAATGCTTAATGAGCAGTATCGTAGCGACATCACGAAAGTGATTGAGAAAATGAACGCCGGGTTCTATCCTCGAATGTCCGACGGTTTTACCGCCCAAGAACAAATCCGAACCGAGCATCTCGCTTCTATCATGGCGATTCATCGCCGTTACAACGCTTCCCAGGTCATCTAACCCCAAAAACCCCGCTCTATCTCTAGAACGGGGTTCTTTCTTTTGGGATTTTTTCGGAGCTCAGCTCCGCGCTCTGTATTTTTAGTGTCTCTGTTAGTCAACGACTTCGACGCCCATCGAGCGCGCGGTTCCAGCAACAACTTTTACTGCTCCGTCTAAATCGACAGCGTTAAGCTGTTCCATCTTCTTTTTCGCGATTCCTTCAAGCTGGGCGCGGGTAATTTTTCCGACCTTTTCCGTGTTCGGACGACCCGAACCTTTTTCGAGCTTAATCGCTTCGCGAATTAAATCATCAACCGGCTGACCGAGGCAAGTCCAATCGAACGTCCTATCTTCGTAAACGCGAATATGGACGATAACGTTTTTCCCCATAAACTCTTTCGTCGCCTCGTTAAACGGGTTGATAAACTCCATCATATTTAAGCCCCACTGTCCAAGCGTCGAGCCAACTGGAGGCCCAGCTGTCGCTCTCCCGCCAGGAACCCGGAGTTTAAGATTACCAATAACCTTTTTTCCTGCCATATTTTTCCTTTAAGATTATTTTTCTAATTAGAATGCGTAACGTCGCTAATTATACTAAATCTCTTGAAAAAAGTAAAGGTCTATGCTAAAATAATCTCTATTATTAACCTAAGTCGGGAGAGCTGTAAAAACGTCTAGCTCGCTATTACCGCAAGAAAGGAAAGTCTATTTTTATGGCTAAAAAAGCCGAAGAAGAAGTTAAAGAAAAAGCCGTCGTCGAAGAGACTACGGAAGTTGTCGAAACTCCGGAAATCGAAGCTAAAGAAGGGGCGAAAGAAGAAAAATTCGCCAAATCCGGTAAAAAGTCCAAAAAACACCTCGAAGAGGTTAAAGCCGAAGAAGAGCGCCAGGCTCGTAAAGAAGAACGCGCCAAAGAAGAGGCTGAGGCTAAAGAAAAGCCAAAAGGCGCTGCCCCGAAAGTCCGCCCTTTGATCGAACGCCGTGGGAAAAATTACCGAAAAGCTGCCGAACTTATCGAAAAGGGAAAAGTTTATAACCTTAAAGATGCGCTTGAGCTCGCAATCAAGACCAAAGCCGTAAAGTTCGACTCAACCGTCGAAGCTCATGTTCGTCTCGGGGTCGATCCGCGCCAAGCTGACCAAAATATTAGAACGACCGTCGTTCTTCCGAACG
>CAZMWH010000006.1:0-23595 GCA_964570115.1 uncultured Candidatus Saccharibacteria bacterium | reverse complement strand
CCAATGCCGAAATTCCTCGTTCCTATAATGCATACGAAGAAGGATTCTACAACTGGTATGCGGCTACCGCCGAATCTGGTACATACTCAATGTCAAATGCTAGTGTTTCAGATTCAATTTGTCCAAAAGGTTGGCAATTACCCATCAACGGAAATGTCAATAAATCATATTATAGACTTATAGAGACGACATACCAGATTTCTAGCGCTAGTCAACTCAGCAATAATCCTTTGTCTATTGTAAAGGGTGGCTTTTACGACTATGTAACGGGTAATTACGCAGGTATACGCCGTAGTGGTAGTTATTGGACTTCGACGGCTTTCACAAATAATAGTGCATACAATCTGTACTTTATCAACGATGAAACAGTAGGTACAACAGCTAGTGGACATAAACCATATGGCAATTCTGTTCGCTGTGTCAACCGCGATTAAGATTTATCTTTTCTGAACTTTATGTTATAATACTCCCCATGAGTAAAAAGAAAACTATTAAAACCGCGAAGTTAAACCGTAATAATAACCATAAACATAGCGAAAAACGTCGCCACGCCCGTCACAAAGACGGAAGATAACAGATTAGCAGTCTTGACTAGAGACTGCTAATTTTATATAATGGAGTTATGAATCTAACCGAGCGCCAAAAAGAAATTCTTTTCGCCATTATTGAAGAATACGCCGAGCTCGCCGCTCCCGTCGGGAGCATAACCCTCGCAAAACTTTTTGACGTCTCCTCCGCAACAATCCGAACCGAGATGGCGAAGCTCGAAAGCTTTGGTTTAATTGCTCAGCCTCATACTTCCGCCGGTCGCATTCCAACCGACGCCGGCTATCGTTATTATGTCAACTCTCTAACCGAAGAAACCGACCGAGAAATTGATTTTTCTCGCGGGACTCACGTTCTTGAAGTTCGCGTCTCGTCCCAAGCTAATGCCGACGCTGCAATTCGTGGCGCTGTCGATTCGCTAGTTGAACTGACCGGTAATCTCGGCCTCGGAACAATCGGCAACCAGCTTTACCTCGCCGGTATCTCACGCCTCTTTACTCAGCCCGAATTTCTTGAGGTCTCCCGCGTCCAAGCCGTCGCAAAACTCCTTGATAATCTCGAACCGTGGCTTCGCGAAGCCGCCCCTGGCGAACCGCTCAATATCTTTATCGGTAAAGAAAACCCAATCGGTAAATCCTCCGGCGTCTCCCTCATTATCTCTAAGTTCCGCTCCCCGTTCTCGGACAATAGCTATATCGGCGTCCTCGGCCCCACTCGCCAAAACTACCAAAAAGTTATGTCTCTCGTTCGCCGCGCCGGAAAAATGCTCGAAATATCATTAAACTAAGGAAAAAATCATGAAAAAAGCACCTCTAAAGTTAGAAGAATTGACCGCCGATCTCCAGCGTACTCGCGCCGATTTTGAGAACTACCGAAAAAACGTCGAAAAAGATAAAGAAAATATTAAAAAATTAGCTACTTTCGCGACCGTCGAAAAATTTCTCCCGCTTCTTGATGATCTCGACCGCGCAATTTCCGCCTACCCGAACGAACTTGGTCCGCTTGGGAAAAATTTTGAAAAATCGCTTAAAAATCTCGGTCTCGAAAAAATCGAAACGAAAGAGGGAACCGAGTTCGACCCCGCTCTCCATGAAGCCGTTCTTTTTGAGGAAGGAGACGGCGAAAAAGAAGTTATTAAAGAGACTCTTCGCCCTGGCTATAAATACGACGGCGAAGTTCTCCGCGCCGCAATGGTTAAAGTAAAACGCGTTTAATTATATTTAAATATGTTATAATTAAACTTATGGTACGAGCAAAACGAGAAAAAAAACCAAAAATTGTTCTCCCTAAAAAAGAGAAGTCCGAGAAAGAACCTAAAAAGTCTCGAGCCGAGAAAAAGCTCGAAAAAGAAATCCGGACGACTAAAGTTAAACGTCTTTCCGATAAAGAGCTGAAGAATATGAGCTTCTTCGCCCGCCTAAATTATAAAAGAAAACTTCGTGCTGACCGTGAAGCCCGTCGTCGTGCCGAAGACCTCGCCTCGCTCCCGAAAGAGCCGGTTAAACGCTTTTTTGCTCGTCTCGCCCCAAAACGCGTCCTTAAATATATTTTTTCCTGGCGTGGTGTTAAAAATTTCTTTAAGTTCTGTTTTGCTTGTCTTCTTCTCGGTGTAATCGCTATTGGCGGACTTTTTCTCTATTATAAAAAAGATTTAAACGATATTAAACTCTCCGACATCGTCATTTCCGAAACCGTCAATACATACCTCGACCGCAACGGCAAAGTTCTCTGGGAAGATACTGGTAGCGAAAATTATCGTCTCGTTGTCGAAGGTTCAGAAATTTCCTCCTACATGCGCCAGGCGATCGTCGCGATTGAGGATAGAAACTTCTACAATCACCCTGGCGTTGATTTTTACGGTCTTGTTCGCGCCGTAATTTCTACCGCAACCGGAAAGGGTGTCCAGGGCGGTTCAACCCTTACTCAACAGCTAATTAAACAAGTTTACTTTGCCGACGAAGCAGCCTCCGAAAACCGCGGCGGTATCGCGAGAAAGATTAAAGAGCTAATTCTCGCCGTTGAGCTCGAAAAAATGTACGATAAGGAACAAATCATCACGATGTACCTTAACGAGAGCCCCTATGGCGGTCGCCGTAACGGCGTTGAATCCGCCGCTCAAACTTACTTCGGGAAGCCTGCCTCCGAACTTACGCTCGCCGAATCCGCTCTTCTCGCCTCAATCCCGAACAACCCCGCCGTCCTAAATCCTTATAACGAATATGGCCACGAACAATTAATCTGGCGCCAACAATACACTCTCGATGTGATGGCGGAGCTTGGCTATATTACCGAAGAAGAAGCCAAAGAAGCCAAAGAAGTCGCTATCCTCGACCAGCTAAAACCCGAATCCTCTCAGTACGAGAATATGCTCGCTCCGCACTTTGTCCTCGAAGTTAAGTCCCAGCTCGAAGAAAAATATGGCGTTTCGACTATGCGCGCTGGTGGCTTTACTATCAAAACTACTCTCGATTACGACGCCCAAGAAATCGCCGAAGATGCCGTCGAGACCGGCGCCGACCTTCGCTATACCAACGGAAGCGATAATGTCGCCCTTGTCTCTGTCGATGTCGAAACCGCCCAAGTCATCGCCATGGTTGGTTCCGCCGAGTTCGATAACCCCGAATATGGCGAAGTCAACGCAACGACCTCTCTCCTCGAACCTGGCTCAACCATCAAGCCGATTCTCGACTATACCCCGCTCCTTATGGAACGTAGCGGGATGAATTATGGCCCCGGAACTATCCTTAAAGACGAAAACATCGACAAGATTTATTGTTCCGGCTATCAAGGTAGTTGTATGCTCCGAAACTATACCGGAAAGTTCTATGGCAACGTTACCATTAGAAAAGCTCTCGCCAACTCCCTTAATATCCCCGCCGTTAAAGCTCTCTATATTAACGGAATCGAAAACAGCCTCGAAATCGCCCATGCTCTCGGAGATATCTCCTACTGTAAAGACGACCCAACTTCCGCCGGTCTTTCTATTGCTATTGGTTCCGGTTGTACGATTAAACCCGTCGAACACGCCAACGCCTATGCCTCCCTTGCTCGTGGGGGTGTCTATAAAGAACTCTCTTATGTCCTCGAAGTCAAAAACTCCTCCGGCGATATTCTCGAAGAATGGAAAGAAACCCCTGGAACTCGCGTCGTTGACGAAGAAGTTGCTTACTTAATGACCAGTATCCTTTCCGACGCTAGCGCCCGCAGCATGGTGTTCGGCGCCCAAGGTTCCGCGTTCGGCTTTGTTGTCCCTGGTGTCTGGACTGGCTCTAAAACCGGGACGACGACAACTTCAAACTCCGCCGTTACAAAAGACTCACTCATGGCAAGTTTCTCGACCGCCCTCGCAACCATCGTTTGGAACGGTAATCATGACGGGCGCGGTCTCTCTAACTCTTCGAACACAATCGTTCGTCGCGTGACTAATGATTTTATGGAACGTGTCCATAAAGAGGTTTATGCCGACAACGGCAAATGGAGCTCTGGCGATCAGCCAACCCGCCCAGCCGGCATTAAACAAATGACGATTAACGGTCAAAACGACCTCTGGCCAAGTTGGTATAACGAGAAAAACTCCGGCGTCGCTAAAGAAAAACTTAAGTTTAACGATTTCACGAAAAAACTCGCCAGCTCCTGTACTCCAGCAAATCGTATCGTTGAGCTCGAAATCACCAAGGTAACCGACCCGATGACCGGAACCGAAATTGTCAACGGTCCCGACGGCTATGACGAAGACGAAGAGGACGATTGCTCAAACTATTCCTCTCCGAACGTAACCGTTCGTCGAACTGGCGACAAACTTCACGTAGTTGTTACTGGAAGCGAAGTCGTTGGCGGAAGCTACTCTCTCAGTATTGACGGAACCGCAAAAGAATCCGGCGACGTTAAAAACACCAGCTTTGATTTAAGCTACACTATTACTGGTTGTGAAACCAAAGTCCAAGTCATTATTACCGACGGCCTTGGCGCGACTGCGACCGGGAACGCAACTTTAGTCCCGAGTTCTTCTTGCTCGTCCTCATCGACTTCCCCAAAGACGAACAGTTAGCAAAAATCATTTTCCCCGAGCTAGTCTGTAAAAATCGGACAAACGAAACCTCGAGTTCTTGTCCGATTTTTTTCGCTGCATTATCAACGACAACCATCGTCCCGTCTTGAAGATAGCCAATACCTTGCTTCGGGTTACTTCCCTTTGTTGTAATTTTCACAACAAATTTTTCGCCTGGCAAAAATTCATTCCTTAAAACTAGCGCTAAGTCGTTGATATTTAGCGTCTCGATATTTTCTGTCGCCGCAACTTTCGAAAGGTTAAAGTCGCAGGTCAAAATCACCCCTCCATTTTCTTTTGCGAGAGCCAAAAGCCGTTCATCAACCGGCGTTCGATCTAGCTCATCCTGTAAAATTTCCGTATTAAAATATACGACGCGCTCAAGTTCATTCGCGACTTCCATTCCAAATCTCGCGCGACTGCGTTTTTCTGAATCCTTTCCGTCGGCGAGCAGCTGCAACTCACGAATTACGCTTCGCGGAATGATTAAATCGTCCGAGAAAAAACCAGTTTTCGCGACTTCTAAAATCCGCCCATCCATTAAACTCGACGTATCGACATAGATTTTTCTCCCCCGTCCTCGCCCAGTGCTCTTTTTCTTTAATTCTAAAGCGCGGTTATAGCTTAAAAAGCTCGTTTCTCCTAAAATTAGAAGAGAAATAATTAAAATAAATAATTCCATACCATAATTATATAATAAAAACCTAAATTAGTAAAATATAATAATTTTGAACCGCTTATGCTATAATATAATTATGTTCGATAAAATTTCTCGTCGCGTTCGCGCTACGGACTATCTGACTGTCGCTGAACTTTTCCTAAAAGATAATTTTTTGTTAAAAAAACCGCTTTCTTTTTCTGATATAAAGCCTCGCCTGCTTGGTCATTGGGGAACTTGCCATGGTATCAACCTCGCTTACGCTAATCTCCACGCAGTTTATGAGTTTCGTCCCGGTTTCCAATTTATCCTCGGCCCAGGCCACGGTTTTCCCGCTTTAAACGCTAATTTATTTTTAGACGGCGAGCTTGAAAAAGTCGACGAGAAAGCCTCGCGCAATCTTTCCGGAATCGAATATCTCTGTAAAAACTTCTCTAAAGCCGGCGGTTTTCCGTCTCATTCCTCCCCGCTCACCCCAGGCGTTATCGTTGAAGGTGGCGAACTTGGCTACGCCCTCGGTGCAGCTTATGGCGCCGTCCTCGGTCATCCCGAAAAAACCGTCGCGGTTCTCCTCGGCGACGGAGAGTTCGAAACCGCAACTACCCTCGCCTCAATGAATTTTAATAAACTCATCGCCGGGCGTAAAAACGGAAAAGTCCTCCCGATTCTTTCCTTAAACGGATATAAGATTTCCGCCCCCTCGCTCTACGCGAGAAAGTCCGAACGAGAGTTAAACGAACTTCTCCGCGGTTTCGGTTTTTCTCCGCTCACTTTTGACGGCGAAAATCCCGAACGCTTCCAATATGTCCTTGAAAAAGCCGAAGCCCTCGACGCTCCGTTCTTAATTATGCAGTCCGTAAAAGGCCTTGGCTGTCCCGCCGAACTCGACGGCGAAAAAATCTCCGGGAATTATCTCTCCCATCAAATCCCCCTTCCTCTCGCGAAGACCGATAAAACCCAGCTCGCTCTCCTTGAGAACTGGCTAAAAAGTTATAATTTTGAAGAACTTTATACAGAAGGGAAAGGCTTTAATCTATGATCGAACGTGTCGAAAACCCCGGAAAAGAATTAGTTAATGTCGCTAAAACCTTCGGCGACCTCCTAAAGTCCCGCTTTAAAAAAGACCCTAGTTTCTACTTTTTCTCTCCCGACGAGACAACTTCCAATCGTCTCTCCGCCGTTTATGAATCCGAATCGCGTGCCTGGAATCTAAGAACCGAAGATTGGGACTTGCCCGAATCTGCTGACGGGCGAATTATCGAGCTTCTCTCGGAAAACGCCCTCTTTGCGGCTATGATTGGCCATCTGTCTAACGGCGAACAAGCTATGATGGCGAGCTATGAATCCTTTTTCTCGGTTATAACTTCCCAAATTCTTCAGCAACTCAAGTTCTATAAACAACTGGACGCCGTTTCTTGGCAAAAGCCTCTTCCGGCGGTTAATCTTCTCTCGACGTCTGTCTGCTGGCGTCAGGATCATAACGGTTTTTCTCATCAGTCCCCAGCCCTTATCTCCGCCCTCCTCTCCGTCCCCTCGAAAAAAGCGAACTGCCTCTTTCCAATCGACGATACTTCCGCCGAGGAAACGTTTAGCTTTATGCTCGCTCAGAAAAACGTTGTAAACTTAACAACGTTCGACAAAAACGATAATCCGCGTTGGATTGACTCGAACCACGCCCGCTTCCAGTTCGAAAACGGCGGCACCTCAATTTTTGGCTTCGCTTCCGACGATAACCCCGAGCTAGTCCTAACCGCCGCCGGCGACCTCGCGACTCGCGAGATGCTCCTCGCTCGCGACCTTATCAAACAAGACGCCCCCGAACTTCGCCTCCGTTTCGTCGGAATTAACTCCCTCTCTTATAGAAAAATCGGTACCGTCGACAACCCGCTTTCTCAAGAAACCTTTAACGCCTACTTTACCGAAAATCTCCCTATCCTCGCTAGCTTCCACGGCTTCCCCGACGCCCTTAAAGAAATTCTCAGCGCCTACGCTAACTCCGATAGGCTTTCCATCCACGGTTTTCTCGAAGAGGGAACAACAACGACCCCGTTCGAGATGCTTTCGATGAACAAAAACTCTCGTTTCGATCTTGCTGCTGCTATCGCCGAAAAAATCAATCGTCCCGACCTCGCCGAAAAATATCTTAAACTAATCGAAGAAAATCGCGACTACGTCCGTCTCTTCGGAAAAGATAAAATCGTGTTATAATAGTTTCATTATGAAACTATCCGAAGAACTAATTTGGCGCGGCTTTTCCGCCGAAAATACCTTAGAAAAGCCTGAAGATTTAGATAACCGAGCCTCTAAAAAGTTCTATTTTGGTGCTGACCCTTCTGCTGACTCTCTAACAATCGGTAATCTCGCCGCAATGATGATGTGTGCCTGTTTCGTCCGCCATGGTTACGAGCCGACTCTTCTTGTTGGTGGTGCAACCGGTCAAATCGGCGATCCGAAAGAAACCGGCGAACGCGACCTTAAAACTCTTGAAGAAGTCGAGTTTAATAAATCCTGCATCAAAAATCAAATGTCTCGTGTCATTAACTCCGAAAATATGGAGATGGTTGATAATCTCGACTGGTTTAAAGATATAAATTACCTTTCTTTCCTCCGCGAAATCGGCAAAAGTTTTTCAATGACCCAACTTCTCGACCGCCAATTCATCCAAGCTCGTATTGGCGCTGGTGGCTCCGGCATTTCTTACGCTGAGTTTTCTTATACCTTAATTCAGGGTTATGATTTTCTCCATCTTTTCCGTAAAAAAGGGATTTCTCTTCAGCTTTGTGGTGCCGACCAATTCGGCAACGCCTCAACCGGCATCCATCTCATTAAACGTCTCGAAAACGCTCGCGCCGACGTCTGGTCGACCCCGCTCATTATCGACCCGGTTTCCGGTCGTAAGTTCGGAAAATCTGAAGGCAACGCCGTCTGGCTCGCTTCCGAACCAGCGACTCGCCCCGACGGCTCCAAGTCAGAAAACTTTACCTCTGTCTTTGATTTCTACCAGTTCTGGCTTAACCAGCCCGACGAATCCGTCGAATACCTAATTAAAATCTATACTACCCTTGAAAAACCCGAAATCGACGATATAATAGCTCAACATAAAATGTATCCTGAACGCCGCCTCGCTCAAAAAGCCCTCGCACATGGCGCAACCGAAGTCGTCCACGGCAAATCCGCCGCCGAAAAAGCCGAAACTCTCTCCGCCCTCCTCTTCGACCGTAAAACTGACTTTAAAACCCTCCCCGAAGAAACCCTAGAAGATTTAAAATCCTTCCTCCCAAAAGTTGACACCGGAACTTCTCTTCTCGACGCTCTCCTCGAAACTTCTCTCGTCTCCTCGAAAAAAGAAGCGCGAACTTTCCTTGCCCAAGGCGCTATTTCTGTTAACGGCGAAAAAGTTTCCGACGAAACCCGCCCGCTCTCGAAAAACGAAGTTATCAAAAAAGGCAAAAATAAATTCTTAGTCGTAAAATAACCAACTTTTAGGAGGTAAAATGAAAAAAGTTCTTAGTTTCGACGTCGACCAGACGCTTAATATCGCCAAAACCCCAATCCCCGACGAAATCGCTGACCTTCTTATTGGCTGTCTCCGCGCCGGCTTTAAAATCTGCCCAATCTCCGGTCAAAAATTCGACCAATTCCTCGTCCAAATCGTTGACCCTCTAAAGTCTCACGGCGCAACCGCTCAGGATTTAGCGAATCTTCACCTTTTTGTTGCCCAGGGGACTCAATACTATCGCTATAATCCCGAAACTGAAACTTGGCTAAAAATCTATGATTATCCCCTAGCGCCCGCCGAAGTTGAAAAGATTTCAACCGCTCTTGAAACTGCCGCGAAAGAACTTGGCCTCTGGGAAGCAGATAAGTTAAAACCTGGCGACGAAATTATCGAAAATCGCCTTTCCCAGGTTACTTTTTCCGCTCTCGGCCAAACCGCCGGTACAAAAGAAAAATACGCTTGGGATCCAGATTGTAAAAAGCGCGAAAAAATCGTTCAGCGCGCTAAAGAACTCGCCCCAGAGTTCGACTATGAAATCGGCGGGACAACTTCAATCAACGCCATCAAGCCTGGCATGAACAAAAAATTCGGCATGGAAAACTTGATGAAAGAGCTCGGCGTTAAAAAAGAGGATATTCTCTACTTTGGCGATATGACCGCTCCTGGCGGGAACGATTATCCCGTTGTTAAAATGGGGATCGAAACAATCACTGTCCGCTCCCACGAAGACACCGCCTTCGCTCTCCGCGGGATTCTCGGCGTGACGGCCAAACTTTGAAAAACTAAAACTCTTATGCTATAATTAGTATATATGAAAACTTATATCGTTGGTAACTGGAAGATGAACTTTACCGTCGGGGAGTCTTCTCTTTATCTTCACAAACTTCTTCTTAGAACTCGTGCCTATCGCGACGTTGAAGTTGTCGTTGCCCCCTCTCTCGTTGCTCTCCAATCCCTCTCTCTCCAGACTGATCGCCGTAAGATTAAACTCGCTGCCCAAAACTTTTATCATCACGATTTTGGACCTTATACCGGCGAGGTTTCCGTGTCCCAGCTTCGCTCGCTCGTTGACTATGCGATTGTTGGCCATAGCGAACGCCGTTATATTTTCCGCGAAACCGATAAGGACATTAGAAATAAAGTCGCTGCCGCTCTAAGAAACGGGATTACGCCAATTCTTTGCGTTGGCGAAACCGAGTCCGAAAAAACTTTCGGCGAGACTGCCGACGTAATCCGCGATATGGTTCTTGGCGGACTTTCCGAAGTCTCCGCCGAAGACGTCTCGAAGGTTATCATCGCCTACGAGCCCGTCTGGGCAATTTCCGGACCGAACCGCCCCGTAAAACTCGCTTCTCCGCTCGACGTAAAAGACGTTTTTAAACTAATCCGCGAGATTTTGAGAGATACTTATGGAAAAGAAATCGAAGCTGAGACTCCGCTCCTGTTTGGCGGCTCCGTCTCTCCCGAAAATTGCGGTGGTTATCTTGAGCTTGCCGACTGTAACGGGCTTCTAATCGGCGGTTCTAGTTTGATTGCTCCGAAGTTTACTGCTATAATCGAAGAAGCAAAAAGGTTGAAAGCTGAAAA
This sequence comes from uncultured Candidatus Saccharibacteria bacterium, assembly GCA_964570115.1. Classification (GTDB taxonomy): domain Bacteria; phylum Patescibacteriota; class Saccharimonadia; order Saccharimonadales; family Saccharimonadaceae; genus Nanosyncoccus. The sequence goes on along the minus strand of CAZMWH010000006.1, from coordinate 13,257 downwards.
ATGACCGAAAAAGTAAAAAGATATATGGATTTTATGGGGCCGGCGACCGTTGCTCCACGAAAAACTTCTGGCGACCCTCTCGCCAATCGCCCTGCCACGCGCATAGCTAAAAAACCCGCCGTAAAATCCACGCCAAAACCTTCCATAGCGACAGTTAAACCCGTTAAAACCGTCCCCGCTAAACCGGCGAAGCCTTCTCCTAAAAAAGATTCTGACGTCCTTGCAAAAAAAGCCGCCGCCGCTCTCTCCGGTTCGAGCTTGAACGCCGATTTAAAAGCTTCGAAATATACCCTAAGCGGGAAATCGCCTTTCCTCTCTTCTTATAATGTTGAAAAGCGCCCTCTCTCCGACTCGATTAAAGAGAAAAAAGTCGAAGAAATCCCAAAGAAAAATGTTTACGAAAAGCCGAAGAAGTCCACCGAGAAACCAGATAAAAAATCCTCTAAAAAAGAACCTGTCGTCGTTATCGACCAGCCTAAAAATTCTTCCGGTCTTAGCCTCGTCATCATCATAATCCTAACGATTATTCTTGGTGCCGCAGTTGGCGCTGGAGCTTATTTTCTCCTCCCGAAATAAATGATATAATTCTTGTATGGCTCGTTTTAAGTTTAAATCCGTCGTCGCGCTCGCAAACAAAAAACTTTCCATCAAATCCGCGGCGATTCTTCTTGCTTGTTCAACGCTCGTCTCAGCGCTTCTTGGGATTTTTCGCGACCGTCTTTTGAATGGTTATTATCTCGATACTTATCCAACCGGAATTGACGCTTATACTGCCGCCTTTACAATCCCTGACTTTATGTTCTTCATTCTTACCTCCGGCGCTCTCGCCGTCTCATTTATCCCCGTTTTTAACGAGAGACTCGTTAAGGGGAACAAAAAATCCGCTTGGGAACTTTCCGGCTCTCTACTCAATTTTCTCGCTGTCGTAACTTTGGTCGCAAGCGTTCTGATTATGGTTTTTGCCGATCCGCTCGTCCGCTATGTCGTCGGCCCCGGCCTCGACGAATCTGGGACAATTCTCGCCATCAACATGATGCGCGTAATCGCCATCAACCCTTTTCTTTTCTCGATTTCGACCGTCCTCTCCTCAATCCAACAAGCCGTCGGGCGCTTTGTTTTCTACGCTCTTGCCCCCGCAGTTTATAATATTGGCATTTTAATCGGTATCACCGTTTTTACGGGCGGAATTAACCTTTTTGGCGTCCAAATTTTCGAAGGTGGGATTATGGGCGTCGCTCTCGGCGTTGTTTTCGGCGCCATTCTTCAAGTTCTCATCAGCCTTATCGGTCTCTTCGGGCTTGGTTTTGATTATAATTTTAAAATTAGTTGGAAGAACCAAGGTTTTAAATCCGTTCTAAAACTTCTCCCCGCCCGCTCCCTCGACCAAGGTATTGACTACGTCAATACTATTGTCTCGACCAATCTTTCTTCTCGTATGGGCGCCGGCGCTTTGCGCAGCTTCCAGCAAGCGACCTCCCTCCATCAAATGCCAGTTAATTTAATCGGCGTCGCCATCTCTACCGCCTTCTTTCCAAAACTCACCGAAGAACTCGGAGAAGGGAAAGACGAAAAGTTTAGAACTACTTTTCGCGCCGCCCTCCGAACAATCATCTGGATTTCGCTCCCCGTCGCGACGGTCGCTTTCTTTGCTCGCGGCTACGTCGTGAACTTTATTAAAAACGGCGGCGACCCGCTTATCTCTTCAATCCTCGGGACGCTCGTCCTCGCTATTCTCGCCCGTTCAATTTTTCATATCGCCTCTCGCGGCTTTTATGCTTACCAAGACACTAAAACTCCGTTTATCGTCTCGATTTTTGCCATCGGTTCAACGATTCTCCTCTCAATTTTGTTCTATGTTTTTGGCTATGGAACCGACGGTCTCGGTTGGGCTCAAAGCCTCGGCGCTGTCCTCGAAATTATTATCCTCCTCTTTATTTTGAACCGTCGCTCGAAGCGTGAACTTCTTAATCGTGATTTTGTTAAAGGTGTGTCGCGGATGCTCTTCGCGACGCTAATAACCGCTTGCGTTGCCTATTCGATGACAAAGTTCTTCCCGCTTATGGCAACCGATAACTCTTTCTTCTCGACCTTCCCGAAGTTCTGTTTAATTTCTGCCGTTAGCCTTGTCGCTTATCTTCTCGCGAGCTACTTCCTCGGTCTCGAAGAAGCCGAGCCAATTCTCGAAAAACTAAAGAAACTTCTCTTCGGAAATTTGAAATAATCATATATAATATATATATGTCTATTTTTGAATCACTTATTCTCGGCCTAACTCAAGGCTTAACCGAGTTTATCCCCGTCTCCTCGTCGGGTCATCTCGAACTAGTTGAAAATCTCCTCTCCGCCGGCTCTCGCGCGGACGATTTCCATCTTTTTCTCGAGTTTATTAACCTCGGGACGCTTCTTGCCCTTCTAATTTTCTATCGAAAAAAGATTTTCGAAATCTTAAAAACAATTTTTATTAAGCGCGATTTCCGTTTTGCCCTTAACATAATTATCACAATTCTTCCCGTCGGCGTCGCCGGGCTGCTTCTTTCCGATTTAATCGAAAGCCTCCCGTTTTTCTCTAGTCTCATTACTATCTCCGTCGCCATGTTAGTCGTCGGCGTTTTAATGTACTTCGTCGACAAACTCCCGAAACTCTCAAAAGTAAAATCCTTAAACGAGCTTTCTAAACCTCGTGCGCTCCTAATCGGGCTTGCTCAGGTTTTCGCTCTCGTCCCCGGGACTTCTCGCTCAGGAACCTCAATTCTTGCTGGGCGTATGGTCGGGCTCAGCTCCGAAGACGCCGCCGACTATTCATTCCTCGCCTCAATCCCAATCATGTCCGGCGTCTGCTTGAAGATGTTTTTAAAATCCTCCTCGCGCGCTTACTTTTTTACCCATAAAACAATCCTCCTCGCCGGCAATCTTGTCGCTTTCGCTTCGGGACTTCTCGCACTCTACCTCGTCTTGAAGTTCCTCAAAAAGCCTAACGGCCTAAAATATTTTGGTGTTTATCGAATTTGTCTTGCGCTTCTCGTCTTAATCCTTGTTTTATTGAATTAAATTTGTTAAAATAGTCTAATGCGTATCGCCCTAAAGCGAGCTAAAAAGACCAAAAACAAGTCTAAAATCGCTCCTGCCCCCTGGCAAGAGTTTATCGAGATTTAGCTCTTAAAATAAATCCCCGTTTCCGGGGATTTTTCTATTCTTCCGAATTGTCTTTCTTTTCGAGATATTCGCTAATGTCTTCTCCGGCTAATTTCTTGTCGATTAGATTTTTAAAATAATTTATAAAGCCAGATCTCGTCTGCGCTTCTTTGTTATTCGTCCAACTGACTTCGCCCCCGTCAACATAAAACGCCGGCGTCGCACTCACCGCAATTCGTTTCCCTAACGCGCAGTCAAAACTTACTTTCCTAGAGACTTCTTCGCTCGCTACGTCCTTCGCGAATTTACTGGCGTTTCCTGCGCCTTGAGAAACCGTTTTAAAATATTCCGCGAATTTTTCTTTCCTTCCTGCTCCAGACAAACTTTCCCATTCGCTCTGGTTCGCAAATAAGAGATTCGCATATTCCTTCCAATAGCCCTGAAGTCCCGCTGCTTCCGCTGCCGAAGCTGCTGCTTTTCCGTTTTGGTGATATGAGAGCAAGAACGAACGATAAACAATCGCAACTTTTCCGCCGTATTCCTCTAAAATCGAGTTTATCCACGGATTAGTCGTCGCGCAACCCGGACACTGATAATCAGCATATTCATAAATATAAACTTCTGGCTCGACCCCCTCAACCGTTCCTTTAATATGGTCGGCAATTCCGCCGTTATTTTCGTCGCCAGGAATTATTGAATATAAATCATAGCTCTCGTAAACTGCGGCTTCCTCTTCCTTTTTCTTATCATTCCTCGTCGAAACGAAAACCCCTAGTCCAATAAACGCAACGACTAAGGCAATTATAATTATAAGCGTAGATTTCTTCATAGTGTTATAATTATACTATGGATTCCAATTCTTTTCTAGAAAGGCTGATGAAAAAGCTAACTAAGTTTCTTGATCCGCGCCTCGAAAGATATCGTGAGAAAAAACCCGAACAGAAAAAGAAGCTCCCCGCCCCAAAAACCAAAGAAGAACTCCTCGACTTATTAAAACGTTCGCCCGACTCCGTTCTAAACTCTTCTGAGCGTTTAAAAATCGCTTCCGCAATGACGTTTAAAACGACTAAAGTTAGCGAAATTATGCTCGAAAAGCCCGCGATAACGTTTGTTCGCGAAACTGATTTTATGGGGCCTTTAACTCTCGATAAACTTTATCGTTCGGGCTTTAAACATTTTCCCGTTCTCGACTCTAAGGGCGAGCTCGTCGGCGTCCTTCATACTTCCTCGCTCAATTCTTTAAAAATCAAAGAAACCGACCGCGCCTTTAAATACCTCGATCCAAATATTTTTTATGTCCGCTCGGATTATTCCCTCGAAAAAGCCTTTGCCGCTTTTCTCCGGACGAATTCTTACTTTTTTATTGTCATAGATAAATCCAACGAACTTGTAGGTCTTTTAACAATTGAAATGCTAATTCGCTTCCTCCTCGGGAAAACTCCGTCCGACAAATTCGAAAGCGACGCTGACCGCCTCTCTGTCGCCGTCCGCTAATCTTTCCCCTTCTCTAATTTTGTGGTATAATTTTTTATTATGAAACTCAAATCGCTCGAACTAAAAAACTTTCTCAAAAAATCCGTAACTGTCTCTGGCTGGGTTAATTCTCGCCGCGATCACGGCGGTTTGATTTTTATCGACCTTCGCGATTTTTCCGGTCTTATCCAGCTCGTCGTTACTCCCGATACAAAAGAAAGTTTTGCTCTCGCCGAAACTTTGCGCGACGAGTTCGTAATCGAAGCGACTGGAATTGTCCGCGAACGCGCTCCCGAGCTTAAAAACCCTAATATCGAAACCGGCGATATCGAAGTCATCGTTTCTGATCTGAAATTATTGAATCGTTCCGAGCCTCTTCCCGTTAACGTAAAAGACGAGGGAACTGAATCTGGCGAAGAGCTCCGCTTAAAATATCGTTTTCTCGATCTTCGCCGCCCGTCGATGCAAAAAATCCTCAAACGCCGTTCCGAGTTTTATCGGTTTTTAAGAAACTATATGTACGAAAACGATTTTGAAGAAATTACAACCCCAATTCTCGCCAATTCTTCTCCCGAAGGCGCGCGCGACTTTCTTGTCCCGTCTCGTCTTCGCCCTGGAACTTTCTACGCTCTCCCCCAGGCGCCTCAACAGTTCAAACAACTTTTGATGGTTGGTGGTGTCGAAAAATATTTCCAAATCGCTCCCTGCTTCCGCGACGAAGACCCTCGCGCTGACCGTCTCTACGGCGACTTTTATCAGCTCGACTGCGAGATGTCTTTCGTCTCCGACGGCGAAGTCGTCCGAAAGACGATGGAACCGCTCCTAAAATCTCTTGCAACCGAATTTGCCGGTAAAAAACTCGTCCTAAACTCCCCCGTCGCAAAGTCCTTCTTAAAATCCGGCGAAACTATCCCGCGCATTCCGTTTAAAGACGCGATGGAAAATTATGGCGTCGACAAACCCGACCTCCGCTACGGCATGGAACTTATCGAACTAACCGACGTTTTCGAGAAAACCGATTTTAAAGTCTTTAAAACCCCCTGCGTTAAAGCTCTCTGTGTTAAAGGCGGCGCTTCGCTCTCTCGCTCAAAAATCGACGAGTTTACCGAAAAAGCGAAAAAAGAAGGCGCCGGCGGGCTTGCATATATTTTATATTCCGACGGCGAACCAAAATCCCCGATTTTGAAGTTTATGAAACCCGAAGAAATCGAAGCAGTCAAGAAACGAACCGGCGCAACTGACGGCGACGCCGTTTTCTTCGGTGCCGACGAACGAAATAAAGTCAATAAAATCCTCGGCTCGCTTCGTATCGCCTTCGCGGATTACTTTAACTTAACGAATAAAGACGAAATTGCTCTTTGCTGGATTATCGATTTTCCGTTTTATGAATGGGACGAGAAAAATAAAAAACTCGACTTTGGCCACAACCCGTTCTCAATGCCAAAAGGCGGGCTCGCTGCTCTCGAAAACGCCAAAACCGACGCCGAAAAACTCGCCATTGTCGCCGACCAATACGATATGGTAATGAACGGCCTCGAGATTTGTTCCGGTGCCGTCAGGAATTATAATCCAGAAATTATGTATAAAGTCTTTAATATCCTCGGCTTTAATAATGAATATGTCGAAGCGCGTTTTGGCGGTATGCTAAACGCCTTTAAGTTCGGTGCTCCCCCTCACGCTGGCTGCGCCTACGGTATCGATCGTATTTTTATGGAACTTGAAGGAACAAAGTCAATTCGCGATGTCGTCGCTTTCCCGAAAAACGGTTCCGGCGTTGATTTAATGATGAACTCCCCCTCTCCCGTCGACAAAATCCAACTCGACGAGGCACATCTTGCGATTCTCCCTCCTGAAGATTAAAGCGCTTTAATATCTTTAAGATAAACCCCCGAATCCAAAACTCTAAAATCAAACAAAAACGCGTTAAACTTATCGGCGTTTTTGTTAAAATAATCATTCGCTGCCGTATAATCCGAAAAACTTTCTACTCGAAAATACCCTTCTTTCGAAAGGTTTTCAAAATGATAATCTCCGTCCTCTGCATTCAAAAATCCGAGGCGGACTTTAACTGAAAAAGTATTTTCCGAAAAGTTTTCTTCATAATTTTCAACACTCGTAAAAACGCTTCGCGTATTGTCTTCCGTATAAAGACCAGTCAAAGCTAAATATAAAAAGCGAATACTTTCGTCTGCGGTTTCACTCATAGTCGTATAAAATTCAAAGTTCGAAGAGATTTTTGGATTAAAAAGGTACGCAATATTTTCCGACAAAACCGAATAAAGTGCTAAATCAGAAATTTTTTCCGGAACTAAATCCGCCTTTTTTTCGAGTTCATTTTTATAATTTATTGTTTTATAAAATAAACTCCCCGAAAGCCCAACCGCAAAAACCGCTAAATATAATAAAAAGATAACTAATCCTCGTTTTGTTTTTGCTGGTTCTTCAGCAACAATCAAGCCTGGCTCTAAATCTTCTTCAATTTTTTCGTCCATTAGTCTCCTTCCTTTTCTCGTTTAATCCTCGACGTCGAGAAATCCGGCTCCCGAAACGGATTAACGAAGTTCGGAATAAAATCTTCCTTTATGGCGCGTTTTTTAATTTTATCTTCTTCGTCTTTAACAATTATTTTATAGTCGTTAACTTCAACAATTTCCTTTCGCGGAATAACTAGCTCCGGGTCAATAAACGCCTTAATCGCCGGGCGTCGAACAACCAACTGCAAGACTGAAAAATTATCCGTATTCACAGTATAGTCAACTACCTTTCCGAGCTTTGAGCCTTTTTTTGTCTCGACTTTTAGCCCAACCAAATCAAAGTTCAGTTCTAAGATTTTATCCAACTTAATCACGTCGCCACGGTTGATAAAAGTATCTCCCGAGTCGACAATCATCCCAATATTCGCAAACTCCCGAATGTCTGCCGTCTCTAAAATATCTCCCGCTTCGTCGTCTAAAAGCGCCGTCGGAGCAACCTCATAAGCAATAATTTTCAAATTATTCGGATCAACCACCGCTCGCGCAGTTCTCGCAATCGGACCACCAACGTGAAGACTTAAAATCGGATAATTTATTAGCTTCGAACCGCTCATTAGCATAACAAGTATATTATATCATTTTCTAAAGTATTATATAATAGTTTTATGAACTTTGATTTAGATATGAACTCTCTTATCCTAGATTTGACTAGCGAGATAATCGAAATCCCTGCCCCTGAACGTTTTAAAGAGAAACTTTCTACTGCTGCCTCCATGGCTCAAAATCCAAACGGAACTAATAGTTCCTCGACCGGAACCGCTAAGGCGCACGAAATTGACGGCGTTAAAGTAGTCTATTATAAAACTCTAACGTGGGGAACTGTCGTCGCGGATTTCTCCGATTTCCGAGGAAAAGTTGAAGAAACTCTAGAAAGCGAAAAAGGTTGGTCGCGTGCCGGTTTAAAGTTTGTCGAAGTAAAATCCGGTCAAGATTTAAACATCATCCTCTCTGACGCCGCTTCTCTCGATGCGCTCGATGGCTGTTCCGGCGATTTATCCTGTACGACTTGGAATAATGAAGTTATTATTAACGACGAACGTTGGCGCGAGGGAACCGAAGCGAGCCGCGCCGCGAATATGTCTCAGCGCGATTATCAACACATGGTCATCAATCACGAAGTTGGTCATTGGCTTGGCCATTACCAACACGAAACCGGTTGTCCTTCCGGCGGCCCCGCCCCGATTATGCTTCAACAATCGACTGGTCTCCGTGGTTGCGACTCGTTTAATGCTTGGCCGCTCGATTTTGAACTTTGGACTTTAAGATAAAGGAGAAAAATGAAAGAAACTAACCTAAAAAATTCGAAAAAACTTTTAAAAATCATTTTAATCATCGTTCTTTTCCTTGCCTTAATCGTTGGCGGGTTTTATGGCACGAAGTTTATTTACCATCAAGGCGTTAATGACGGCTATCAAGATTTTAAAACTAAAACTGAAGAAAAATTAGCTAGTCTCGGCGCGGCGGTTCGCGAAAAATCCGAGTTTTCGGATTTAATTAAAGAAACTCTCTCCGACCTTCCCGAGGAAGCCGACGAAGAGGATTTTGAAAATTATTTAGAAAATCTAGAAAATATAATTTCTAAAATAAATACCGAAAATATAAAAAACGAATTAAATAATTATAAAAATAATGTTTCCGATTTTCTCGATTTTTATAAAAATTCAGAAAATAATAACGAAATTTCTGAAAAATATAACGAAATAAAAATATCCGCAAACGAACTCTCGGAGAACCTCACAAATATTTTTAACGAAAAAATAAAATCCTCCGTCGAGGCTTTAAAAAACTAAGTTTTAAAAAACTCTTCGACTTCTTTTTTTGCTAATTCATAGGAAAAACCCTGACGAACAATATAATTAAATAATTTTTCCGGCGAATATTTATTTCCTTTTTTTAAAATTATTTTTTTAATTTCTTCCTCTGGATTTCTCTCGGATTTTTCTAAAGTTCTTTTAATAATTTCGTCGTTAATTCCTTTTTTTCTTAATTCATATTTTAATTTTTTATCGCTAATCCCTTTTTTAATATTTTTATTTTCAACATAATATTCCGCGAATTTTTCATCGTCTAAATATTTTTTATTAACTAATTTTTTAATTATTTCGTTAATATCTTCGTCCGTAAAATCTTCGATTTTATTTTTATATATTTTTAATTTTAAATAATCCTGCGTTTCTTTTATTGAGCGTGGACGCGTAAGTACCCATTCTAGCGTTCGTGCATAAACTTTTCCGAACGTCGAAGCACGTTTAATTTCCGCAATTTTTTCTTCGCTTAAACTCTCGCCAATTTTTAATTTATAGTCAATCAGCTGAGAAATATCTAAAGAAAAACTAAACTCTCCGTTAATAAAAATATTAACTCGGTTCTCGTTCCGTACCGCCGCTTTAATATCCGTAATTTTATTTTCTTTTTTCGGCTCCGAAAGTTTAATAATTTCCATTTTTTAGTCGTGCTTTTAATAATTCGAAATGCGGAAAATCGTTTTTTAGATTTGGTTTTACTTCTTCTTTTACAAAATCGTCAAAGTCCCTTAATTTAACCCATTTAACCGCTTCGACTTCCTCGGAATCTAAAACAAACCTATCGCTCTCTCCCGTCCAATCTACTATAAAAATCGAAGCAATTTTATCTGCGACTCGATAAGCGCAAAGAAATTCGAGTCTGTCCTTTTCTAAAGAAATTCCAATTTCCTCCTTTACTTCGCGAACAGCGGCAGTCAAAACGTCTTCGCCAACATCAACGTGTCCGCCGGCAGAAATATCATAAAAACCTCCGTTATGGACTTTTTTCGAGCGCTTCTGGAACAAGAGAAAAATCTCCCCGTCGATTTTTTTATAAAACCAAACGCACGCCCCCGCATAAAGTTCTCCAGTTTCCGAGGGGAGATTATTTTTGGAAACCTTTAGATATTTCGGCATCAAAACGCCTTTTCCTCAGTTTCTTTCGCCTTCTCGCGGACTTGTTTTTCAACTTCGTTCATCAACTCCGGTTTTTCGCGGAACAATTTCTTTACGTTTTCGCGACCTTGCCCCAGGGTTTCGCCCTTATATTTAATAAACGCACCAGATTTTTCTAAGATTCCGAACTGAATCCCGAGGTCGAGCACGTCGCCAACTTTCGAAATCCCTTCGTTATACATAATATCAAACTCTGCCGTCCTAAACGGTGCCGCAATCTTATTTTTAACGACTTTCACTTTCGTTCGGTTCCCAGCAATATTGTCGCCGTCTTTAATCTGCCCAATTCGGCGAATATCCAAACGCACCGAAGCATAAAACTTCAACGCATTTCCGCCCGTCGTCGTCTCCGGATTCCCAAACATCACGCCAATTTTCATGCGAATTTGGTTGATAAAAATTACCGTCGCTTTTGATTTTGAGATAATCCCAGTTAGCTTTCTCATTGCCTGAGACATCAAGCGCGCCTGAAGCCCCATCTGAGAATCGCCCATATCCCCGTCAATTTCCGCCTGGGGAACGAGCGCCGCGACCGAGTCAACCACGATTAAATCAACCGCTCCCGAACGCACCAGCGTTTCGCAAATCTCAAGCGCTTGCTCGCCGTTATCCGGCTGAGAAATTAAGAGATTTGCCGTATCAACGCCAATTCTCTTTGCGTACGCTGGGTCAAGCGCGTGCTCCGCGTCAATAAACGCCGCCGTCCCGCCTTGCTTTTGGATTTCCGCAATCGCGTGGAGTGTCAGAGTTGTCTTTCCGGAAGATTCCGGGCCATAAATCTCAATAATTCGCCCCTTCGGATAACCGCCCCCAAGCGCCAAATCCAGCGACAGCGAACCCGAAGGAAGAAGCGCTACGTCAATTTTCTTCGTATCCCCAAGTTTCATAATCGAACCGTCGCCAAATTGTTTCGTAATCTGAGAAATTGCCAAGTTCAGAGCCTGCGCCTTCCCCTCGACCCTCTTATCCTTAACGTTATTTTCGTTTTCACCCGGTTTCTTCGTTGTCATAATATTACCTCTTAGATTAACTGAAACTATAATATCAAGAAAAAATCAGAAAAAAAAGAGGAAAATCTTAGTTTAAGAAAAACTCGTTCTTTCTTATCTCGACCAGTTTATCCCCTGGCAGGTTAAACTTTTTCCCCGGAAGATAGGTTCTAATCGCGTCTAAAAACTCCAACATCTGTGGACGTGTCGCTGAAACCCCCGCCCGAATTAGTCCCTCGCGTAAAATCTCTAAACTAACTCCCTCCTCTAAATCAAAAAACCATTCTCTCTCATATTTCCTATCTTCCGGTAAAATCGTCTCGATAATCCCAGTAATCTCTCGGATAATCTCCCTCTGTTCTCGCCACAACTGAAAAACCTCTCTTTTTGTCTCAAAATCTAAATTAAAGACTCTCTCCCGAACTCGGTTTCTTAAATATTCGTCCGACGCATTCGTCGGGTCTTCCCGAAAACGCACCCCTCGCTCCGCCGCATATCTCAAAATTGCTCGCTTATCAAACACCTTAAACCCAAACTCCTCCGGCTCTAAAAACCCGTCTAAAAACGGTCGTCGAACTCCGAAGCTCGAAAACGGCGCCAGCCCCCGAAACCCTGTTCCACGAAAAAAGTTAATTGCGACCGTCTCTACCAAATCATCAAGATGGTGCGCCGTGAAAATCTCCCCCCTCTCTCTTAGCGCAATTTTCCGTAAAAAATCATATCGCGCCGCCCGCGCTTTTTCCTCCGAAACTCCTGCCCCGAGTTCCGCTCGACCTCTATAAACCGGAATACAGAGCGCGGAGCCGACCTCCGAAACAAATTCCACATCCGCCTCCGAACTCTCTCTTGTCCCGTGGTCGAATGTTGCGACGACTAACTCCTCTCGCGGAAACTTTTTCGCGAAAATATCAAGCATCACCATCGAATCAACCCCTCCAGAAACCGCTAAGACCTTTTTCATTAAAAATATTATAACATATTCCCCCGATTATGCTATAATAAGAATATTATGAATCTCGAGAAAATTCGTAACTTCTGTATTATCGCCCACATCGACCACGGCAAATCGACTCTCGCTGACCGGATGATGGAAATTACTGGGACAGTTTCAAAGCGCGAAATGAAGTCCCAACTTCTCGATTCAATGGATCTCGAGCGCGAAAAGGGAATTACGATCAAACTCGCCCCGGTTCAGATGACTTATAAAGGTTATGAACTAAACCTAATAGATACCCCAGGCCACGTCGATTTTTCTTACGAAGTTTCTCGCTCGCTTCAGGCTGTCGAAACCGCGGTTCTTGTTGTTGATGCAACCCAAGGGATTCAGGCGCAGACTCTCGCAAACGTTTATCTCGCCCTCGAACAAGATTTATTTATTATTCCCGTCATCAACAAAATCGACCTCCCTGCTGCCGACGTCCCAAAAGTCGAAAATGAAATTATCAACCTCCTCGGCTGTAAAAGAGAAGACATCATCGGCGTCTCCGCCAAAACCGGTTTAAATGTTGAGAAGGTTCTTGATGCGATTATTGAGAGGACGCCATATCCAGCGAGCGGGGAGAAAGTTCCGTTCGAAGAGGGTCCGGACGCACGAGGAGGATTGGCGCGCGAGCCCCGTAACGACGGGCGCTCGCGACGCGCCTCGAGAACGGACTTTCGACCGCAAGCGAGCGGCCTAAGAGCTCTTATCTTCGACTCCTACTTCGACGACTACCGCGGCGTTGTCCTCTACGTCCGCGTTTTCGAAGGCAGCCTGCCTAAAAACTCCGAAATTCACATGGTTGCCAACAACTCCAACGGCCTCGCCCTCGAAGTTGGAAAATTAACCCCAAAAATGTCTCCAAAAGACTCTCTCGAGGCCGGCGAAATTGGCTATATCGTCACGAACCTAAAAACAACTCGCGAAGCAAAAGTCGGCGATACGGTTACGCTAAGAAAAAACCCAGCTAAGATCCCGCTCCCCGGTTATAAAAACGTTCTCCCCTTTGTCTATGCTGGCTTCTTCCCAGTTTCAAACGACCAGTATAAAACCTTAAAAGACGCTATCGAAAAACTCTCCCTCTCCGACTCTGCCCTCGCTTTCGAGCCGGAAAACTCCCCCGTTCTCGGCTTTGGGCTTCGAATTGGTTTCCTCGGGCTTCTCCACATGGACATTATCCGCGAGCGCCT
>CAZMWH010000005.1:20622-24448 GCA_964570115.1 uncultured Candidatus Saccharibacteria bacterium | reverse complement strand
AGGCTATGGACGAATACTTCGACATTCCTGAACACGATCTCGATAAGCCTTTCCTCATGCCGATTGAAGACGTCTTCTCAATCAAAGGTCGTGGTACTGTTGCAACCGGTCGTATCGAACAAGGTGTCGTTAAACTCAACGACGAAGTCGAAATCGTTGGTCTTAAAGAAACCCAGAAATCCGTTGTTACCGGTATCGAAGCGTTCCATAAAACCCTCGATCAGGGTCAAGCTGGCGATAACGCCGGACTTCTCCTCCGTGGTATCGAACGCGAACAAATCGAACGTGGTCAGGTTATCGCTGCCCCCGGTACGATTACTCCTCATACCGAGTTCGAGGCTCAGGTCTATATCCTTAAGAAAGAGGAAGGCGGCCGCCATACTCCGTTCGCTAAGGGTTATAAGCCTCAGTTCTACTTCCGAACGACCGACGTTACCGGCGAAGTCGAACTTCCAGAGGGTAAAGAAATCGTCATGCCTGGCGATCAGGTTACCTTTAACGTTAAACTTCTCGCCCCTGTCGCGATGAACAATAACGACCGCTTCGCTATCCGCGAAGGTGGTAAAACCGTCGGTTCTGGCGTTATTACCAAAGTTATTAAATAATAACCCGCCTCACAGTTTAATAAAAATAACCCCGAAAGGGGTTATTTTTTTTACCACGTTTTTTCTTCTGATGCTTGTAATTTTGCTATTTTTAAGTTATTATTAAGGCAACAACTAAAAAAGGAATATACTAAATGTATAACACTTATTCATATCCATATAACTACACGACGACCCCTGCTGTCGCTACGTCCACAGGCCTTGGCTTCGTCGGCGGTTTCTTTATCTTCTTTATGATTTTAATTATCCTCGCCTACGTCGTTCTTTCGATTATCGCGAAATGGAAAATCTTTATTAAAGCCGGTAAAGAAGGCTGGAAGTCCTTAATTCCGATTTATTCGACCTATACCATGCTCCAAATCTTAAACATGGAACCTCTCCTCTGCCTCTTGACTCTTATCCCAGTTTCTCAGTTCATGCTCGGAATTGTTATGGACGTTAAACTCGCTCATTCCTTCAAGAAAGGAACCGGCTTCGCGATTGGTTTAATCCTCTTAGAGCCTATTTTCCTTATGATTCTTGGCTTCGGTAGCGCAAAGTATCACCAACTTCCTTCTTCTAAATAACTTAGAAGAGCCGCTCGACCTTGACTTTTTAAGTTAAGTGTGATATAATAAAAGGACAGGTAGTTCCTCTACCTAGTCCTTTTTTCTGAGGAGGAGTTCCATGCATCGTATCTATACCGACCCTGAAAAGATCGCCCTCGATCTAACTGTCCGCGAAAAAGAGATCTCAAATCTCGAGTCTGCCGTAAAAACCTCGACCGCTGCTCATGAGTTCGTCAAACAAATCAGCTCCGACCCGTGGGACGACGGTTTTCTCGACGGACTCGCCCTCAATCATCGCGCCGACGCCAATGTCTTCGCCTTTCTCTTCAAGATTAACGCTCGCCTTCATGAATACGAGCAGGCTATCCGCAACGAAGAAATCTCGGAAGAATGGCTTGACGACATCAAAGGTATGCTCGAGCGCACCGAGAGGATTCGACGCACTCTCAAATATCTCGAAGCCTCCCGCGAACACTACCTCAACTAAATAAACCCAACCCTAAAGCCCGCAGAAGCGGGCTTTTTCTAGCACTCTCCGCTTGACAGTGCTAATTTTTTTCTATATACTAGAGTAGTTATGCAAGACGATTTTAGTGAAATAATGAACAATCTAACCGAAAATGCCCGCTTTGCGATTCAAAAGGCCGACTATTACTCAAAACGCTATAATAGCGGTTATATGTCAACCGAACATCTCCTCCTCGGTATCCTTGCCCAAGACACCTCGACCGGCGCCAAACTTCTCTCAAACGAAGACGTCTCTCTCGACCAGGCGGAAAAATCCTTGAACAAAACCCCCGTCGATATTTCCTCAAACTCCCAAATGGCAATGATGTCTCTCTCTGAAGCGATTATTTTAACTCTCCAGATGGCGAAGAACTTCACTCGCGAACAGGGAATTGACCTGATTGGAACCGAACATTTATTATACGCTTTAATTAACCAGCCCAACTCTCGCGCCTCGGTTATGCTCGCCGAATTCGGCGTCGATCTCGACCGTCTTGCCGAAGAAATCGAAGCCCTTGTCGAAAAGCAAGCCGAAGAAGTTAAAACTAAAAAAGAAAAACTAAAATATTCTCGTAAATCCCCGCTCCGCTGGTTGACCCGCTTCGGGACAGATTTAACCGAGATGGCGCGCACCGGCAAACTCGACACCGTCATTGGCCGCGACAAAGAAATTGAACGCACGGTTACCGTTCTCTGTCGCCGTACAAAGTCCAATCCGGTTTTAATCGGTGAAGCTGGCGTCGGTAAAACCGCGATTGTTGAGGGCTTAGCCCAAAAAGTCGTCAAAAACGACGTCCCCAGCCTCCTAATCGGAAAACATATCTACCAAGTCGATTTAAGCTCCGTCGTCGCTGGGACAAAGTTCCGCGGCGAGTTCGAGGAGCGTATTAAAGGCATCATCGACGAAGCCTCGTCCGACGACTCAATCATCCTCTTTATCGACGAGCTCCACCTTCTCTCTGGTGCCGGCTCTTCCGAAGGCTCAATGGACGCCGCGAATATTTTAAAGCCCGCTCTCGCCCGCGGCTCGCTCCGCTTAATCGGCGCGACAACTCTCGACGAATATCGTAAGGGAATCGAAAAAGATAAAGCCCTCGCCCGCCGTTTCCAGACCGTCGTTGTCGAAGAACCCTCGAACTTAATCACCTTGAGGATTTTAAAGGGAATTAAGTCCCATTACGAAAAGCACCACTCCGTCTCTATCCCCGACGAAATTCTCGAAACCGCAATCAATATGTCCGCTCGCTATATCAACGACCGCTTTATGCCCGACAAGGTTATCGACGTTATTGACGAAGCCTCCGCCATCGCGAAGGTCGAAGCCGATAAAAAAGGTGGCGGCGAATATAAAAAGCTAAAAATCGAAAAACAATCGCTCGAAGAAAAAGTCGATGCTTTTGCCGAGCAGGCAGATTTTGAGAACGCCGCAAAGACAAAAACCGAGCTCGCCCGTCTCGAAGAAAAAATTAAAGCTCTCGAGAAAAAGGGGATTAACGAAACTCCGCCGGTTCTGACCGAAGAAAATCTCGCCCAGGCGATTTCCCTAAAAACCGGTATTCCCGTTTCAAAGGTTCACGGTTCAGAAATGGAACTCCTCTCAAATCTCGAAGCGCATCTCAAAAAGTCCGTCATCGGTCAAGACGAAGCAATCAAATCCGTCTCAAAGGCGATTCGTCGCGGCCGCTCCGGTATTGCAAACCCCTCCCGCCCAATCGGTAGCTTCCTCTTTATGGGACCGACCGGCGTCGGCAAAACCGAACTCGCCCGCGTCATCGCTCGCGAAGTTTTTGGCGGCGAAAACGCGCTCGTAAAAATTGATATGTCCGAGTTTGGCGAAAAACACAACGTCTCTCGTCTCGTTGGCGCGCCGGCGGGTTACGTCGGCTACGACGACGGCGGAAAATTAACCGAAGCCGTCCGCCGCCGCCCTTATTCCGTTATTCTTTTCGACGAAATCGAAAAGGCGCACCCCGACGTTTTTAACCTCCTTCTCCAAATTCTCGAAGACGGCGTCCTAACCGACGGTCAGGGGACAAAGGTAAAGTTCAACAATACGATTATTATTTTAACCTCAAACCTCGG
Source organism: uncultured Candidatus Saccharibacteria bacterium (assembly GCA_964570115.1). GTDB lineage: Bacteria > Patescibacteriota > Saccharimonadia > Saccharimonadales > Saccharimonadaceae > Nanosyncoccus. The sequence goes on along the minus strand of CAZMWH010000005.1, from coordinate 20,706 downwards.
TGCCAACGAAGCCTACCGCGAAGATTCCTTCGGCTTCTCCGAAAAACGCGACGGAAAAAAGTCAAAAAAAGAACTCGAACGCGA
>CAZMWH010000005.1:14764-20522 GCA_964570115.1 uncultured Candidatus Saccharibacteria bacterium | reverse complement strand
GAAGACAACCTCGAATCTCTCCTCTCCGAGGCCATCATCAAAGGTGAACTCGAGAAAGGCGAAATCGCGTCTATCTCTTTGAAGAAAAATGCGTTAAAATTAGAGATAGAAAATGAATAAGAAAAAAGCCCTCGCCCTTAGTTTTAGCCTTGTCTTCCTCGCTCTCGCTGCGTTTGTTTTCCTTAATTTTTCGACCTTGAAAGATTTTTTCGTTGGTCTAAGCTACGAACCTTCCGCAGAAATGTCCGCGATAAAAGAAAATCTCGCCCTAACAAAAAAATCCGATTTAATTTTTAAAGCGACCTTTCCGACCCTCGAAGAAGACTCCGACTTTAACCGCGACTGCGACTCCCATAATTCCGAAATCTCCGTCCTCGGCTGTTTTTCTAGCGACCGGATTTATATATATAATATAAAATCTAGCGAACTCTCCGGCATTCTTGAATCGACGACGGCGCACGAACTTCTCCACGCGATTTGGTCGCGCCTTAAAGGCGCCGAGAAAGCCGCCCTAACTCCGACTCTCGAACGGGTTTACGCGAATAATCGCGAGTCGCTCGAAGAAACTCTCTCGACTTATTCCGAAGAAGACCGTCTCGACGAGCTTTACGTTCGCGTCGGAACCCAAATCCGCTCTCTCCCCGAAGATTTAGAGGCTCATTACTCAAAATATTTTTCCGACCGCTCTAAAATCGTCGCGTTCTATGAAAGCTATATCGCTCCCTTTAACGAGCTAAAAGAAAAAATCGACGCCCAAGCCAAGGCGCTTGAAGAATTGAAGTCGGAAATCGACGCCGAAACCGAAGAATACGAAGAAGAGTCCGCCGCCTTTAATAAATCCGTTAATAATTTTAACTCTTGCGCGAACACGCTTAACTGCTTCTCCGAGTCCGCCTTCTACGCCCGCCGTCGCCAGCTTCTCGCCGAAGAAGAAGAACTCGAGTATATGTTTGAAAAACTTAATACTAAGATTGACGAATATAATTCTAAAGTCGAAGAATATAATAAAAACGTTTTAAAGTCGAATAGCCTCCAGAGCGTAATTAACTCAAACTCCGCGCCCGCCGAGCTAACCGAATAATTTTATAAGAAAGGATTAATATGAAAAAAGATTTAAGAAACTATCTCGTCCCGACCGTCGTCGAAGAAACGAATCGTGGCGAACGCGCCTATGATATTTATTCCCGCCTTCTAACCGACCGCATTATCTTCCTTGGCGAAGACGTAAACGCCCATACTGCGAATCTCGTCGTCGCTCAACTTCTCTTTCTCGCTCATGAAGACCCGAAAAAACCGATTAAACTTTATATTAACTCTCCCGGTGGCTCCGTTTATGACGGTCTCGCCATTATCGACACGATGAACTATATCGAACCCGACGTCGAAACTATCGGCATCGGTCTCCAAGCCTCGATGGGCGCAATGCTTCTTTCCTGCGGCGCAAAGGGTCATAGATACTGTCTTCCGAACGCTCGGATTATGATTCATCAGCCTTCCTCCGGAACCGAAGGAAAAATTACCGACCAAGAAATTATGCTCCGCGAAGGTGTCTTCTTAAAAAAGCGTCTCGCCGAGATTTTCGCGAAAAATACCGGCAAATCCCTCGCCCAGGTTGAAAAAGATATGGATCGCGACAACTGGATGTCCGCCGACGAAGCCCTAAAATACGGAATTATCGATAAGATTATCAAATAGTTTATCAGAGAATAATGAACTCGAAAAAACTTCTCCTCCATACCTGTTGCGCACCTTGCTCGGTTTATTGTATCGACTCGCTCCGTGCCGAAAAAATCGAGCCAACCGTTTTCTGGTATAACCCGAACATCCACCCATATATCGAATATAAAACCCGCCGCGACTGCCTAAAAGATTATTTAAAGTCGATTCAGGTTAAAGGGATTTTTAAAGAAAATTACGGCCTTGATAATTTTTGTAAAAATGTCGTGAACGATATTCCGAACCGCTGTGTAAATTATTGTTATCGCGCCCGCCTTTCCGAAACCGTCAAGTTCGCGAAAGAAAATGGCTACGAATATTTTTCGACAACTCTCCTTGTCTCCCCCTATCAAAAACACGAAGAGCTAAAAGCGGTTTGCGAAGAGTTGGCCGAACTTTCCGGTGTAAAATTTCTCTATCGCGACTTTCGCGTTGGCTTCCGCGAGGGTCAGGCAAAAGCCCGCACCCTCGGAATGTATATGCAAAAATATTGCGGCTGTATTTTCTCCGAAGAGGACCGCTATAAAAACCAAATCGAAAAAGATTTAAAATCCGCCGGCGCTTCCGGAATCCTCGAAATCTAACTCTCTCCCGAAACTTCTGTTATAATAATCTTATGACGGAGGTAAATAGTCTAAGTATTGCTGCGCATGAACTAAAAGCGCCCCTTTCTTTAATTCGCCAGCTAACTTTTTCTCTCGATTTTGCCTCTTCCACGTCCGAACAAGAAAAAATCAAGTCAGAAATTGTCGACGTTTCTGAACGCGGTTTAAGAATTGTAAATGACTTAACAAAAGTCGCGCGCCTCGAAGACGGGTTGTTCGAGCTCGAGCCAGTCTCAATCCGTAACGTCTGCTCCGAAGTTGAAAAAGAACTCAAATATCTTTATCGTTTTGATCAAAAAGTTCTTGAAACGAAGTTCTCAAACCGCTCCCGCCTCGTCGTTGCGAACCGCGAACTCCTTTTTTCCGTCCTTTATAATTTCGGCTTTAACGCCCTCCGCTATTCCGACGACAACTCAAAATCCTTCCTAAAAGTTAAAGACGAAAAGGGAAGAGTAAAGATCGAAATTCGCGACTTCGGACCCTCTCTCCCAAAAAAAATCTACGAAAAACTAAAAACCAACTCTCTCGAAACCCCGAGCGACATTTCTCTCCGCCCCGATTCTTCCGGTCTCGGACTTTTTATCGCAACCAAATTCGCTCGTTTTATGAATGCCGACGTCGGTGCTATTCGCCATCGCAACGGCACGAGCTTTTTTGTCTCGCTCCCTATCTCCGCTCAAGCTACCTTTTTCAATGAAAAAGGGGTCTTTTAATGATTTATCTGGTTGACGACGACGAAAAAATGTCCGCCTGTCTCGCCCGAGTTCTAAAATCCGCGGGCTTTGAAGTTGAAACTTTCCAAAATATCCCCGAAATTATGTCTGCTCTCGACGAAAAACCGCTCCCGAACCTAATTTTTCTCGACGTCCTTCTCCCTGGTTTCGACGGTTTTACTTTTCTTAACGAAATCGCGTCCTATCCCGATACAATGAAAATCCCTATTCTCATTGTAAGTAGTCTCGATTTTTCTAAAAAAGACTTAAAAATTTATGGCGTTAAAGGTATACTTAAAAAGGAAGAGATGACCCCAAAGGAGATTATTGCCTATGCAAAACGATATACGAACTAAAGCAATCGTTCTCCGCCGAACCAACTACGGCGAGTCCGACCGCATTCTAAATCTCTTGACCGAAAATGGCTTAATCTCCTGCATCGCGAAAGGCGTCCGTAAAGAAAAATCAAAGCTCGCTGGCGGAATTGAAATGTTTTGTCTTTCCGAAATTACCGTCCACGCCGGAAAAAATAATAAACTCGGGATTTTAACTAGCGCGAAAATGCTCGAGGCTTACCAAAACATCGCCCTAAAGCTCGACGACCTCGAGCTCGGCTCGCTCGTTCTTAAAAAAGTCGAAAAAGCCGCCGAAGCTGCGCCCGGCGCTGATTTCTTTAGTTTAACGCGCCAAGTTCTTACCGCCCTTAACGCCAGCGTAAATCCCGAACTTGTCGAAACTTGGTTTTGGTTTAACTTCTCAAAAACTTCCGGCGAACAACTCAACCTCGTAAAAGACATCGATGGAAACGACCTCGACCCGTTTAAGACTTATGTTTGGGACCCGACCGAGCTCGCCCTAAAGGAACAAATCGGCGGCAACATTACCGCTTCCGAAATTAAACTGATGCGCCTGATTTTAAGCTCCGACCTAAAAACCGTCTCCCGCGTTAAAGATATCGCCCCCCGCCTCCCCTCAATTCTCTACGTCGCGAAATCTGTGAATAAAGTCTAAAATAGTATATAATATATATATGGCTAAATTAGATGATATCGTAAGTTTATGTAAACGCCGCGGTTTTATTTTCCCTGGCTCTGATGTTTACGGCGGTTTCGCCGGAACGTGGGACTTTGGGCCACTCGGCGTAATGCTAAAGAAAAATATTATGGATCTTTGGTGGAACTTCTGGGTCGAAAAGCGCGACGATATTTTCGGCGTCGACGCTGCGATTTTAATGAACCCAAAGACTTGGGTTGCCTCGGGTCATACCGCGACTTTCGCCGACCCGCTCGTCGAGTGTAAAAGTTGCCACGGTCGCTTCCGCGCCGATAAGCTCGCCGACGGAATTAACGAATCCGTCTCGACCGAAGAGTTTTTAAAATTAAACGTAAAATGTCCAACTTGCGGAAAAACCGACTGGGGTGAAATCCGAAAGTTTAATATGATGTTTAAAACAAGCGTCGGTCCAGTTGAAGACGACGATTCTATCGCCTACCTCCGCCCAGAGACCGCCCAAGGGATTTTCACGAATTATAAAAACGTTGTTGATACGCTTTATCCGAACCTTCCGTTCGGCCTCGCCCAGCAAGGAAAGGCTTTTAGAAACGAAATCTCCCCCCGCGATTTTATCCTTCGCGACCGCGAATGTTCCCAGATGGAAATCGAATATTTTATCGACCCAGAAAATTGGGAAGCCGAGTTTGAGAAACTCCTAAAAGAAAACGATAATTTCCTGACCGAAGAAATGGGACTCAGTTCTAAAGACATTTCCCACTTCGAAGTTGCTCCCGAAGACCGCGCCCATTATTCAAAGCGAACCGTCGATTTTATGTTTAATTATCCTAACGGCGAAGAAGAGTTAATGGGTCTTGCCTATCGAACCGATTTCGACCTTAAAAATATCGAGCGCGAATCCGGAAAGTCGATGGAATATCGCGATAAAAACTCCGGAAAAGCTTTTGTTCCTCACGTTATCGAACCCTCGATTGGCGTCGAACGTCTCTTCCTTGCGGTTCTCTCGAACGCTTATTCCGAAGAACCCGTCGAAGGAAAGCCTGGCGAAACTCGAACCGTTTTGAAGCTCCCCGAGGCTCTCGCGCCTTATAAGTTCTGCGTTTCTCCGCTCCTAAAAAATAAACCTGAGCTCGTCGAAAAAGCTCGCGCGGTTTACGAACTCCTGAAAGAAAAATATACTTTTATCGCTTGGGACGATTCCGGCAATATCGGAAAACGCTACCGCAAACAAGACGAAATCGGAACCCCAAAATGCGTTGTTATCGACTTCGATACTTTAACCGATGGGACCGTAACCGTCCGCGACCGCGACTCCTTGGCCCAAGTTCGCCTCAAACCCGAAGAACTCTAAACCGCTTTAAAAAATAGCCCCTGCTTCCTAGGGGCTATTTTTCCTTAACGAGAGATCTTTTATTCTTCGTCCATCGCGTCCTCGACGGCTTTCTTAATTTTCTCAACCCCTTCCTTGACTGCCTTCTTCGCTGAATCGACCCCTGCCTCGATGTCGCGCTTTGCTTTTAGCTCCGGATGCGCCTCAATATAGCGTTCGATCGAATCCTTAATCACTTTCTTCGCGGTCTTAACATCAGCGAATTCTTTGACTTCCGTCGAGCCCGCCTTCTTTAAATCTTTATAATGGTTAAAATGGAACTCAATCTGCTTAATTAACTGCTTCGGTAAATCTTCGAGTTTCTGATATTTATCACCATTATT
>CAZMWH010000005.1:5794-14664 GCA_964570115.1 uncultured Candidatus Saccharibacteria bacterium | reverse complement strand
CCCGGCGTTAAAACTTTATTAAAATCAGCCATAAAAACTCCTTTTATGATTTATATTTATATATATATTATATACCAAAAATTTTTTCGTCTTTAATTTCGTCTGGCAGATAATTTTTATCTAAGTGAAACCCCGCTTCCCATTTTTGCCCCGCCCCAAACCCGAGGTCTTTCATTAAATTCGTCGGCGCATTCCTCAGCCACGTTGGCACCGGCAACCCCATTGACTTTCTCGCCAAATCTTGTGCCTTATACCAAGCGTCCGTCGTCGTACGCGATTTTTTCGCCTTCGTGAGCGCGACCGTAACGTGCGCTAAAATCAGCCCGCTCTCCGGCATTCCGACTCTCTCGACCGCCATAAAACAGTTCAAGGCTAAATCGAGTGCCCCGTTTCCGGCCAGCCCGATATCTTCGCTCGCAAAAATCACCATTCGCCTTGCGATGAACTTCGGGTCTTCGCCTGCTTCGGTCATTCTTGCGAGATAATAAAGCGCAGCGTCAACATCGCCCCCGCGCATCGACTTAATAAAAGCGGAAATATTGTCGTAGTGTGCGTCGCCTTTTTTGTCATATCCCGGAACCTTTTTCCCCGCCGCAGTTTTTACGGTTTCGACCGTAACTTTGCTCGAAAGACTTAAAGCCAACTCGAGATCTCCGAGCGCGCTTCTCGCGTCCCCTCCCGAAAGCTCCGCAAGGTAGTCGATTGCCTTTTTCGCGACCCGCTTCTCCGCCCCTTCGGCCTTAATCGCCCGTTCGAGAACTTTTTTAATTGCGTCCTTCGACAGCGGCGAAACCACCACCACTCGACTTCGCGACAAAAGCGGGGAAATAACCTCAAAGCTCGGGTTCTCTGTTGTCGCTCCGATTAAAATAATTAGCCCCGACTCAACGTGTGGTAAAAACGCGTCTTGTTGTGCCTTATTAAACCGATGGATTTCGTCAACGAACAACACTGTCCGGATTTTTAAGTTCCAGTTTTGTTTCGCACGCGTAACGACCGCTTCAATATCTTTCTTCCCGCTCGTAACCGCAGAAATCTCAATAAAATCCGCATTATATTCGTTCGCAAGGATTTTCGCCATCGTCGTTTTTCCCGTCCCCGGCGGGCCCCAAAAAATCAAATTGACTGGCTCCCCTTTCTTTAAAATCTCTGTTAAAATCTTCCCTTCGCCGATAATCTCGTCTTGACCAACAACTTTGTCCAGACTTTTCGGCCTCATTCTCTCCGCTAATGGAACTCTATTCATATAATATATATTATATACTATTTTCTCTACTTTATAAATGATTGACGAAACCTTAAACTTTTTATAAAATTATTCATAAGGAATATTGGAGGTATTATAAAAATAAGATGAAAACGACTAATAGAAAGCTGCTTATTATCGCGCTTGCGTTAATTTTGATTTCCGGCGCGGTTTTTATTCGCCCGAAAGCTCCCTCCGCCGCCTCCGATAGCTACTATGAATCCCTAAAAATCGCCTCCTCCTCTTTAAACGGCAATACTATTTGGGGCGCTGGCGAAACTTTCGATACAGTCGTCGCCGCTGGCGGTCTTGATGATTGGGCGGCTTTTTATTCCTCCGCTAATAAATCCGACGGTGGTCTCGATTCTTCCGGTGCCTTAAACGTTAACGGCGTCCCCTATACTTTTAACTGGTCTGGCGCAAACGCCTACGACGGAACCGATACAATCCGCCTCTATACTGGCCATGCTTCCGCAACCATGAACCTCGAGACTATCGGCGCCTACGAACAGATTTATGTCCTCGGGACTGCCGGCGGCCCAGGCGAAGGGAACTATGCAAACTTTTCTGTCGTCTTAAATTATACCGACGGAACTTCCGACGCAACCAATTATAAACTCTACGACTGGTATGACGCGACTGCCGTCCCGGGCGTCTATAAATATTCAGGCGTCGCTCGTCGTCTTGTCGTAAAAAGTAGCTCCGGCTCAAGCCATTCGTTCTCTTCCTCTTCGAGTACCTATAATTACGAAGGAAGCGTCTCCTCCGCGCCATATCTCCAATCCGCAACTATCAACGTAAACCCGAAAAAACTTCTCCGGTCAATCGACTTTAGAATGACCGGAAAAAACGGTAGCTCCGATACTTCTGGCCTCTTCTGTGGGATTTATGCCGTTACGGGAATGGTCAATGTCGCCGCTCCAGATCCAGTTGAGAATATTTACGTTACCGGCGTAGCCGAATCAACTGCCCTAATAAATTGGGACGCTGTTTCCGGCGCAACTCATTATCGTCTCGATATTGCTACCGACCCGAACTTCCTAAATATTTTAGATAGCTACCATAACCTCGAAGTTGACGGAACCGAACTTCTCGCCGAAGGTCTGTCCCAAGACACAGTTTATTATACCCGCGTCCGCGCCGAAAACAACAACGGTCAGAGTATCAGCTCCGACGCCGTTCGCTTTAAAACTCTCCACGAATCTGACCCGCCAGAAATCTCCGTCGAGGCACACCCCGGTCTCATTCAAATCTCCGACACCATTAAAATCGAAGCCGAAGACGAAACCGGCGTTTCCGGAATCGAAGCGAGTCTTGATGAAGGCGAGACCTGGGATCAGATTAGCGACTCCGATTATGCCGAATATGAAGCGACCGAAAACGTAACCTATTGCTTCCGCGCTTCTGATGTTTACGAAAATTATTCCGATAAAAAATGCGTTACCTACGAACGCCTAGATAACCAAAAACCAGAAATCTCGGTCAACTTTAACGGCTACGACGAAGGGAGCTGGACTAATTCCGTCGTAACCTTAACCGTCGAAGATGTGTCCTTAAACCTCGGCGAGACAAAATACTATTATTCCGAAGATAATCTCAACTGGGTTGAATTTGATAAAACCCTAATCGTTAATGAAGAAACCGGTCTTGACGGAAAAACTTTCTACTTTAAAGCCGTTAGCGAAGCTGGCATCGAAAGCGACATAAAAACCGCTCTCGTCCGCCGTGATATTACCGCCCCCTCCGGCGAAATCTCTTCCGCTAGTAATAACTGGAACAGTTTCCTCAATACCATTACTTTCGGGCTCTTCTTTAATGAAACGAAAGAGTTCAATATCGAATCAAACGATAACCTCTCTGGCGTCGAAAGAGTTGAATATCTAATTACCGATAGTAAAGTCTCGACCGAAGAGGAGGCAAACGCCCTCGAAGGTTGGCGAGATTATAATGACTCCGTCAGTATCGACCCCGAAGGCGACTTCGTCCTCTACTTTAGGTTGACCGACGGCGCCAATAACGTCAACATCATCAACACCGACGGTATCGTACTTGATTCAACTGCTGCTCTAATTAAGGGTTATGTTGAGAACGGAACTCTTTACGACCTCGAAGACGGAAAAACATATTATCTAACCCAAAAAATCATCATCACCGACAACCGCGCTCTCGACAAGATCTATATTAACGGCGAAGAAGTTCCGCTTTCCGCTACTAATATCATCGAACTTTCCGGCAACTCAGAAAGTGTTTACGAAATCACCGCGCTCGATAAGGCTGGCAATGTCTCAAGCCTAACGGTTAATACTGGAAAAATCGAAGATTTGGAACTAGATATTGACCCCAATACTGCCAATTCCGACGACCTAAACGATTTACGCGAGACGATTGAAGAACTTAGGGGCCTCGAAGCAACCGAAGGCGCAAACGAAACCGACGAAGAAAAAGAAGTTATCAACAACATTATTAGCGAATACGAAGAGCTAATCGAAAAACTCGAAGAAATCGTCGAACATCTCGACACTATCGAGGAAGACGTTAATAGCGTCCCGAGTATCGAAAACGTTACCCCGAGCGATAAAGAGAATATTGAAGCCCTTCTTGAAGAAATTAGGACTACCGAAGAAGAAAACGGAAATAACTTAACCGTCGACGAACTTAACCAGCTTATCATCGAAGAAGAAGAGCTCGAAGAAAAACTCGCCCGAATTGAGGAAATTGAAGAAGAGGAAGAAGCAGAGCGCATTCGTCAAGAAGAGGAAGAACGTCAACGCCAAGAAGAAGAGGAGCGCGCCCGCCAAGAAGCCGAGGCTCAAAGAATTAAGGAGGAACACGTCCAAGAGTTCGAGGATAAAGTCAACAACGAATATCCTGACGCCGATTCGGTCGAAGAGGATAATAAAACCGTCATCGACGAAGGAACTGACCTTTATAATAACTTGACCGACGAAGAAAAAGAGATGGTTGACCCAGCGGTTAAAGAACATTATGACGAGATTGTCGAGATTTATTATCATACTGCGCCAACGCTAGAAATCCGCGCCGATACAGAAAACTGGAAAGTTAGCGATACTGCCGAGTTAATCGCAAGCGATGCCTCCGGAATCGAAGGACTCTACGTCTCTACCGACAACGGTGAAAACTGGACAAAGCTAACGAACTATAACAGTATCGCCTATGAGGCAACCGCAAACGGAATCTATAAGTTTAAAGCCGTTGATAAAACCGGAAACGAAACAACCGAAACCATAATCTATAATAACCTCGATCCTATAAAGCCTGTCGTCAAGCTCAACTCAAACGGCTATGAACTCGGAACTTGGACCAATAAAAACGTCACGCTTTCCGCCACTAACGTCGCAAACAACTTAAGTCCAGTAGAAATTTTTGTCAGCACCGATGGTGAAAACTGGGTCACTTATAGCGAGAGTACCGTCCATACTGAAGATACTTCCGCCGAAGGAACAACCTATTACTTTAAAGCCAAATCCGCCGCCGGTCTCGAAAGCGACGTTGTTGAAGGCAACGTTAAAAAAGATACTGTCGCCCCAACCGGCTCGATTGAACTCGGCGATAACGGCTGGAACAGTTTCCTCAATACCATTACTTTCGGACTCTTCTTTAACGAAACTAAAGAGTTTAGGCTAATCCCCGACGAAGACGTTTCCGGAATTGCTAAAGCCGAATATCTCGTTCTCGAAGACGATTTTAAGACTCCCGAAGAGCTAAAATCCGCCGACGGCTGGACAGAGTCAGAAACTACTCTCGCCGTCTCGCCAGAAAAAGATTTTGTCGTTTACTTTAAAATTACCGACGGCGCTGGCAATATTAACATCATTAACTCCGAAGGCGTCGTTCTCGACATTACCCCCGCAACCATAGAAGGTCTCGCTTCCGGAAGAACCTATCCGCTCGAAGAAGATAAAGTTTATTATCTAACCCAGAAGATTTTAATCTCCGACAACAAAGGTATCAGCACGATTACTCTAAACGACACGGAGATCGAAGCAGTAAACGGAGTTCTCGAACTTCCAGGCAACGTTGATTCGAGAAACAAAATCGTCGTCGTCGATAAAGCCGGAAATGTAACCGAGCTCACCGTTAGTACTCGCGCCATAACTTCCCCGAGCGACCTCGACCTTGACTATGCTAATAAAAACGACATTGAAGAAATCGAAGCCGCTAAGGAAACTCTCGAAGAAATAAAATCCGACGCCGACGCTTCCCCAACCGTCGAAGAACTAAAAATTATTGATGATTTTATCAGTGAGTTTAACGAAGCTCTTGAAACGATTGCTGAAGTCGAAGCAAAAATTGAAGATATTGAAAATAAATATACTCTCGTTCCCGAAGCCGAAGCCATCACTTCCAACGATAAAGAAAACGTCGAAGCGCTTATCGAAGAGATTGAAGATGTCCTAAACAACGATAAAAATCACTTAACTGAAGAAGAAGACGTTCGCCTCGAAGAAATCCTCGAAGATTTAAACAGAAAGCACGAAATCATCGAAGCCGTCGAACAAAAACTTACAGAGCTAGAAACGGAAACCGAAAGCTATAATATCGAAACCGTCAACAAAGACGACAAAGAAAGCCTCGAAGACTTAAAAGAAGAAATCGAAGAGTTCGAGAATAGTCCGAACCTGACTGCCGAAGAAAGAGAAGAACTAGAAGAAGAAAAGGTAAAAATCGACGAACTCCTCGCTCGAATCGAAGAAGCCGAACAGGCTCTCGAAGATGCAAAAGAGAATGACGCAGCGAAAGAAATCAACAAAAATAACGTCACTAAAGAAGACCAAACCACTCTCGAAGATGCTCAAGCTGGCTATGTTGAGGCTTTGGGCGTCTTTGATGGTAACTTCTCCCTCTCCGAACTCTTCGACATCAACAACGCTATCTCAATTATTAACTCCGCCCTTGACGTCCTCGACCAAGTCGCCGAGTTCGAGGCAATGATTTCCAAACTCCCGAACCCTGAAGACGTTGACTATTCTTCGCGCACCGCCATCAAAGCCGCCCAAATCGCCTACGCCGAACTTTCCGACTACGCTAAGACTCTCGTTGGCCCGAGCTTAATGTCAAAATACAAAGCTGTCCTCTCCGCTTATAAAGCCTTCCTCGATGGTTCTCCGCTCTTAACTGCCTTCGAGACGCTCGATGTCTTTTGGTGGGCAATCTCAACATTCTTCATTGCCGGTACTTTCATCATCATTGCGAAGCGAACCCATAAACGCTATTCCGACGTTGAAGAATCTGACGATTTCTGATAAGATATTACTAAGCCCGAGTGGCGGAATTGGTATACGCGTTCGACTTAAAATCGAATGAGGAAACTCATATGGGTTCAAGTCCCATCTCGGGCACCACCATTTAAGGTGGCGCTGTGGCGGAGTGGTTACGCAGAGGTCTGCAAAACCTTGTACACCGGTTCAATTCCGGTCGGCGCCTCCACTTTTTTGTTGATATTTCTTATCTTTCTAGTAAAAGTCTGTGGTTAATGCTATAATAATGATGTTCAAAGTTCAAATTTGCATTCTGGCTTACGAATTAAGCCAACGCGGAGCACTCGCTCAATCGGCTTAATTGCCAGATTGCAAAAAAAGAACTTTGAACACTCTTGCGAGTGTTCCACTTTTTTCTAAAACTAAAACTCTCGCAAACCTACAAACTAAACTTTAGGAGGTAAAGTAGATGGCGAGAAAAAATAACGCCTACCCCGAAATATTTTCCTCTATGGCGAATTTTTATGGTCGTATTCCCGCTACGTCAGCCTTTAAAATGTTTCAAAAATATGCTGACGGCGAAATTAAAGAAAAAGATTTTCTTAAAATTCTTAAAAAAGTCGAACCAAACTCCAGATTTTTTGTTTATTCCCAAACCGGAAAAACTGAACTCTCCGATTTGGAAATCTTAAATTCGTGTTTTGAAAGTATAGTTTGTGGCGATAAAATCTTTACCGAAAAATATCTTCGTCTCGTCGATAGTCAAGAAGAAAATAAAAATCATTTTTATCTCCCTGAAAAATCAGAATTATTAAATTATGAGTCCGAGTCATATTTTAAAGACTCTCCCGCCCTAAAGTCGCTAATCGATTTAATCATTAAACACCTCAAACGGCTTTCCTTTACTCCGAGCTACGACGATGTCGCCCTAGATATTTTAAGCCCGCTTAAAACTGAATCGAGTTTAGATGAAGTTTTATCGAACCTCTCTCGAATTATCCAATTTTCCGGTAACCTCCAAAAAGATAATTCTCTCATCGAAAAAATTTTAAAATTGTCTCGCCCAATTTACGAGACTACGCGAATGTGGCATCTTTGCGGACATACTCCAAAAGAACTAACGATTATATGATAAAATTAGATAATGCAGGAGAATAAAATGATTAACGTAAGATTTTTAACCGAAACAGATAATTTAGAAGACGCCGCTGATTTAGTTTTTCAAGTTGACCCTTATATCTGTCCTGATTTTTTCGGCGATGAAGAAAGAGCAAAAAAAATCGGTAAAGTTATTTTTAACCACGAAAATAAACTATTCGACTATGACCATATTCTAGTCGCCGAAGATCCAGAAATCCAAGGTAAACTTTTAGGTATTTTAGTTTTTGCCGACAATACAATCGCTGACTGGAACTGTGATGAAATTCTAGAAAAAGTAAAATCTCTCGAAATTGACCTTCCAGAAAACTTCGAGCGCGCGAATCGAAACTATATGAAGCCAGTTGTTGACGAAGCGAAAAAACTTGATTATGGGGCTGTCGAAATTGAATTTCTCGCTACGGATAAAAATTTCCGCGGTCGCGGAGTTGCCCAGGCTTTGCTTAATTATTTTTTCGGGCTTTCCCAATACAATGAGCATCATTTAACCGTTCTCTCGGACAACCTCGCCGCGATTCACGTTTATGAAAAGAAAGGCTTTAAAACCGTTTCTTATCAAACCGGCTATCCAGACGACCTCGTAAAAACCCAAAGTATGGTTCACGAATCGACTTTAAAAATCCCGATTGAAGTTTCCGCTCGCCATGTCCACCTTTCTCAACACATCGTAAATGTTCTATTTGGCGAAAACTACGAACTCAGTCCAATGCGCAATCTTTCTCAGCCTAATGAGTTTATTGCTAAAGAACGGATCGATATCGTTGGTCCGCGCGAGATTCTTCATAACGTTGCGTTGCTCGGCCCAGTTCGTAAGCATACCCAAGTTGAACTTTCGTTAACTGACGCCAGAAAAGTTGGTCTAACTCCGCCAGTTCGCGAATCCGGCGATCATGCCGGCTCGGCTTCTTGTCGACTTGTTGGGCCTGTCGGGGAATTTGAACTTGAAGATGGGGTTATTATTGCCCGCCGCCATCTCCATATTAACCCCGCCCAAGCAAAAAAACTCGGCGTTGAGAATGGCGATTTTATTTCCATCGAAGCTAAAAAATGTCTCCGCCCAATTATTTTTAAAGACGTTCTTGTCCGCGTGGGTGAAAATTATAATTTGTCTATGCATATCGATACCGACGAAGGGAACGCCGCGAGCCTGACTCCCGACTCTTACGGCGAAGTAGTCAACCTCTAACCATAAAAATAAAAAGTCCCCTAGAACCTCTAGGGGATACTTTTTTCCAGAAAAAAGTATC
>CAZMWH010000005.1:0-5694 GCA_964570115.1 uncultured Candidatus Saccharibacteria bacterium | reverse complement strand
TCCCCTAGAACCTCTAGGGGATACTTTTTTCCAGAAAAAAGTATCATAACTTTTTATCTGAACAAAGTGAAATGAGAGAAAACCGGAGCGAGTGTGTTTGCGACAGTCGACATCGTCTTGATGAAAATGTCGAGCGCCACGCCAACGACATCCTTGCGGGTATCGCCAACCGTATCGCCAGTAACCGCCGCCTTGTGCGCCGCTGAGCCTTTTCCGTGTCCCGGAAGTAGCCCAGCTTCGATGTACTTCTTCGCATTGTCGAACGCACCACCCGAGTTACCCATGAAAATCGCTCGCGGTACAGCGACAATCGTTGCGCCAACCAACAGTCCGCCTACGAACTTCACGCCGAAGATGAATCCGCCGAGAACCGGAATTAAAATTGCCAGGACCGACGGCAGGAGCATGTGTTTCAGCGACTCTGTAGTTGCCGTGCCGATGCAAAGGTTATAATTCGGCTTTTCGAGACCCTTGATAACCTCCTCGGTCATCATCTTGTCTCCTTGGTCGGCCATCTTCTTTGCAGCCTTAATTGTGTTCGCGGTCAACAGCGCCGCGAAGAACTCAATCAAAGCGCCGCCAATCAGTCCGCCCGCCACCACAACATAGTCGGCGATGTTCAGATCAAGGTCAACTCCAAGCGGCGTATAGTTCCCGACGTACGCCACAATCAGCGAAACCGTCGCAAACGCCGCCGAGCCAATCGCGAAGCCCTTGCCAATCGCCGCCGTCGTGTTGCCGACTGCGTCGAGCTTATCCGTAATCACGCGGACATTTTCCGGCAGATGACAGGATTCAGCGATTCCGCCCGCGTTATCTGCAATCGGGCCAAACGCGTCAATCGAAACCGTAGTTCCGACGAACGACAACATTCCGAGCGCGGAAATCGCGATTCCGTAAGTCCCACAGACTTTTCCGGAAACGAACAGGGAAATACCAATCAAAAGAATCGGCAAGAGGCAGCTCCGCGAGCCAATCGCGTCGCCTAGTGTCACCACGAACGGTTCGCCTTCGGTTGCGATTTCTGCCAGCTCTCTCGTCGGCTTATAGTCGGTCGAAGTGTAATATTCAGTAATCTTGCCAATCGCCACTCCGCTTCCCAGTCCAAGAATTACGGCAACGAACGGACTCAGCCATCCCGCCTTAAACTCCGGATAGAGCGAACAGTTCGAGAACAAAATCGCCGAAGCAATTACTACTCCAACCAGGGTCAATCCTGCGGAAATATAGGTCGAAACGTCCAACTCTTTCGAGGGATTATCGCCCATCTTCCGTTTGGAAACAATGTAGATTCCCGCGACACAGCTCAAAAGCCCCCAAACCGCTATAACTAGCGGGAAGATTGCGGTCTTGACCAGCAATCCTTCGGAAACTTCCAACCCCTTAGCAATCGCGCCACGATAATTCGTAACTGCGACCATAATCGAAGCGGAAATCGTCGCGACGAAACTCTCTAAAAGATCCGAACAGTTACCAGCAATATCGTTGACGTTGTCGCCGATAAAATCCGCAATCACGTTCGGAACTCGTGAGTCGTCTTCGGGCAAGTCGTGTCGTTGCTTTGCAAGAATATCCGAAGAAATGTCTGCCGCCTTCGTATAGTTGCCACCGCCCACGCGGTTGAACATCGCGACGACTGAACACCCCAGCGAATAAGTCGCAATTCTCATTACAGTCGGGTTGCACGTCAAACCGCTCACGATCCCACTCCCAGTTGCTTCCGGTTCGACAAAGCCATAAATCATAATCACCGCCCCAAGCCCCAAGATTCCAAACGCCGGAACCGAAAGCCCAGGGATGCTTCCACTGATTAAGGCCAGTTTCACAGTCTTTCCAACCGAAAGCGTTTCCCTCGCGCGGTTCGCTACTCGGACGTTCGCATAAGTCGCCGCCTTCATTCCCAGAATGCAAGCCGCGCTACTCATCAACGCTCCGAACACGAACGTCACGCCGCAAGAGGCCTCGATGAACAGACTAAACGTCAGCGCCAGTATGATAACGACGACCATTACCGTCAGATACTGCTTGACCATAAAAGTCGAAGCTCCACCGCGGATAATCGTCGCCATTTCGCGCATCTCCTCCGTCCCTTCGCCTCTTTGCAGCATCTTTACGTAATTGGAAATTACGTAAAGAATTGCCAAAGCCGCCGGAACGAGCAGACTCGCTGCCAACAAGAAAGAATAACCTCCCAGCATTAGTCCCACTTCCTCTCAAAAAAATTAAGGTGCGGACCCACCTTTAGAAGATTTATAACATATTTACTCTAGATATTCAAGATATTTTCCGTTTAAAAACATACTCCAATCCGTAAACCCCCGCCCCTTAGCGACATATATATTATATGCACATTCTACGTTCTTCTCTAAATCGTATGTATCGCAATCCTCCCTCCCCGGCAAAATCCGCACCTGGAACGCCCCGACCGAATATCCATAAACCCGTCCGTTTTCTTCATAAGTCAGATCTTCGTCGCCCTTCGCGTTCACATTACACTTACTCTCCGCTTTCATTACCGCTGTCGCAACTTTAACGTCCCAATCATATTTCTCAATCTCGGAAATTATTTTTGTGCAATTATTAACCGCGAGCTTAACGTCCGACGTATCAAATCCGAGATTTTTATACCATTCCGGATTTTCATAAGTATAAAACGCCAACGCCCCCAACGAGAACACGACTAAAAACCAAACGATTTTCTTTATCATACCAGTTAATTATACCATAACAGTTTTCTAAGCTAGATTTTTAAACTTTCTTTAAATTTTTTCCGCGATAATAAAAAAGTTAAGAAAGGAAACTATGTTTAGAAATATGCTAAAAAGGAGCTGGCTCTCAATCAAGCGCAAGCTCGGGCGAACAATCATATTAACTTTAATCTTCTTTATGATGGCGAATTTAGTTCTCGCGGCGTTTATTATTAAAACCGCCGTTTCCGCCCAAATGGATTATGCGAAATCGACCCTCGGCGGGACAGTTTCTATCCAACCGGATATGGAGACAATTCGCGAAAACCAAAAATCAGAAATCGAACAAGGCGGCGATCCGGGCGAGATGTTTAAGGAAATGAGCCGCCCGAGTGTTTCGGTTAAAACTGCGAACGAAATCATCACAACCTATACCGATTATATTAAAGATTATTCTTATGCTGTTTCGGCGTCCGCCAACTCAAATAATCTCGAAACCGTCGAAAAAACCAAAGGCTTTAAAGGTATGAGCGGTGGAATGATGGGTGGTATGAGTTTCCCGGGTATGGGCGACAACTTGTCTAGCTCCGACGATTCAACGCTCGACTCTGACATCACTATCTCCGGCGTCAACGCCTATGCTTATATTAACGGCGTTAAAGACGAAACCTTAACAATCAAAGACGGAACTTATTTCGACGAGTCTTCAACCGACTCCGCGATGATTTCTTATGAATTTTCCGAACTTAATTCTCTAAAAGTCGGCGATAAGTTTAGCTTAAAAAATATTTATTCCGAAAAAGAAATAACTTTAACCGTCGTTGGGATTTATGATACCGCCGAAGAACGCGCGGACGCGAACGTAATTTATATGAACACGGAAACCGCCGCGAAGTTTCTTAGCTCGGAAGACTATAACGAAGGAAACTACGCTGTCGAAAACGTTAATTTCTATATGGTCAGCTCCGACAACGCTGAAGAGTTCACCTCAAAAATCAACGAAGAGTTTTCTGAACTTTCCGAAAACAACCTAAAAGTCGCCGTCGATACTTCCGAATATGATAGCCTTTCCGGTTCAATCGAATCCGTCGGCAGTTTCGCGGATACGATTTTGATTATCGTTGTTGTCGCTGCAATCATTATCATTACTCTAATCGTCACGATTAACGTTAAAGATCGCCGCTATGAAATCGGCGTTCTGATGTCGCTCGGAGCAAATAGAAAAAATGTTATCGGTCAAATCGCAACCGAATTGCTGATTGTTGGAACTCTCGGCTTTATCCTCGCAAGCGCAACCGGAACGGTTTTCGCTAGCGCGCTTGGAAATAGTATTTTAGAAGGACAAACCGCCTCCTCTGCCGAGCAGTCCGAACGCAACTTTGGACGTCCTGGCGCTCAAATGGGCAACTTTCCCAACTCTTCAAGCAAAAACTCACATAACTCCAACTCTGCCCCCGAGATGCCGTCCATGCCTAATATGAAAGAACAGTTAAACGCCGGACGCGAGAACCAAAAAATCGAACTCAATATTAACGCCGAACCGGTTGACTATCTCCTCCTCTTCGTTACTGGTTATCTCGTAATTATCTTAGCCTTAATTATTCCGTCGATTAGTATTATGCGCTATGAGCCAAAAGAAATTTTAGCCGGAAAGGAATAAAATGAACGAAAAAAAGAATACTCTAACCATAGAAAATCTAACTTATAGTTATAAAAATGGCGAAAAAGATCAAAAAGTTTTAGATAATATTAACGTAAAGTTTGAAGCCGGAAAAATCTACGCTATCGTCGGCGAGTCCGGCTCCGGAAAAACAACTTTCCTAAGTTTAATTTCCGCGCTCGATAAACTCCAAGACGGCGACGTAAAGTTCAACAAAAGAAGTCTAAAGAAAATCTCCGGCCAAGAGTTTCGCTTAAAATACGTTAATATCGTTTTCCAAAGTTATAACTTGATAAAATATATGACCGCCGCCGAGAACGTCGAGGTCGCTTCAGACTTCGATAACCGAAAGGCCGACCCGAATAAATATCTCGAAAAAGTCGGAATTAGCGCCGAGGAAGGGAAACGTCTCGTCGGTAAACTTTCCGGCGGTCAGCAACAACGCGTCGCTATCGCTCGTGCTCTTGCGTCGAACTCGCCGATTATTATGGCGGACGAACCGACCGGCAACCTCGACGAAGATACCGAAGAAAAAATTATCGAAATTTTCCGCTCCCTCGCCCATAAAGACGGAAAAATCGTCATTATCGTCACTCACTCTCGTCGCGTCGCCGCCAAAGCCGACCAAGTCCTTACCCTCCGCCGCGGAAAATTAAGCTAACAAAAATGGTGGGGGCGAATTGGGTAGGCATTAACACAATATAGGGAGACAGAGTTAGCCAATAAACATGATATAATAAGAATGTGAGCAATACAGAAAAACGTTTTAGGACAATAGCAGCAGTATTAGTTTTACTATCTAGAAAAAATGCAAATGGCAATACAGAGTATCTTTTGCAAAAGAGACAAAATACGGGCTTTGCTGATGGGATGTGGGACTTTTCTGCTGCTGGACATGTAGAGAAAAATGAACCAATGACTAGAACCGTATGCCGTGAGACGAAAGAAGAAATTGGAATTAATGTTGACCCAAACGACATTGAATTTATGGGGTTGCTTCATTCTTTTGGGGAAGATGGAGAACCAAGATTTCTAGGGTGTTTTAGGGTTAAAAAATACACAGGTAATATAGAAATATGTGAATCAGAAAAAATTGCAGAGTTGAAGTGGTTTAGCGAAGAAAGCTTACCGGATAACATGATAGCTTCGAGAAGAAAGGCTTTGGAGAAATATCTAAGTAGGGGCATTTTCTATCAAGAGCTTGGCTGGAATAAATAGATTTAGTATCTTGGGGTATTAACAGACGATTCTATCAGGGTAAAAATGCGTTTTTGGACGCATTTTTTTCATGCAAAATTGCCACAAAATAGCACTCTAGAACTTGCCGATTTAAATAAAATCTGGTGG
>CAZMWH010000004.1:24123-25802 GCA_964570115.1 uncultured Candidatus Saccharibacteria bacterium | reverse complement strand
CGAAATTACTTTAGAGAACCCAACCGTCTCTAAATCCGGCGACGAATCCTCTGAAAATTCCGATTTCTACGGGACTAACGCCGCGGTTCTCGCGACCGGCGGCAATCTAACAATCACCGGCGGCTCTGTCGAAACTTCCGCCTCCCACGCCAACGCCGTCTTCTCTTATGGCGACGGCGAAATTATGCTAAAAAACACTAAAATCAAGACTACCGGCAACAACTCCGGCGGGGTAATGGTAACCGGCGGTGGCGGTCTAACCGCAGTTAATGTTTCTGTCGAAACCTCTGGGAACTCTTCCGCCGCAATCCGCTCCGACCGTGGCGGCGGCGACCTCAGCGTTACCGGCGGCTCCTATCAGACCTCTGGTATGGGCTCCCCCGCAATTTACTCGACCGCCGCGATTTCCGTAACCGACGCCGAACTAACCTCGACTTCCTCCGAAGGCGTCGTTATCGAAGGCTCGAATTCCGTTGACTTCCTCGGCGGTGTCTCTTTAACCGATACGAACAATACCCTAAACGGGAACTCCGAGACCTATAAAAACATTTTTATCTACCAGAGTATGTCCGGCGACGCCGAAGAGGGAACCGGCGCCTTTACCTCTTCTAGCTCAACCATCACCACTAATCAGGGCGACACCTTCTTCATTACCAACACCACCGCCCGCATCATTCTTACCAATAATAAGATCGTGAGCAACGACTCGACTGGCGCCTTCCTTCGCGCCCAGAGTGGCAAATGGGGAACCAGCGGCAAAAACGGCGGGACGGTTGATCTCCGTTTCGGGTACCAAGTCGCCGAAGGCGATATTATCCTCGACTCGATCTCTAGCCTCTCCTTCCTCTTAGAAAATAATTCTTATTATAAAGGAACCATCAACGGCGAAGACTCCGCCGCCTCTGTTTCGCTCGAGCTCGACGAATCCTCGACCGTCGTTCTAACTGGCGACTCTTACGTCTCCTCTCTAAAAAACGCCGCCTCCGAGAACACTAATATTTACTCCAACGGCTATAATCTATACGTTGCCGGCGAAAAAGTTTCCCTAAACGATTCCACCGCCCCCGAAGTCCCCGAAGTTGTCCTAAGTTCAACTTCCGAAGAAGAACCTTTAACCACGACCGGAGAAGTCTCGACCGGAGAGACCACCTCTTCCGCCTCAGCCTCCCTCTCCCCCTCGCTAATTATCTCCCTCGCCGTCTGCGGCGTCCTTCTCCTTGGGCTAGTTATCTTCGCCGTCTTAAAGCTCAGGAAAAAATCCCCAAAATCCCCCGAGGTTATCCTCCCGAACAATCTTCCTAAAGAAAATCCCTTTATCTCTCAAACTCCACCCGCAAGCCCTCAGAACACTTCTTCAACCTCCGAAAACACCTCTCCTGATAACTCCCCTAATAACCCTATAAAATAAAATACTCTTGCTTTTTTGTCGAAAGTGTGATATAATGAAGTTATTGCCTCGGTAAACTGTCTGAGGTACGTACCAACGCCATAAATTAGAAGGGGAGGTTTTAACTAATGGCCAACAAACTGTTTTCCTATGCCCAGAGAATCGGTCACGGTTTCGGCCGCAGCAGCTACGAAGATGACGACGAAGAAGAAAGGACTCCTCGCCGCCGAAGCTGGCGCGACCCCGCGCCGCGTCTCCGTCGCCCCGCTCGTTCGGAAGACGAAGTCTATGA
>CAZMWH010000004.1:2519-24023 GCA_964570115.1 uncultured Candidatus Saccharibacteria bacterium | reverse complement strand
CCGAGGATGGCTTCCCGTCCCCGCGGTTTCATTACCCCGAAGGACGAGGACGATTTCCGCGTTCTGGAGAGCAAGCTCGACGAGGAAAACTGCGCCGGCTTGGTCGGTTTCATGGTGGACGATGACGGCAACATCATCCCGTTCAACCCCTATCGCCTCACGCGCAGGGTGAACAAGATCGTCGAAATCGTCCACAACCACTACAACCCGCCGGAGAAGACTCTCCGTCCCTGCGAGCCGTTCTGGTTCATTCCGAACCCCGACGACCCCGACGATCTCTCGTTCTATGACCGCCCGCTCTCTTTGAAGACCGACCGCGATTTCCTCCGTCGGAGCTATGCTCGGACGATCGACCGCGCCCGGAACGAAGACCGCCCGACTGAGCGCTTCTGCAAGTTCCTCGTCATCAACCCCGACGGTACCCCCGTCGCCGGTCTCGACGCGAAGTATATCGAGGCCGAAGCCGACGAAATCGCCGCCTGGCGCGCGAAGAACCCGACTGTGAAGTAATCACTCTCTAAGACCCCTAGGAAACCCTAAAAGCCCTGCTCCCGCGGGGCTTTTTCCTGCCCAAAAACCACCCTCCAAATCCACCTCCAAACCCACCTCTCCGCCCAACCACTCCTCAGCCCCTACGCCCCCTAAAACTAACCATAACCATTTTCTCGCTCTCCTGTAAAATATATGCTAATAACCTTGACTTTTTTGGCTAAGTGTGCTATAATGGAGTTAGTCTGTATAGGTGGTGGCTAATTACCTATATAAACGGTCATTAAAACCGAATCATCCCAGATACAAACCACGTATCTGAGAATAACCTAAGGAGGTTTTGCCCGTGTCTCTGGCGACTGTTCTGGGTGCCCTTGGGGTTTTGCTGCTCTGCCTTCGGACGAGTTTCTCCGCGGTAAACGCTTTAGATGCGGATATCCGCGAGAACTACTCTGCCTGGAAGAACTACCTAAAATCCCTGTCCGAAGAGGAAAGGAAGAAGGCTTTGAAGCGCGAAAAGAAGGAGAAGGCCCATCCCAAAAAGCTTTCCCCCGCCGTTTCCCGCTGGGCTGTCTTTCTGTTCTCTCTCGTCTGTGCTGCTTTGGCGGCGCTTGCCTCGCTGTCGAATGGAGCCGCGATTTTCGTAATTATCCTCTCTATTCTGGCGTTGCTTTTCGCTGTCTGGGCCGTAACGACCCAGGTCGAAAACGATAACCAGATGAGGGTCATCATGAACTTCGCGTTCGGCCCCGCTCTGCTCCTGGCAGTTAGCCTCGCCTATCTTGGCGGCACAGCAGCTACCGGCTGGAAGTGGCTTCTGATTGGCATTATCATCGCTGGCGTCTCTTTTTTACTCATCTATCTATTCGGTAGGCTTGCCTATAAAAGCCGTAACCGGTCAGACGATGACGAAGATGACGACGAAGATGATGACGACTATGACGAATACTCCGCTCCCGACCTCTCCGACTCTGATCCCGACGATTGACCTATGAAAGGAGGAGACCTATGCGTACCCCAGGCGTTGTGAAATTTACCGCCGTTTTGACGGTACTGGCAATAGCCATTTTGGGATTGGGCGGTACCAACGCCTGGTCCAACGTCTCTACGTTCATCTCCCAACTGACTGACCCCCTCGTTTCCGCGGCGGAAGCCGAAGAAAGGATGCGAGAGGATCTGACAATCGACTACGACGAATATCGTCTCCGCGAAGACCCGCTCTGGCCGACGGAAATCCTCTGGGTTTCTGGCGACTCCGAGCCTTCTTCTGACGAAGCTCGTCTCGCTGCGAACTCTGCGGCGGCTGGTTTCCAGTTCAACGATGGCGTTACCTTTCCCTTCGAGGAGAAGCGGTCGTTCTTTAACGACGACTGGGATCTCCCCGCGATGGTGGAACAGGTTTATTACGAAGGCGCCCATAACGCGACCTTCCTCTATATGAACCTTGACGCCTTCTCCCGTCTCTCTGCGACCTCGACCGAAACCTTCGGCGACTGGAACGCTTGGATGGCGGAATTCGTCCGTCTTTCCGACGAGAACGGTCTCGACTATTGGTATGCCTACTCCGTCGACGAGTTTAACCCCTCCGTTCGCCGCTACTATATGAATGAGTCCTATAAGTATTACTATACTTGCTGGCGCATTTTCTGTAAGCGGCTGACCTTTACGGGGATTGAAACCCGCCGGACTTGGTGCCATTACGTCTTGAATATGACCCCCCTCGCCTCCCAGCGGTTTACGACTCTCCAGAGCGACTATGTCGATGCGCTCCCGTCCTTGATTGTTACCTATCCGCGAAAAGATGGCGTTACTGCCTTCGTTTTCGGATATAACCTCGCGGACAAGCGTCTCGAACGCTTTGAAGACGAACCCGAGCCGACCCCAAAGCCGACTCCCTGGGATTGGGAACCGGAAACCCCGGAAACTCCCGAACCGACCTGTCCGCCGACGTGCCCGCCGACTTGTCCTCCGACAAAGCCGCCGAAGCCCACGCCGACTCCGACTTGTCCTCCGACCAGACCTCCGCGCCCGACCGTAACGCCGACGTGTCAACCGACACCAACTCCGACTCCGGAACCGACGTGCCCGCCGACTTGTCCTCCGACAAAGCCGCCGAAGCCCACGCCGACTCCGACCTGTCCCCCGACTAAACCGCCGAAGCCGACTCCGACTCCGACTTGCCCGCCGACCCAGGCTCCTACGCCTACGCCGACAGTCAAGCCGACTCCCGAGCCGACTAAAGATCCGTCTCAGGATCCGGAAGGTCAGGGACACGATGGTGGTCAGGGCGGTCAAGGTGAAGGCGAGACGCCGTCTCAGCCGACTCAGCCGACTGAACCTCCGCGTCCGACGACCCCGCCGGCAACCGAACCGCCACGCCCAACTGAGGCGCCGGCGACTCCGAAACCGACGGAAAAACCGCCGGAAGTTACCCAACCTCCAGTCACCCGTGCTCCCGAGCCGACCCAGGCTCCCGCAAAGCCGGATCCGACTAAGGAGCCTCACGTCGAGGAACAGGGAACATTCGAGGGCGACCCCGAAGAGCCCGATTAAGTCCTCAAGACTAACCCCTCGGCGGCTACCCCTTAGGTTATCGAACTTTACCTTGCTTCGGCGGATTTTTCATAAATCCGCCGGGGCTTCTCCAAATTTCCTTTGAAAGGTTTTGTTTCTGAGATGATTCGGCTTTTTGGCTTTTAACGGATGTTAATTAACAATTCGGCTAGAAAACTAGAAAAAAGTTTAAAAAAGTGATAATCTAAAGTTAATCTATAATAAGGAGTTATTATGAAAAAAGGATTAAAACTCGCTCTTGGCGTTTCGACTGCTGTCGTTCTCGCCGGAGCTAACCTTGTCCCAAGCTTCGTTTTCGCTTGGGGCGATAGCAGCGGCACAGGAGGCCGTCCTAGCTATACCAAAGAACAAATCGACGCTGGCGCGATTGACGACAAAATCGTCTTTAACTCAATCAGCAATGGCGTTATTGGCGACGAAAAGAACTTCGTTGCTGCCCGTGAAGACGGGACTAAAAATACTTGGCAGAACAACGAGCTTTCCGTCGAAGACGGTAAGACCTATGTTATCCGCCTCTATGTCCATAACAACAACCGCTTCGGTGAAAAAATGACTGCGACTGGCGTTAAAACTACGGTCAACGTTCCGACGACCTCTGGCACTTCTGTCGAAATCAACGGTTTTGTCGATGCTGACAACGCAACCCCTAAATCAATCTGGGACAACGTCGTCTTAAAAGCTTCCCAAAACTTCCACCTCGACTATGTTAAAGGCTCCGCCAAAATCGACAACAATGGTAAAGTTGGTGGTTCAACCCTTTCCGACTCTATCGTTACGTCTGGAACTTTAATTGGTTTTAACTCCCTTGACGGTAAAATCCCTGGTTGTTTCAACTTCGCGTCTTATATTACTTTAAAAGTTAAAGTAACTTACGATTACGATTTTGAAGTTTCTAAGAAAGTCCGTATTAAGGGCGAAAGTGGCTGGAACGAATCCGTAACCGCGAAAGTTGGTGACGAAGTCGAATACCAAATCCACTACAAAAACAACAGCAGTGTTGTTGCGAAAGATGTTATCTTAAAAGACATTCTTCCTGGCAACCTTGCTTACGTTAACGATTCAACCGTTCTCTACGCTGGTAAATATTCTAAGACCGGCTTAAAGCTCGAGTCTAACGGCGTAACTAAAGACGGAATCAATATCGGCGACTACGCCGCGGGTGCTGGCGCTTATGTCCGCTTTACCGCGAAAGTTGTTGATGTTGACCTCGGTTGTGGAACGAACACGTTAACCAACTGGGCTCAGGTTTATGTTGGCGAAAACGGAACTAACGAAATGAAACAAGACGACGCTGACGTTCTCGTTGCGAAGACTTGCTCCGAACCGGTTCAACCCGTAACCCCGACCGACCCGACGACCCCGGAACGACTTCCGGAAACTGGTGCTGGCGAAATTACCGGCGCAGTTCTTGGGCTCGGCTCGCTCGTAACCTCTGCTGGTTACTACCTTTCTAGCCGTAAAAAATTAGCTTAAGCTTGATCGCTCTCTCGGGCGATAAGGCCCAGAAAAAAGCCTCCCATAAAAAGGGAGGCTTTTTGGTTCTAAAAACGCTTATAAAAACTCTTGACTTTTTAGCGTAAGTTTTTTACAATAATTTTAAGCTGATACGCTTCACGGGGTTCCACTTGTTTACAAAAAGTGGAGTGTGGAGACTACATTAAAAACAAACACAGCGGATTAAAACAAAAATATGTGCCCCAGGGTGGGCGCGCGTCAGCGTAAAAAACCGGCTTATCGCCGGTTTTTCTTCTGTCCAGTTTTCTTCTCCTTGGGTTTCTTCGCTTTCTTCGGCTTCTTCGGTTCGCTCCGTTCCGGCTCGCTCTTCTTTTGTTCCGGCTCGCTTTGCTCCGGCAGCTCGGGCTTCTCCGTCCCGCCGGTCGGCTCGAAGTCAATCATCCGTTCAATCAGAAGATAATCTTCCTTAATCATCTTCATAATGTCATAAACGGTCATATCTTCGTCTGCCTCGTTCATCACCTCCGGAATTAGCGCTCGGTCGGTCGCCAAAACTTCGTGAACCGCCGCAAACATCGCGCCAATCGTCGCCTGAAGCCCCATCTTCGCGACCGCCGCTGAATAATCCGCGTCCCCCTCCTCCGCTGTCTCAGCGAAACCTCCCGAGAAAATCCCAATCACGTTCTCAACGATATAGTTAAGAAGAAACGCTAGGTCATAGAGGTTCTCGAAGAAGAACTGAATTGTCGGCGTCTTATACTCGTTGTTGATGGCGGTGTTCGTCATCACGATCAGAAGTTGCGCAATCCCGATGGCCGAGCGGTTAAAATATTCCGCCGCCTTCTCCGCGAGGATTCGCGGGTCAGAAACTTCCCCAGCCAGCCGATAGGCTTCCGAACGTCCGAGCCGGACTTCGGTCTCGCTTTCCTTTTCCGAAGCGTGCGCCTCGTTAAGGAGTTCAATACACCTCTTCATACTTTCGTCGAGTTCTCCGTCGGTAATCTCCTTGTCCCAATCAGGAAACTGTTTCATAAAGTTCACCACCCTTTCTGGACATATATATAATATATATAGCGAAAATCGTCAAGTCCGGCGTGTGTGATATAATAAAATAGTTATGAATTTCCAACTTGTTTCAAAATACGCTCCGACTGGCGACCAGCCCGCCGCGATCAAACAGCTCACCAAAGGTCTAAAGGAGGGAATTAAGGAACAAGTCCTCCTCGGCGTAACCGGCTCCGGAAAAACTTTTACGATGGCGAATTTGATTAAAAATTACGGGAAACCGACCCTCGTTCTCGCCCACAATAAAACCCTCGCTGCCCAACTCTATTCCGAGTTTCGCGAGTTCTTCCCAAAAAACGAGGTTCATTATTTCGTATCATACTTCGACTATTACCAACCAGAAGCTTATATCGCCTCGACCGATACTTATATCGAAAAAGACTCCGCAATCAACGAAGAAATCGATCGCCTGCGCCACGGTGCGACCGAAGCTCTCCTAACTCGCGATGATGTAATTATCGTCGCCTCGGTCTCCTGTATTTACGGTATCGGCTCCCCCGCGAACTATTCTTCAATGTCCCTCCCGCTCTGGAAAACCGCCGCCGGCTGGACGGGGGAGGGAAATAAGTCCTACGACCAGCTTTCCTTTATCCGAGAGCTCGTAAAAATCCAATATCACCGTAACGACCTCGCTTTCGAGCGCGGGAACTTCCGCGTAATGGGCGATACGATTGATCTCTTTCCAGCTTCCGGCGAATGGGCTTACCGTTTTGAGTTTGGCTTTGATAATCTCGAGTCCGTAAAAATAATCGACCCTCTAACCGCTGAAACCCGCGAAAAGCCCGACCATATCCATATTTTCCCTAACACCCACTACGCGACTCCGCGCGAAAATTTAGACCGCGCCCTCGTCGCGATCGAAAAAGAATATAAAGACCGTCTAAAGTTTTTTGAGTCTCACAGCAAGTTCCTCGAAGCCCAGCGTCTTTCCCAAAGAATAAAATATGATATGGAAATGTTAAAAGAAACCGGCTTCGTTAAGGGAATTGAGAATTATTCTCGCCATCTCGAAGGTCGTAAAATCGGCGAACCGCCTTCGACCCTTCTTGACTTCTTCCCGAAAGATTTTCTTCTTCTCGTTGACGAGTCCCACATGACCCTCCCTCAAGTCCGCGGAATGTTTAACGGCGACCATGCTAGAAAGGAAGCGCTCGTCGAATATGGTTTTCGTTTGCCTAGCGCCCTCGATAATCGCCCGCTGACTTTTAACGAATTTTATAATCATATCTCCCACGCAGTTTATGTTTCCGCAACGCCCGGAACTTATGAGCTCGAAAATTGCCCTAAACCCGCCGAACAAGTTATCCGTCCGACTGGACTTTTAGATCCAGAAATCGAAGTTCGCCCCTCCGCGGGTCAAATCGACAACTTAATGGAAGAAATCGACCAACGTATCGCAAAAAATCAGCGCGTCCTAATTACGACCTTAACGAAGCGGATGGCGGAAGACCTTTCCGACCATCTCAAAGAGCGCGGGATAAAAACCGCCTACATTCATTCCGACATCGATACTCTCGAACGTGGTGATATTCTGCGCGATCTTCGCGCTGGGGCTTACGATTGTCTAGTTGGGATTAACCTTCTCCGCGAGGGGCTCGACCTTCCCGAAGTCTCCCTCGTCGCTATTCTCGACGCCGATAAAGAAGGTTTCCTCCGCTCTGAATCCGCTTTAATTCAAACCATCGGTCGCGCTGCCCGCCACGTTGAAGGCAAGGTGATTATGTACGCCGACAACATAACCGAAAGTATGGAACGCGCAATTTCCGAGACTAACCGTCGTCGCGAACTCCAAGAAAAATACAACCGCGACCATCACATCACTCCGAAATCCGTCGCGAAAGAAATCTCCGCCGGACTTCGCGCAATTATTCCCGAAAAAGAAGAAGTCTCTCGCCTCGACGTTAAGAAAATCCCGAAAGAAGAATACCCGAGTCTAATAAAACAGCTTACGTCCGAGATGAAGCTTGCCGCCGCTAATCTCGAGTTCGAGCGCGCCGCTCTCCTCCGCGACCAAATCGCCGAGCTCCAGTCGAAAAAATAAATAAAAACTAAACTTTTTATGCTATAATTAAGTTAGTTTATGAAAGAAGAAAACTCCGCCCCCGACTTTGCCTTGAAAGTAAAGCACAGTATCGCCGACAAATTAAAGTCCGAGCCTGCTGCCGAGCTTGCCCCGTCGCCAATCCTCTCCGCTTCCCTCGAGAAGCCGAAGTTTCCGCTCTCTCTTGCCCTCGGGGTTGCTGCCGGCGTCCTGCTTGTTCTTTCTGTTGTTCTTGCCGTTTTCCTCGTTAAAGCCTCCTCCGACGTAAAAGTCCTCGAAACCGAAGTCGAAAACAATCGCGAGACAATCAAATCCCTCCGCGTTCGCCTCAACGAGTCCGAAAATTTGTGATATAATATTCTGTAATGAATATTGCAGAAAAAGAAATCAACCACCTCGCCTCTCTCTCGAACTTTTCTTTAACTCCCGAAGAAAAGAAATCCTTAAAAGGCGATTTAGAAAATATTATAAAATATATTTCCGAACTAAGCGAGCTTAAAACAGACGACGTCGAGCCAACTTTCCAAGTTTTCGAGATGGAAAACGTCTGGCGTCCTGACGAAATCTTACCAATGGAAGCCGACCGCGAGGCGTTGCTTTCTTTAACGGTCGAAGAAAGAAATAACGAAATTAAAGTCCCGAAGGTTCTCTAAAAATGAAAATTGCCGATAAATCTACCTCTGCGCTTTCGCTTGTTGAAAAATCTCTAAAGCGAATTGAAGAAACAAAAAACTATAATATTTTTACATTTATCAACCGCGACGCTGCTCTAAAAAAGGCGAAAGAAATCGACGAAAAAATTAAAAAGGGAGAACCGGTTGGGCGTCTCGCTGGTGTCCCCTATGCGCTTAAAGATAACTTCCTCTCTCCCGAAGGCGAATCGACCGCTTCCGCCCGAATTTTAACCCGCTTTACTTCTCCCTTGAGCGCAACTGCCGTAAAACTCCTCGAGGCCGAAGGTGCAATTTGCGTCGGACGCGCAAATCTTGACGCCTTTGCTCATGGTTCCTCAACCGAAAACTCTTTCTTCGGCCCAACTCTAAACTCTGCCGACCCCGAACGCGTCGCTGGCGGCTCCTCCGGCGGTTCCGCCGTCGCGGTCGCTCTCGACTGTGTCGAGTTCGCGACCGGAACCGACACAGGCGGTTCCATCCGCCAACCCGCGTCCTTCAACGGTGTTTATGGCTTAAAACCAACTTACGGCGCCGTTTCGCGTTATGGCGTGGTGGCGATGGCGTCCTCGCTCGACGTTGTTGGCTTCTTCTCAAAATCCCCCGCCGACCTCGACCTTCTGATGGAAATCTGCGCGCATCGCGACGAAAAAGATTTAACCTCTCTCCCCGATTTTTACGAGTCTTCCCCCGAAAAGTTTGAAAAGAAAAAAATCGGTATCATTAAAGAGTTTATGAACTCCGAAAAACTCGACCCCGAAATTAAGCGCGCGCTCGAAGAAAAGCTGACCGTCTTAAAGTCAAAGGGCTTTGATGTCGTCGAGCTCGAAATGCCAACTCTAAAATATGCCCTCCCCGCTTATTACGTCCTCCAGCCCGCCGAAGTCGCCTCGAATCTCTCCCGCTACGACGGCGTCCGCTATGGTTTCCGCGCCGACGCTTCCGCTTCGCTCGACGACCTTTATAAAAACACTCGCGGTCTCGGTTTTATGCCCGAAAATAAACGCCGCATTATGATCGGTAACTTCGTCTTAAGCTCCGGGTTTTATGACGCCTACTTCCTTAAAGCCGCGAAAGCCCGAACTCTAATAATCAAAGAATTTGAAAAGGCTTTTGAAAAAGTCGATTGTCTCCTTTCTCCGGTCTCTCCGAACCCCGCCTTTAAACTTGGCGAAAAGGTCTCCGACCCGGTCTCAATGTATCTCGAAGACGTAATGTCCGTCCCCGTAAACCTCGCCGGTCTCCCAGCCCTCGCCATTCCCGCCGGCAAAACTTCGTCGAAAGCTTATAAAGCCCCGCTCCCGCTCGGTCTCCAACTCATCGGGCCTCGTCGTAGCGATAAATGTCTCCTAAACCTCGCAAAGGAGATGCTCTAATGCCAACCTCAATGATTCCAATGTTAATTTCTCTCTTAATCGTCGGCGCGCTCGTTTTCGTTGCCGTCCTTTTAACAAACCATCACAACTATTCTTTCGATAAAATGGAATACCAAACCGACCTCCTCCGTATCGAAAACTCGCTGACTCGCGAAAACCCCGCCTCGTTTAATATGTCCGTCGTCGAAGCCGATAAACTCCTCGATAAAGCCCTTTGTGAAATGGGAACCCAAGGAAAGACGATGGGCGAACGTCTAAAGCGCGTTGGAAAAGAAAAGTTTTCTAGCCTTAATTCCGTCTGGTATGTCCATAAATTAAGAAACCAAATCGCCCACGAGCCCGGCTTCCGTCTCGAATATGCCCAAGCCGCCCGCGCTTTAAAAACCTATCGCCAAGCTTTAAAAGATTTAGGAGCAATCTAATGTCTGAAAAAGATTATTTAATCACCATCGGTATCGAGTGCCACGTCCAGTTAAAAACGAAAACAAAACTTTTCTCCGAAGTCGATAACGACGCCCGCGGAAAGGAACCAAACTCCTGCGTTTCGCCCGTCGATTATGCTCTCCCAGGTATGCTCCCGCGTTTAAACGGCGGATCCGTTCGTCTTGCCGTCGTCGCCGGCGCGGCAATGAACTGCAAGATTAACCCTCGCTCTCGTTTCGACAGAAAGCATTATTTTTACCCCGACTCCCCGAAGGGCTACCAAATCACCCAGTTCTACTCCCCGATTATCGGCGCTGGTTTTATCGAACTTCCTTCCGGAAAAAAGATTAGAATTGAACACGCCCATCTCGAGGGCGACGCCGGAAAACTGTCTCATTACGACACTTATTCGCTTGTCGATTTGAATCGCGTTGATACTCCGCTGATTGAAATCGTCTCGATGCCCGATATCTCCTCCGCCGAAGAGGCTCGCGATTATTGTAAAGAGCTTTGGCGCAATATGGTTTATGCCGGCGTGACTAACGGTGACCTTTATAACGGTAATATGCGCTTCGACGTTAATATTTCGCTTAGAAAAAACGAATCCGACCCGCTCGGGACTCGCGCCGAAATTAAAAATCTTAATTCTTTTAGAAGTATCGAACGCGCCGTCGAATATGAATATTCTCGCCAGAAAAAACTCTTAGACGCCGGCGAAAAAGTCGTCCAAGAAACTCGTGGTTGGTCTGACGCGACCGGAAAGACAACCGCTCAACGCTCAAAAGAAGAAGCAATGGACTATCGCTATATGCCCGAACCCGACCTCCCGCCACTCAACCTTTCCGAAGATTTTATAAAAACCGAATACGAAAAATGCCCGCTCCTTCCCGCGGCTTACCGAAAGAAGTTCTCTGGCGTTGTTCCGAAAGAGACTCTCGAGGTTCTTCTCGACTATCCTTCCCTCGTCTCTCGTCTCGCCGAGATTTCCGAAAAATCCTCTAGCTCTTCCGTCGTCGAGTTTGTTGCGAACCTTTTCTCGTCCGTTCTTCTCGCCGAAGAAAACGCGAGTCTCTTAAACGACTATCTTCCCGAAACCACGAAACTAATCGAACTTGCTGAAATGAAACAAAAAAACGAACTCTCCTCAACTTCCGTCAAAGAAGTCTTCCTAAAACTTTTTGAAGAAAAACATCTTGAGAAATCCGCCCGCGACCTTGCGAAGGAACTTAACCTTCTCCAAGAAAACGATTCTGCCGCTCTCGAAAAAATCGTTGACGCAGTTCTTGAAAATCCCGCAACAAAATCTGCTCAAGAAGAGTTTAAAGCCGGCAAAGAAAAAGTCCTCGGCTTCCTCGTCGGTCAGGTGATGAAAGAATCTCGCGGCAAGGCAAATCCTTCCGCTGTCCAAGAAATCTTGCGTAAAAAACTTGCTTAAGTTATAATTAAGCTCGTAAGTGGAGTTAAATCAATGAAAAAAAATTCAAAAGTTATTATTAGCGCCGCGCTCGCCGCTTTACTTGTTGCTGGGATGATGCTCTTCCCGCCGAGGTCTCTTGCTTGTGGTGGTGACGGTTTAACTGCCGAAGACGGAAGCGTAACTAATTGTGAGGACGTCCCGTCCGACGCCCCCGCCGAAGCTTCCGAAAAACTAGAAAAAGAGTCCGACGAATATTATTTTGGTGCCGCAACCAACATCAATTCCGAAGTCGAAGTCGATCATTCTCTCTTTCTCGCTGGTAGCGAGGTCTCCTCGAAAGATTCTGTCTCCGGAATTGGCTTCCTCGCCGGCAACATCGTCGAAGCTCTCGGCTCTTACGATTACGGTCTCTTCGCCGGCAACTCCGTTAAAATCGGTGGCGAAGTTTACGGCGACCTTTTTGCCGCGGGTAACGCCGTCGAAATCGACGAAGGCGCTCTTATCGACCGCGACGTTTATGCCGTCGGCAATACCGTTAATCTCGCCGCAAACTTAAACGGTAACGTTTTTGTCGCTGGTAATCGCCTCGTTCTCGAAAACATCACTATCAACGGTAATCTTTCCGCCGACTTTGACCAAATCGTCGTCAAAGGGAAAAGCTCAATTTCCGGAACCTTTGAATACAACGACGACGCAACTTTAATCGGTCTCGAAAATCTTTCCTTTAAAGAGAAAAAAGTTTATTCAAATCCTTCCGTAAAGTTCGATTTTGGAAAAACTATCCTCAACAAATTCGTTTCAATCATCAGCGTCCTCGTTTTGACTTTTGTTTCGCTCGCCGTCTTCTCGAAGTTCGCCACGAAACTCTTGAAAGACTTCGCTGCTAGAGATGTCTTTAAAAATGTTCTAATTGGTCTCGGACTTCTCCTGCTCGTCCCAATCGCCGCCATCTTCGTCTTAATCAGCGTTGTTGGTTTTCCAGTTGGTCTCGTCGCTATCCTCGCCTATATCCTCCTCATTGTCTTCTCGACGCCGGTTTCCGGCCTTGTCCTCGGTGATGTTCTCGCGAAAAATCTTTTTAAGAAAGAAAAAATGAACGTTTATTTGAAAGCTCTTCTCGGTGTCGTCTCGATTGAATTGCTCGCGTTAATTCCATATCTCGGCGGTCTCGTCTCTCTCGCCTCACTCCTCTTCGGTATGGGTTATCTCTTTATGAATCTAAAACCCGTTAAAAAGTAGTATATATAATATATATGCACGAATCTTGGAAAGCTTTCCTAAAATCCGAGTTTAATAAACCGTATTTTAGGGAGCTTTCCGCTTTTTTAAAAGAAGAATATGAGAAAAAGACGATTTTTCCGCCAAAAGCCCTCGTCTTTAACGCTTTTTCGACCGACCTCGAAAAAGTAAAGGTCGTTATTCTCGGTCAAGACCCTTATCATACCCCCGGCGCTGCCCACGGTCTCGCCTTTTCCGTCCCGCCGACCGAAAAAATCCCCCCGAGTTTAATCAACATCTATAAAGAAATTGAAGCTGACCTCGGAACGCACAAGCGTCGAACCGGCAACCTAAACGCTTGGAAGGAACAAGGCGTCCTTCTCCTCAATAATGTTTTAACCGTTGAGGCGCACAAAGCCGGCTCCCACCGAGGAAAAGGTTGGGAGATTTTTACCGAGGCAACTATCAAATATCTTAACGATAATAAAGAAAATCTCGTCTTTATTCTTTGGGGGCGCGACGCCCGCTCAAAAAAGCCCCTAATCGACTCTAGGAAACATCTCGTCCTCGAATCTGCCCACCCTTCTCCGCTCTCGGCTCATGCCGGCTTCTTTGGTAGTAAACCTTTCTCAAAAACCAACGCCTATCTCTCCGCGCATCATCTCACTCCGATTGACTGGTAAGCTCTAAAAAACTTCAAACCCTCAACTCCCCAACCCTAGCTAAACCCATTTTAGCAGTCGTTCTCTCTCCGCGCTCCCCGGCTTATATTGCGCGAGAATGTCCTCCGTATAACTTTTTCCGTTAGAAATATTTAAAGTTTTGACGTCCGGACAGGCG
This sequence comes from uncultured Candidatus Saccharibacteria bacterium, assembly GCA_964570115.1. GTDB lineage: Bacteria > Patescibacteriota > Saccharimonadia > Saccharimonadales > Saccharimonadaceae > Nanosyncoccus. Next base: position 10,454 of record CAZMWH010000004.1, on the reverse strand, counting down.
GCGAGTAGTCTAATCACCGCCTCGTCTGTGTCAATATTAGTCATTGATTTTGAATTGTCGGTTTTATGCGAATGAACCCTAAGTTCTTTATAAACAAATCTCTTGATTCCCGCCTGCAAACAATATTTTAAACAGTTCTCACACGTCGCAATCGTATTATAAATCGTACATCCCGTTAAATCTTTTCCCGCGAACAAAACCGCGTTCATTTCCGAGTGAATTGAAAAATAATATTTCATCGGGCGTTCGCTTAGCGTCATTTTCGACTCGTCTGCTCCTTGGATTGCGCCGTTATACCCAAAAGAAACTGGGCGATGTTTTGAATCAACTATAACGCACCCGTTTTTGCTCGACGGGTCTTTTGAACGCTTCGCGACCTCTTCTGCAATACCTATAAAATATTCATCCCAACTCGGAACTTTCCCCGTCTCTTTAGCTAAAAATCTCTCTCTCATATTTCCTCCTACTACCTCCATTATAAATCCCCTCGAAAAATAAAAAAAGTGCTTAAGATTGCTATTTTTTCTCTCGCGGTTTATCTTAAAACTATCTAAGGAGGTAAAATGTGCCTAAAGTTAACTTTATCTAAAAGAGTCCGCGCCGGAGTTTTAAACCTAGTTAAACTCGTCTCTTCTCTAGTGATTGTTGCCGTCGGAATGCCATTAAACCTCGCGGTTTCCGTCGATAACAGTGCCTATCTAAAATGTACAGATTTAAAAATAGTGTTTGCACGCGGTTCCGGCTCGGAAATCCACGCGACAAACTACCAAACCTACGTCTCTGCCTTCGAAAAAGTCCTCGCCGGAACCGGACTTTCTTATAGCTTCTACGAACTTGGCGAAAGTTCCTTCGGCGGTTTTAGCTATCCCTCCCCCGGGATTGGGATTTCTACCGCCGAGCGGTTTAAAACTTCTCTCGGCGCGCTCGTTTCTGGCGGCGGCTCCTATTCTTACGGCGAGTCTGTCGAAGAAGGTTCAAACGAAGCGAAGATTTTTATTAACGAATATCTTGCTCGCTGTCCCGACTCAAAAATCGTTCTCGGCGGCTATTCCCAAGGCGGTCAAACCGTCTCCCGTACACTCCAAAAAGTCCCCGCCTCCAAGATTTTCTACGCCGCGACTTTTGGCGATCCAAAGCTCTACCTCCCCGAGGGCGAGGGCTTACGCCCGGCGGCTTGCGAAAATAAAGACCTCTCCGACTATCGCGCCTTTGTCCCCGACTGTTATGTTAAAGAAGGGATTCTTGGTGGCTATAAACCTTACGTCTCCGACTCTAACTACGCCGGTAAAGTCGGCGCCTACTGCCGCTATCACGACATTATCTGCGGCACCATCACCGACCCCGATAACTTCTATGACGGTCACGCTAACTATAAATCCGGCGGAGTTTACGAACTCGCGGCTTGGGACGTTTATTATAAACTTTTTCCAAAATCCTCAACCAAGGCTAAACAAAACGTCGCGATTTTGTTCGACCGTACCGCTTCGATGGGCTCGATGATTTTAAAATATAAAGCCGAAGCGATTAAAACCGCACGTAAAATTATGGATAATGGCGGGAGTGTCGCTCTCTATACTTACGGCGACCTGCGAGAAATCGAAGCCGAGAAACTTTGCGGCTTTAACGAATGTTCGCTCGAAGAGTTAGAGTCGAAAATCAATCAAATCAAACTTTATGGCGGCGACGACGAACCCGAATCTCTCCTCTCCGCGTCCTATACTCTAATGAATGAACTAAAGTGGGATACCGGCGCCAATAAATCTGTGATTGCAATTACCGACGCCAGTTTCCACAACCCCGACATCGACCAAACTACTCTCGCTGAAGTCATTAAACTCAGTAAAGAAATCGACCCCGTGAACTTCTATATTCTCACTAACTCCGCCTCCGCCGAGGGCTATACCGAACTCGCGCGGGAAACAAACGGTAAAGTCTTTATCGACGAAGTCGAAGACGACTTTGAAAATATTGAAAAATCGGTTCTCTCCCATTCCGAGTCCCAAATCATCGACGCTCCCGTCTCGCGCGATTTAACCGACATTCTCTCCCTCTCCGCCGAAAAGACTTCCTCCTCGTCAGTTAAACTCGAGTTTACGACCGACGCCTTTAAAGTTATTTTGAGTCTAAACGACGAGATTCTCGGCTTCCTCGACGCCGACAAAACCGAAATCGAACTAACCGACCTCGACTTTTTTAAGGAAAACCGCCTCTCTCTCGTCCCGATTTCCTCGAACGGTTTTAAGGGTAACGCTAAAACGCTCGATTTAAACGCCGAAACTTCCGCCGGTCGTGGCAACACTTCCGAAAGCTCCATATCTTCTTCCTCTTCTGCTTTGCTTCCGAAGGCTCCAAACTCCGGTGCTCGCTAAGAGGCTCTTCCTAGACGCCCTTTCTGTTTAATGATATAATATATATTATATATGCCAGAAAAATCTCTACGCGATTATGAAACTCGTGCCGCTTCAGCAGCCTCGTCAGACGAAGCGCCGTTTCGCTCGAATGTTTCTGGAAAACGCTCCTCAAAAAAGAGTTTTAGGAAAAAGGGTCCTCTTCTCGTACTAATTCTCTCTACCCTCGTTGGCGGAATTATGATTTTCGCGTCCCAAAGTTTAATGCCTTTTGCAATCGTCAATCGTTTTATTGAAGAGTTTAATACAATCGGCGTTTCCTCAACTCTCCGTGCCGATAACATTCTCGATTATCAGCTCGAATATTCCGGCGGTTTCTTTGCCCTCTCCGATGCCCAACGCACCGCTTTTTCTAAAGAGGGAATTGAGCCGGTAGATTTTACAATTAACTCTTCGCGTTCGACCGCCCTAATTTTTAAAGGCGGGACCTCATCTCTCCCCGTCGTCTCGAAGAAGGCTTTAGAGGGTTCTTCCTCCAGTGCCGTCCTCTCCGCTATTAAGTCCTCTAACCCCTCGCTCGAAAATCTCGAAACTCCCGTCTCAGTCGAAACTGCTTTAAAAAATTCAAAGTTTAAAGAAAAATATATTGCCGCGTCGAAGACTTATCGCGGTGGTAATTCCGGTTGGTATGATACAATGACGAATTTAACCGAAGCCCGTCTCAGTATCACCCGTAGCCGTTTCGCAAACTGGAGTACGTTCGTTTTTAGCTCCGGCGAGTCCGAAGCGTTTAAAAAACTCGCTTCCTCAAAAATCGCCGTCGATAGCGGGATTTCTGACTATGGCGAATATTCTGAAGTTTCTGACGACGGAGTTGAAACTACCTCCGGAACTAACGGCGTCGTCAACTCCGATTCTCTAACCGAGGCAAAAACCGTCGATTCTGTTCGCACGGCGCTCAACTCTAAAATTGCTTCCGTCGCGAAGTTGACCGCGACCGCTGGTTGTGCTGGTGTCGAAATTCTTTCCGCCATCCAAACCATTATGTCCGTCCAACAGTCTCTCCAATATCTAAACGTTGCGACCGGCTATTTCGAGGCCGTCCAAAAAACCCAAGTCGGACTTGGAACCGAAAGCCCAATCAACGAATATAACGCCAAACTAACCGCCGTCGACCCCGAAACCGGAAAAACCGCCATCAACTCCGCCGGTCTCCAAAGTCTTTTTTCTGGAACAAAAGTCGACCCTTCCGACAATTCTATTAAAACCACGAATTTTGAAACCCTCGGCGCTAGTCTCGGAACTCTAACCGGAGACCTCGCCTTTACGGCAAAGGCTTTCGAGACCTGCTCTTATGTCAAAATGGGCGTTGCTGGTGTCAACTTCGCAACTACGATTATGAGTTTTGTCCCAGTTCTCGGTCAAGCTACCGCCGCTATCCATATCGTCGCCAAAGTCGTCGGCAAACTTGCGCTCGGCATTGCTGTTGGCGAGATTGTTTCCTTTATCGTCCCAAAGATTCTTGATAAAGTCGCCAAAAACATCATCTCCGACGCCGCGACTGAATGGACGGGCGAAGATTTAGGCAACGCTCTAACTTCCGGCGCCAACAAATATCTTGGTGGTAACTTCCAAACCGGCGGTGGCTCTGGCGCCGACCTAAAAACCCTCGCTCTCTATAAAAGGGAACAGTCCGCCGTTATCGCCGAAAACGCCGAATATGAAAGAAAAACTAAAAGCCCGTTCGATTTAACCTCGGAATATACTTTCTTCGGAAGTCTTGCTTATAGCCTAATTCCGCTCGCAACTTCCGTTTCGATGAGTAGCGTTCTTAACTCTTTTAGCAATCTCGTCTCTTCGAGCCTAGTAAAAAACCTCCCGACCGCTTCCGCCCTTGCCGAAACCGAGTTAATAAACTCCGTCGGCGACTGTCCGACTCTCGCCTCGGTCAATATGGTTGGCGACGCCTATTGCAACCCCTATTTTATTACCGATAATTCAACCATGGAACTTTCTCCTCTCGACGTCATAAAAAAGATTTATGAAATCGACCCAGATAACTTTAAAAAATATTCTACTTCCGGCGACGTCGCAATCAACCCCGACTCAAACCTCGGAAAATATGTAAAATACTGCGGCCAAAGAAACTCAAGTTTTGGCGCCGTTGATGCTAGTATCGCGAACGACTTAAAAGAAAAGAACGGACTTTCTGTTCTCTCGCGTCGAGTTCTCGGCGACGTCTCGACTTTCGTCGATTCGCTTACCGAAATCGAAAATATGCCCTGGATTTCTGGCTCGGCTTGCTCCGCCTCGTCCGAAAATCCGCTTTGGGAAGAAAACAAATATTATCAGCGTTTCGCCGAAGACCAACGTCTCTTCGAATCCGCCGGCGTTGTCGAAAAAACCGCCCAGTCCGCGATGCTCGAAGAATATTATAAAGAAAATCCGCTCGACAATTCTCGCGCCGGAATTATCGCCCGCTTCTCCGGGCTAGATAAAGAAACCGTCGTCGCCGCGCTCGACGTTATCGACGGCCTAACTTATCTCGCAAAATACGACCCCGCCACGCGTTATAATTTCTCAACCGACTCTCTCGCGAAAACCCTAACCTCTCCGAGCGAAGTTTCTGCCCTTTCCCGCTCTTCCTCTTCCGAAGAAAATCGGTTATACTTATACTATGACAAATTACTACAACCAGTCCGTAAAAGAAACCTTAGCGTCGCTGAAAGTTGATAAAGATCGCGGGCTTTCTAATCGCGAAGTCCTAAAGCGCCGTAAAAAGTTCGGCGAAAACGTCCTTAATGTAAAAACAACTTCGCTTCTTAAAAAGATTCTCGAACCGTTCCTCGACTTGTTTATGTTGATGCTAATTTTTGCGCTCGTTCTTTCCATTCTCCAAGGTTCTTGGACAGAAGTCATCGTTATTGCTCTCGATATTGTTCTCGACGCTGGCGTTTTTTACATCCAGCGCTTTTCGACCGAGCGCGTCCTAAAATCTCTTAAAGAAAAAATCGTCCAGCAAATCACCGTTCTAAGAAGTGGCGAAGAAAAAGAAGTTGACGCTTCCGAACTCGTCCCCGGCGACATAGTTATTCTTCACGAAGGCGACCGTATCCCCGCCGACGGACGGATTATTTTTGAGTCGGGACTTCTAACCAACGAGTCGATGTTGACCGGCGAGTCCGAAGCAATCGCAAAAGACGCCAAGGCTATCTCCGGAAAGAAAAAAGTTTACGAAATGCGCAATATGGTTTTTTCCGGCTCGTTCGTTATTACCGGCGCCTCTAAAATGGTTGTCGTCGCGACGGGGAACAATACCGAATATGGAAAAATCGCCTCTCTCGCCCAAAACTCCGTTTCTTCTTCCCCAATCCAAGACAAAATCAACAAGCTCGTCGTCGCCATCGCCGCGACCGTCCTTGCCGCCGCCGTCATCATCTTCATCATCCAGCTTCTCGACGGCTTTAGTTTTTACGACGCAATTCAGTTCACCCTCGCGATGATCGTTTCTGCCGTCCCTGAAGACCTGCCAATTGTTACCGCAATCATTCTCGCCCTCGGCGCCGTCCGCCTCGCGAAGAAAAACGCCCTCATCAAAGAACTCCGTGCCATTCAATCCATCGGCATTGTTACTACTATTGCCTCCGATAAAACCGGAACCTTAACCGAAAATCGTCTCGCCTTAAAAGACCTTTGGGATCCGTCCGACGATAAAACCTTAAAGAACAACGAAAAGTTTTTAAGGCTAATCGCCGAGTCCGCCCTCCCCGAGTCGAACGGGAACGACCCGCTCGATACCGCAATTTTAAACTATATCAAAACCGAAGGTTCTTATCTCGCCGAGACAAACCCGCTCAAGTCTTACGCCTTCGACCAAGACCTTAAAATCTCCGGGAATCTTTATGAAAATAAATCCGGCGCCCTAAGGATTGTTATTAAAGGCGCTCCGGAAACCGTTCTAAATTATTGCTCAAAAATGTCGAAAAAAACTCGCGACGAAGCCGAGAAAAAACTCTCTAGTTTTTCTGATCGTGGCTATAAAGTTATCGCTCTCGCTTCCTTAAAACTCGACCGCGAAATCAACGAGCTAAACCGCCTCGAAAAAACTGACGTCTTCCGTTTCGAAGGCTTAATCGCAATCGCCGACTCAATCCGTAAAGAAGCTATTCTCGCTATCGAACAAGCGGGAAATGCCGGCGTCAAGGTTAAAATGGTAACCGGCGATCACGCCAAGACCGCCTTCGCGATTGGACGCGAGCTTGGGCTTTGCTCTGATTTTTCTGAAGTTCTCGACTGCTCGAAGCTCGGCAATCTCCCCGACCCCGACTTAAAAGATAAGATAAAAAACATTTCCGTCTTCGCCCGCGTAACTCCGGAAGATAAGTTTAGGATTCTCAATATCATTAAAGATAGCGAAGTCGTTGCGATGACTGGCGACGGCGTGAATGATGTCCCCGCGCTAACCAACGCCCATATCGGTATTGCGATGGGCGACGCCCCCTCCATCGTCCAGGACGCCGGCGACATTGTCCTCGTCGATAATAACTTCGCCAATATCGTCTCTGCGATGAAAGAAGGTCGCGTTATTCTCGCTAACATCCGTAAGATGCTAATTTATCTCCTCTCAACTAACGCTGGCGAAGTTATCGTAACGATTTCCGCGCTTATTATCTCCCGCGCCCAGCTTCTCTTCCCAATCCAAATCCTCTGGATTAACATGGTTACCGATACTTTGATGGCGATCCCAATTGGACTCGAACCTCCCGAGCGAAAGTATCTCGAACAAAAACCCGAGCCAAAAGACGCGCCGATTCTCTCAAAAACTTTAATTACGCGTATGGTTATTATGGCGCTCACGATGGCGATCATAACCTTAGCCGTTTACTATCTTAGCCTCAATCGCCTCGGTCACGACGCCGCGAATACGCTCGCCTTTACCGCTCTCGTCGTTACTCAATGGGTGAACGCGCTTAACGTCCGCGGGACTTACGAATCAATCTTTAAACGTATGAAAACCCGTAACTATCTCTTTATTGGCGCCTTTATTATCGCCGTTGCTCTCCAATTCCTCGCCCTCTTCGGGCCTCTTTCGGCGTTCGCGAAAACCGTAAGCGTTCCCCCATTAGCCTTAACCGTTGTTATTATCGTCTCCTTCTTCGTTCCGCTTCTGGTTGTCGAATTACATAAAAAACTTGCTAAAAAGTAAAGTTTCCTGTAAAATAACTCCTAATCTAACGGAGTTATAGATGAAAAAATCTTTAAAACTATTATTTTTAAGCTTTCTAACTTTTTTCTGCGCCGCGAATTTTAATCCGAGCTTCGCTTCCGCGCTTACTTATAGTTCAACCGAAGCTTTCTGCGCCTTAATCGGCGACGGTTGCTCGGTTGTTTCCGAGACTGAGGTTTCTCTAAACTCTCTCGAAACAATCGTCCTCGGCGAAGCAGACGCCTCAATCGCTCTTGATTTTGAAGATTTAACGATTAACTTCTATTCTCCGGTCGAACTTAAAGGCGAACTTGACTTAAAAGGGAATTATGTTTTTAACGACTTGTCTCGTTCAAAAAGTGTTTTAATTAGCGACGGGAA
>CAZMWH010000004.1:1317-2419 GCA_964570115.1 uncultured Candidatus Saccharibacteria bacterium | reverse complement strand
ATTATGTTTTTAACGACTTGTCTCGTTCAAAAAGTGTTTTAATTAGCGACGGGAATTTTAAATCTAATCTCGGCTCGGTTATGCCGGTCATGACGGATATGAATAACGTTAAAATCGTTTCTGGAACTTTCGAGGCGTCAAAAGAAAACTCCGACGCGGAAATTTTTAAAATTCTCGGCTCAAAAACTGAAGATAGCTCTTCGCAAACTATCAAAAATCTCCTCTCCCCAACTTCCGAAATCTACGATTTAGAAAACGAAACTTCCGTCCTAACTTATCGCAACGAATTTATCGACGGCAAAGGCGAAACCGACTTTGGCTTCCTCAATACTAAGAAAATCGTTGTTCTCGAAACCGGTGGAAGAGGCGACGACTCCGAGGAACCTGAAGAAGAACCTGAAGAGCCTGAAGTCCCCGCCGAGGAAGAAGAAACCGAAGAAAACCCAGACACTCTAATCGACCATCCTATCCTCTATTTTTCCGGTATCACTCTTGCGACTTGCTTTGGTTTTCTCTCACTTAAAAAATATTTAGATTTGTAATTTTGTAAATTTTACAACATAAACATAAAAACTATTGACACACTATATATAGTGTCCTAAAATAGTCATAGACACTAAATATAGTAGTAAAATAAACCATAGAAGAAGAGAGGTATTTTTCCTATGTTCAAAAAAATCATCAAACGCGACGGCAAAATTGTCGACTTTAACCTAAAGAAAATCGAGGACGCGATTACTAAAGCTGGCAAAGCAACCGGCGAGTTTGACGCCGAGCGAGCTAAGGAACTTAGCATCGAATTCGAGACGACCGCAAAAAACGTTATAAAATCCCGCATCCCTTCCGTTGAGCAGGTCCAGGACGCCGTCGAAAAAACTCTGAAGGACGCCGGTTTTAAAAAGACCGCTCGCGCCTATGCTGACTATCGCGCCACCCGCTCCGATATTCGCATTGCGAAGTCTGATTTAATGAACATTTACCGCACCATCGCCTGCGCTGATGCTTCCGAAGATTCCGACGTTAAACGTGGCAACGCCAACGTTGACGGCAACTCCGCGATGGGCAAGATGCTCCAATTCGGCGCCGAAGGTTCAAAAGTTTT
>CAZMWH010000004.1:0-1217 GCA_964570115.1 uncultured Candidatus Saccharibacteria bacterium | reverse complement strand
ATGGCGCCAGGCGTTGATAAAACCTTTAGAAAATCTCTCCGTCGTAATCTCGAAAAATACAATCAATTTGCCGACAAAAAGATTAAAGTTGAGATTGGCGACTATATCGAATTTGGCGACGACGCGAAACTCGAGCGCATGAAAGTCCCGAAAGCCGTGATTAAAGTCTCGAACGAAGACACCAAAAAAGAGACCGAGCAGGCCATGGAAGGTTTTGTCCATAACTTAAACACCATGCACTCTCGCGCCGGCGCTCAAGTCCCCTTCACATCAATCAACTTCGGAACCGATACTTCCCCCGCTGGTCGTCTCGTTTCGAAAATGCTCCTCGAAGCGACCGATAAAGGTCTCGGGAAGGGCGAAACTCCAATTTTCCCGATTTCGATTTTTAAGGTAAAAGAGGGAATTAACTATAATCCCGAAGACCCGAACTATGACCTCTTTAAACGCTCGATGGAAGTTTCCGCGAAGCGTCTCTTTCCGAACTTCTGTTTTATCGACGCGCCCTATAATCTAAAATACTATAAACCCGGCGATTATCGAACAGAAATCGCAACGATGGGTTGTCGTACCCGTGTCTTCGCTTCAATCTTCCCCGAGTCCGATGGTATCGTAACCGGTCGCGGAAACCTCTCCTTTACGACAATAAATCTTGTCCGTATCGGCATTAAACACGGTATTTGCCTTGGCGAAAGAAAAGAGGCGGATTGGACTGGTTTCTTTAACGACCTCGACAAAATGATGGAGCTCGTCGAGGGCGAACTCTACGAACGCTTTGAGTTCCAAGCCAACCAACACGTCCGCAATTTCCCGTTCTTAATGGGTCAGGGCAACTGGTTTGGCTCAGAAAAACTTTCCCCGAACGATACGCTCCGCAACGTCATTAAACACGGAACTCTCTCGATTGGCTTTATTGGTCTCGCAGAAACACTCGTTGCAATGATTGGTAAACATCATGGCGAAGACGAAGATGCCCAAGAACTCGGTCTCGATATTATCTCCCACATGCGCGAGAAGTGCGACGAATTTTCTAAGAAACACCAGCTCAACTATTCTCTCCTCGCAACTCCTGCCGAGGGTCTTGCTGGCCGCTTTACGAAGATTGACAGAAAGGAATATGGCGTAATCGAGGGCGTAACAAACCGCGATTTCTATACTAACTCTTTCCACGTCCCCGTTTACTATCCTATCTCCGCTTTCCGCAAAATCGAAATCGA
>CAZMWH010000003.1:0-27365 GCA_964570115.1 uncultured Candidatus Saccharibacteria bacterium | reverse complement strand
AAAATTGCCACAAAATAGCACTCTAGAACTTGCCGATTTAAATAAAATCTGGTGGGGGCGAATTGTCCAAGCATTAACAATCTACAAGGAAGATATTCGGGCAAAATTAAACCATGTTATAATAGAAACATAAGTATTATAGAAAGGATAATTTATGGAACAAAATGTAGATGCTAGTGCACCAGTGACACCAGTGGCACCTGTAGTAGAAAATAAGCAAAAAAGTGGAAATGGCCTAAAAATTGCTACGGTAATCGCGTGCGTTGTGGTAATTTGTGGTATTGGGTTTGGTGTTTATGGCATGGTACAGAGTGCACAAAAAGATGGCCAGATTTCCGATTTAAAGGTTCAAATCAAGGAAACTGATGGGACGGTCACTACAATTGAGGCTCCTGAAATAGAGACAACTGCTAACGACGGTACGACTGTGACTATTACAGACACAGCCAAAGTTAGTGGCGGTCCTTATATTGAAAACGGATATTTCTATGTTCCGGAATGGAGTTTGAAGTTTAGTATTCCTAGTGAATTGACTAATTACGGATATGCCGTAAACTATGATACTGCCCAAACTGGCTATACACTTCCATCGATTGGTTTTACAGCTATGCTCAAATCAGATGAACTCCAGAATGCGCAAGCAAGATATTACGATGATATAGAGACTTGTGCGATAGTCAACGTCTCTAAAGAGCCTGGTACTTGGGATACAAAAAATCAAATTAATGGAACTATTAAACAATTTGATGATTACTCGCTCTTAATTTGGAACTATTCTCGTCATGGAAGCTGTGATTATAATTTACATATAGACGAGGTACAAGAGAAAATTCAAACGATGTTCTCGAATCCAGAAAAGGTTTAATAGAAAAAATAGAAGAAGCATCATAGTTTGGCTCATGGTGCTTTTTTGATCATATTGTTTAGGGTATTAATAGACGTTTTTATAGGGGCAAAAAAACATAATTTTGCCCCATTTTTCGTGCAAAAACGACACAAAATAGCACCCTAGAACCTGTAAGGTGCCTAACAGAAAATTACTACTAAAAAAATCGGCCAAAATGCCGAGTTATATAAAATCTGGTGGCTCCGACTGGACTTGAACCAGTGACACAAGGCTCTTCAGGCCTCTGCTCTACCAACTGAGCTACAGAGCCAACCTTCAAACATTATATCACAAGATATGGTATAATAAAAGTATGAAAAAACTCAATACTTCTCCAATCTCAGGGATGCAGGAGCTTTTGCCTGCCGACCAAGCCGTTTTTAATCAACATAAAGAAGCGATTCGGGAAGTATATAAAAGTCACGGATTTTTAGAAATCGAAACGCCAACAATCGACCGCGCAGAGATTTTGTTTGCTAAAGCCGGTGGCGAAACCGAAAAACAAATCTATAAAGTTATTAAAACCGAAGAGACTTCGAACGACGCCGACCAAGCCCTTAGGTTTGACCATACCGTCCCCCTCGCTCGCTATGTCGCCGAGCACGAAAATTCGCTAACCTTCCCGTTTAAAGTTTTCCAAGTCGGTCGCAATTTCCGCGGCGAGCGTGCCCAAAAAGGTCGCTTCCGCGAATTTTATCAAGCCGATATTGATGTTATAGGAAGAAACTTTTTACCGCTCGAATATGATGTAGAGGTTATCGAGACCCTAATTGAAGCTTTAAAAAGAGTTTTACCAACTCAAAAGCTTCGCGTCCGCATTTCTAACCGTAAAATCCTCACCGCGTTCCTCGAGGAAAAAAATCTCCAGCCAGTCGCGAAAGATATTTTTTCCATTATCGACCACGCCGAAAAAGTCCCCCGCGAAAAAACTATAGAAAATCTCCGCTCCCTTGAAATCGGCGATGAACGTGTCCAAGAAGTTTTAGATTTTATTGCTATTAACGGTTCCGCCAACGAAGTTTCCGAGAACCTTAAAAATCTCGGCGCTTCTTCTGCGCTTTTCCTGGAAGGTTTAGAAGAATTAGTTTCAGTCTTAAATCTCCTCTCCGAGCTTTTTGCCCCTGGCGACGAAATTGTTGCCGATATGCGTATTGTTCGCGGACTCGACTATTATACCGGAACAGTGTTTGAGACAATTCTCGCCGACTATCCAGAAATTGGCTCGATTTGTTCTGGCGGAAGATACGAAAATCTCGCTGGACTTTATACTGACCAAGTTCTCCCCGGCGTCGGCGGCTCAATTGGCTTGACGCGACTATTCTCCCAACTAACCGAAAAATCTCTGCTCCTAGAAGATAGCTCTAAACCTCCCGTTGACCTCGTTCTTATTCCGTTTTCGAAAAACGAAGTTAAAGAATGTTTTAAACTCGCCAACAATTTACGAGAAAAAAACAGCAGCTCGGTTGATGTAATGCTTTACTTCGATAAAAAATTAGGCGACCGCCTTAAATACGCATCTAAAGTCTCAAAGTTTGCGGCGATAGTTGGTGAAGACGAAATTAAAACCGGGAAAATCCTAGTCAAAAACCTAGAGACCGGCGAGCAGGTTCCGCTTGCGTAATCACCTACTCTCCCAACATTTTCTCCGCAGTCCTCGGCTCGCTCTCTTTCTTATTGGTCATTCCAATATTAAAAAGCGAGATTTAGTTCTTGAGATTGGCGCAGGAAGCGGCGTAATTACGAGTGCTCTCTCGAAACGCGCGCATAAAGTTTTGGCGTTTGAACCTGACGCAACAACCGCGAAAAAATTGCGCGAAAACCTAAAAAAGCGTGGAATTGAAAATGTCGAAATCCTTGAACAGGATTTTCTCGAGTTCAATCTCGATTCGCTTAAAGAAAAATATAAAGTTTTTTCTAATCCGCCGTTTTCTATTTCTTCGAAAATCGTCCATAAGTTCCTCGCCGCAGAAAATAAACCCGAAAGTTTTTATCTTATTCTCCAAAAACAGTTCGCGCTAAAACTCCTCAATACCGACCGTCATTATACCTCCCAACTCGGCGTCGCGCTAATCCAAAAATATAACACAAAAATCAAATATCCTCTAAAGCCAACCGATTTTACTCCCCCGCCCGCCGTCCCAACGGTTCTCTTCGAGGCTAAAGAGATTTTAGACCCGCCTCATACAACTCTTTGATTATCGAAAAATCCCAACTCGGGTCAAACCCAGACGTCTCATATTTATTAAAAGCAAAACTCGGCAACCCGTACGCGACCGAATTAGCTTTCGTGGTATTTTTATCTATCTCTTCGAGCGCCTCGCCGTTATCAAAACAAGCTTCAAAGTTCCCGCCGATTCCGGCTTTTTCCGCGATATTTTTCCAATAATCACGCGTCATATCTTCAATTCTCGGCGCAGTTTTTGAGTTTCCAATCCCCTTCTTATAATAATCCTCCTCTAGCGAGACTAATGCAGTATGGTAATAGTCCCAGAACTTCCCCTCGCGGTTTGCACAGTACGCCCCCTCCGCCGAAACCCGAGAAAACTCAATTCCATTCGCATCATAAAGCATATCCGTTACGCGCACTTCATAAAGAATATTATTTTCCGCAAGATATTGCTCAAACTCTTCCTCGTTACGATAAACTTCTTGGGCATATAAATTACAATACGGACACATCAAATCTGTATAAACAATGAAATAATTTTTTGCCTCTAAACTCCCGAGCGTCATTCCTTCGTTCCAAATTTTTTCCGACAACGGAGTCTTTCGTGTCGTACTGGTTATCATTGTCGCGACTATCGCCCCACCAATTAAAATTAAAACTAAAATCCTACCGAGTTTTTTCATATTTTTCACTTTTTATTATAGCATAGGTTTCGAGCCCGACTTTCTTAAACGCCAAAATCGCAATCAAAACCGCAAGAAAGGTAATCACTCCAGAAATCGTCCCCGCGACCGCAAAACCCGAACCAGAAAAAAGCGTGCCCACTAGCGGAGCGATTAAAGTCGTCCCGCAAGTTGGACAACCCGACCCCAAAATCGCTAACCCTGCCACAATCCCCGCCGTCCCTGCTGTTTCGCCCGCGCGTTCTTTATTTTTTCGATAAACAAAACAAACTAGCCCGATTAAAATTCCCTGCATCAAACTCATCAAGAAAACTGGCAACCAGTCAAAAAAACTTTTATTAACCCCAAAAACTCCTACTAGCGCGTTAAAAATTATTTTTAGCGCGCTAAAAACCCCGCTTTTAAAAATTAAACTCGCCGCCGCGAACCCTCCAGAAAAAAGATTTAAGATTATCCCAAACACTAAAAAGCTCAAAACCGCCGGAACTAAAAAAGCCTTTTTTCTCGAAGCCAAAATCGTCCCCTTCGCGGCAAGCAACAACTCGTCGCCAAATCGCGCTACTTTCCCTAAAACTTTTTCCATTTATTTTACGGTTCCAGTCCCGACTACCTCGCCCTCAACTAAAATCTCGTATTCGCCAGCAGTCAAATCACTCGCACTATAAATTAAAGTCCTAAAATCCGTCTCGACACTATCAAGCTCTCTCGAAGACCCCGTCGCCTTAGCACGAATAATAATGTTTTTGCCTTCGCTAACTGTTTTCGATAAATTAAGGCTTAAGGACTTTTGCTTCGAGGAACTTAACGGCGACTCGATCATATCACTTCCGAGCGCAACGACCGTCCCCCCGTTTATCTCGTATCCGTCGTCAGAGTCAATCGCCGCGTTCCCGCCTGTGCTCGAACCCATTATATAAAGCAGTCCGTCGTTAATCTCGATCGAAGAATTAGAATCAAGCCCGTCTCCTCCCGCCTTAATCCAAAGCGTCCCGCCGTTTATTGTCATCTTTCCAGCGTTATCCCCGCCACAATTCACTCCGTCGTCATTCGAGCTAACCATAATTTTTCCCGATTCAATTACAATCTCAGCATCCGTCGTCGCAATCCCCTCGCCGTCGTCCTGTTTTCCAGAAACCACTAGCTTTCCGTCGGCGTCGCCGGCGTTTTTGATGGTTAATTTTCCCTTAGAATAAATCGCCCCATCGTATTCGCTCATTCCTCCGTCGGAGATAGTGTTCGTTTTCCCCTCAGATAGAAGAATCGTTAGCGGGTTCGTAGTCTGGTTAGCAATCGCTGCGGTCGAACTGGCGGAAATTGTTACTCCGGAAAGGGTTAAATTAACTTTACCTTCGGCATTAATAAGGACGGAGTTATCTAAAAGTCCGCTTAAAGTATAATCTCCCGGTTCAGTTAAAGTTATATTAGAATCATAATCTGTTAGGTCAATATTATGGTCAGTTACAACCACCCCAGGGTCAATCCCATCAACGGATTCACGCTCATTCTTTTGTTCTTCCGGTCGCCCCGTCAGCGCGGCGAGGTTATCCCCGTGGATTTTTTGATCTGCTCGCCCCGAAAAAATAAACCAAACCAACCCGCCGATACAAGCCAAAATCGCGAACGCTAAGACGATAATCCAGACGGTCTGAGAAGAGTTTTTTTCTCTCTCCTGATTCTCGCTAAAATCCACCGGATTACTAGGCTCCTCTGGGATTTTTGGAAGATCTTTATTATTTAAGCTGTTTAAATTATTAGGATTAGACGATTCGTTCATAAGTTTAATTATATCACTTATCCTTTATTTTATTAAAACATTTTAATAAATATTTTCAAGACTACCACGTTCGGAAATTAAACCATAAAAATTAAAATAAAACAATATTGACGCAGAAAACCCTCGTGGTAAAATAAGAATAAGGAATTCGGACGAATCCGATCGTTGAGAGCCGCCTGAATTCCTCGGAGGTGGGAATCCGCCTAGAAAATTTAGCGTCATCAAAACAAAAACCTAGAAATTAAACCCAAAAATCGCCCCGTAAAAGGGCGATTTTGTTTTACTAGCTAAAATAAATAAACGTGGTGCGAGCGAAGAGACTCTAACTCTCGACCTCTTCCTTGGCAAGGAAGCGCTCTAAACAACTGAGCTACGCTCGCAAGTTCACGGAGATATTATATCAAACACCTCCGCCTCTTTCAAGTCTATTCTTCCGCTTCTTCCGTCTCTCCCTCGACAACTTCAACCGTCGAAGTATTTTTTACTTCCTTAACCGGTTTTTTATTACAATCGTCACAATTTATTAAAATAATCATTAAAGCAATCACAGAAACTAAAATCAGTCCAGACAAAACGGTCAAAATCTTAACGTGAATCCTTAAGCAATCATATTTCGCGATAATTTCTTTCGGCGTTGCGTTTGATTTTTTCGTCGAAACTTTTTTGGTTGGCATTTCTTTTTCCTTTAAGGCTTATGTTTAATTAGCTTTATTTTATCATAAACTTTTAGAATATTGTAGATTTTTCTAAAACCATATATAATATATATGTATAAAAGGAGAAAAATTAAAAAATGACAGCTTTAATAATAGTTTTAATTGTCCTAGTTTTAATTATCGGAGTGTTTTGGTCGACCTATAACGGTCTCGTAAAACTCGACGAACAAGTCAACGAAGCCTGGTCAGACATCACCGTCCAGCTCAAATATCGTGCCGACCTTATTCCGAACGTAATTGAAACCGTAAAGGGCTATGCTAAACATGAAAAAGAAGTTTTTGAGGGTGTTACCGCCGCTCGTTCCGCGGTCATGGGTGCAAAATCCGTAAAATCCGCCGCTAAAGCCGAGAGCGAAATGACCGCTGCTCTTTCGAAGGTTTTTGCTATCGCCGAGGCTTATCCTGAGCTAAAAGCGAATACAAATTTTCAAAAGCTCCAGGAACAACTTCAAGACGTTGAAGATAAAATCCAAGCCGCTCGCCGTTTCTATAATGCTGGCGCGAAAGAACTCAACACGAAGATTAAAACCTTCCCGACTAATTTAATCAACAACATCATCGGTCATTTTAAGACCCGTGATTACTTTGAAGTCGCTGAAGGCGAACGCGCTAAAATCGAAAAAGCTCCCGAGGTTAAGTTCTAGTCTTAATCTCGTCCAAGAGAAAAATGTATAAGCTAATCGCCGCCAACAAAAGAAATACTGCCCTCATTCTTGCTGGGTTCGTCATCTTTGTTGGTGCGATTGGCGTTTTATTTGCCTATGCCTATAACGATTGGCAGCTTGCAGTCCTAATTCTTGTAGTTGCCGCGCTATACGCTGCTTTCCAATATTATTTTGCATCTAAAATCGCCGTGGCTATGACCGGCGCCAAAAAAATCGAGAAAAAAGATAACCGCCGACTTTATAATATCGTCGAGAACTTAAGTCTAACCGCTGGTCTCCCGACTCCGGAAATTTATATTATCGACGACCCCGCCCCGAACGCTTTCGCTTCCGGTCGCGACCCAAAACATTCTCTCGTTGCTGCGACGACTGGCCTGCTTGATATTATGAACGACAAAGAACTGACCGCTGTGATGGCGCACGAACTTTCTCATATCAAAAATTATGACATTCGCGTCTCGACTATTGTTTTTGGTCTGGTTTGTTTGGTTGGTTTTCTTGCGGATATCGGTTGGCGAATGGCGCGTTATAACTCCCGTCGTAGTAGCAACAACGACAACAGCCCAGTTGGTTTAATTATTATTCTGATTACCTCAATCTTCGCCCCGCTCGCCGCAAGTCTCGCCCAGATGGCAGTTTCGCGCGAAAGGGAATACCTCGCCGATGCTTCCGCGGCGCATCTCACCCGTTATCCCGAGGGAATGATCGCCGCTCTAAAAAAGTTAGAGAGCCACGCCCAGCCGATGAAGTCTCAAAACCCAGCTATGGAAGCTATGTATATTAGTAGCCCTCTAAAGAAAAAGAGCCTAAATAATCTGTTTAGCACTCACCCTCCCCTCGAAAAACGTATCGAAAGGCTCGAAAATGGCAAATACAAATTCTAAAAAGGCAAAAAAACAAAAAAACCTTTTTAAAATCCTTAGGCTAAAACTTAGTCAGATAAAATCGCGTAAAAAAGTCAGCCCCCATAAAAGCTTTAGACGCAGCTATCGCGAAGATTATACTCGCGACCTAGAAATCCCTGGCCTCCTCTCCCACGCCCTCTCTTCCTTTAAAATCATTTTTAAAAACTGGAAACTTTTTCTTCCGTTTCTTTTGATTATGGTTGCGGCGGATATTTTTCTCGTCGGGATTATGAGCGAATCGTCCTATGTTAATTTTCAAACCGTCCTCGAAGAAACCAACACCGAACTCGCCGACGGAAAACTTGGCAATTTTGCCAAAGCCGGGCTTCTTCTCGTCTCGACCGTAACCAGCGGCGGGCTTTCTTCCTCCCTTTCTGAGTCCCAGCAAATCTTCGCAGTCATCGTTTTTCTTTTGATCTGGCTCATCACAATTTACCTTCTTCGTCATCTTCTCGCCGGTCATAAAATAAAACTCCGCGACGGTTTTTATAACGCCCTAACTCCGCTCGTCTCGACCTTTGTTGTTTTGATGGTTGCTTTTCTCCAAGCAATCCCAATTTTAATCGTCGTCATCACTTATTCTGCCGCCGTCACGACCGAATTTCTTTCAACTCCGTTTTATGCTCTAATTTATTTTATCTTCGCGAGTTTGATGTTGATTTTGTCTGGTTATCTTCTTTCGAGCAGTCTAATCGCTCTCGTCGCCGTAACCGCCCCGGGGCTTTATCCTCTCCCCGCGCTAAAAACCGCGAGCGATTTAATGATGAGTCGCCGCATTCGTTTTATCATTCGCTTGCTTTATCTAATTTTTGTCCTCGCCCTAACTTGGGTTGTCGTGATGATGCCAATTATCACTCTCGACCTTTGGCTTAAAAGTTTCGTTTCTTGGCTCGAGGGCGTTCCGGTCGTCCCGTTCTGTCTGCTTTTGATGACCTGCTTTAGCTTTATTTATGTTTCAGTCTATCTATATTTATATTACAGGAGGTTGCTTGACTATGATAAAAAATCTGACTAAAGAAGAAGCCGAGGCGCGAATTCTAAAACTTCGCGAGCTGATTAACGATTATCGTTACCATTATCACGTTCTCGACGAGTCGATTATGTCCGAAGCCGCGGCGGATTCCCTAAAACACGAACTCTCTCAGTTTGAGGAAAAGTTCCCTGAGTTAATAACTCCCGACTCCCCGACTCAACGCGTCGCCGGCAAACCGCTCGATAAGTTTGAAAAAGTTGTCCATAAAGAACGGATGATTTCTCTCGCTGACGTTTTTTCTGAGGAAGAAATTAAAGATTGGATTTCCAGAAACGGGAAGTTAATTCCCGGCGGAAAGATTGAAGAGTTTTTTACCGATATAAAAATGGACGGACTTGCCTGCGCCCTAAAATATAAAGACGGGCTTTTCTCTCAAGCCGTTACTCGTGGCGACGGTCTCGTTGGCGAAGACGTAACTATGAACGTTAAAACCATCGAAAATATCCCTCTAAAAATTGAAGAAAAAGGCGACGTCGAAGTTCGTGGCGAGATTATTTTGTTTAAAAAGGATTTTGAAGAAATTAACGCTCGCCAGAAAAAACTCGGCGAAAAAGAGTTTGCGAATCCGCGCAACCTCGCCGCCGGAACTATCCGTCAGCTCGACCCGAAAATTGCCGCCTCGCGCAATCTAAAGTTTATTGCCTATGACCTCGTCTCTCCAAATCTCCCGAAACATAGCGAGGCCTACGAAAAACTACGCGCCCTCGGCTTCCGCACTTCAAACGAAGATAAAGTTTTCCCGTCCTCAAACCTCAAGGCTCTATTCGATTACATTAAAAACCTCGACGCCTATAGAAAGACCCTTCCCTTTAATACCGACGGAATGGTGATAAAAATCAACGACCGGAAAGTTTACCAGTCTCTCGGAATTATCGGCAAAACCCCTCGCGCCGCCGTTGCCTTTAAGTTCCCCGCCGAAGAATCAACCACTAAAGTCGAAGATATTGTTATTTCTATCGGGCGAACTGGCGCCGCGACCCCAGTCGCTATTCTCGAACCGGTCGAAGTTGCTGGCTCAATCGTCCGCCACGCCTCTCTTCATAACGCCGACGAAATCGCCCGCCTCGACGTCCGTATTGGCGACACCGTCATCATCTATAAAGCTGGCGATATTATCCCCCAGGTTAAAGAAGTTTTAACTTCGCTTCGCGAAACCGGCTCAAAGCCATTCGATTATGAAGAGGCTTTAAAAACTCAATATCCCGAGCTTAAGTTCGAGCGTCCTGTTGGCGAAGTTGTTTATCGCGTTAAAGGCGAGACTTCCGATTTTATTTTAAAACGCTCTGTTGAATATTACGCCTCGAAACCCGCGCTCAATATCGAAGGTCTCGGCGAAAAAAACGTTGAGCTTCTCGTCTCGACCGGTCTCGTAAAATCCCTCCCCGATCTTTATCGTCTAACGAAAGAAAAACTTTTGCATCTCGACCGTTTTGCGGAAATTTCCGCCCAAAAACTCGTTGATAATATTGAAAAGTCAAAAACCCCGCCTCTTTCTAAGTTTATTACCGCCCTCGGTATTCGACACGTCGGCGCCCAGACCGCCATCGCTCTCGCGAATAAGTTTCGTTCGGTTGAGGCTCTCCGAACCGCCGATAAAGACGCTCTTCTCGAAATCCCCGACATCGGCGAAGTTGTCGCCGAGTCTATTCTTGCTTTCTTCGCCGACGAAGACAACCTAAAAACTCTCGACGAACTTACCTCACTCGGACTAGCGCCGACTTTTTCCGACACTTCTAAACTTCCGCTCGCCGGCAAAAGCTATTTAATTTCCGGGACGCTCGAAAGTTTCGGACGCGAAGCCGCCGAGGACGAACTCAGAAAACTCGGCGCAACCGTCACCTCTTCTGTTACTAAATCAACTACCGCCCTAATTCTCGGCGTTAAGCCCGGCGCCTCAAAACTCGCTAAGGCTAAGAAACTAGAAATCCCGACCCTCTCCGAAGCGGACTTTCTAAGCCTAATCGGCGCCACCTAAACGCAAAACTAAATCGTCCAGCGTATAATATTCATCTATCTCTTCTTTCTCTAAACTTTTCGCGCCCTTAACGAGGTTTTTAGAAAAGGCTAAAACTTCCGTCTCGCCAGTTTCCGGAAAATTCGCTCTAATAAAATCTACTAACTCTTCCTCGTCCGCCTCAATCCACTCCCCCTCAATTTCCCTCAACAACTCAACTATGTTCGTAATTTTTTCAAACTCATCTACCGTTAAAATCTCTTCATAATCGTCCGGCGACTCGATTTCGCTAAGTTTAAGCCCTTCTTTTTCTAATTCCGTTTCAATAAAATCCGCATATTTTTCTGCTACGCCCTTGAAAGAAAAATAAACTTTTCCGTTTTCGGCGACCAATTTTTCGACGTTAATTTCCTCCGGGTCATATTCCTCGGCTAAAATCTCCCTCCTCGGCTCTCGCGGTTTAACCGCTAAGGACGCCAGAAAAACGCCCAGCGCAGTAAACATTATTAAAAAAATAAATAAGGCGACTAAGCCTCCCTTTTCTCTCTTTTTCATACTTTTATTTTATCACAAAACTTTGACAAAACGTGATATAATAATGCTTATGGATAATTTTATCATTTCTAATATTAAAGCGAGGCAGATTCTTGATAGTCGCGGAAATCCGACGGTAGAGGCGGATGTCTTTCTCGAATCTGGTCAAGCCGGTCGCGCCGCCGTTCCTTCGGGCGCTTCAACCGGCTCAGGCGAAGCCCTAGAGCTTCGCGACGGCGACGAAAACTTTTTTAACGGCAAAAGCGTCCTAAAGGCGGTTTGGAACGTTAACTCAAAAATTAAAGACGTTCTCGTCGGGAACTCTGCCGACCAAGAAACCGTCGACCAGATTCTTCTCGACCTCGACGGGACCGAGAATAAATCCCGCCTCGGCGCGAACGCAATTCTCGCGGTTTCTCTCGCGACAGCCAAAGCCGTTGCGCGCGCAAAACGTCTCCCGTTCTATGCTTATGTTGCGGAACTCGCCGGGACAACCGAAGAAATGTCGCTTCCGCTTCCAATGATGAACGTGATGAACGGCGGTGAACACGCCGACTGGGCGACCGATTTCCAAGAATATATGATTATTCCTTCCGGCGCCGAAAATATCGCCGACGCTATTCGTCTCGGTGCTGACGTTTTCCATTCTTTAAAAAACGTCCTTAAAGACCGTGGCTACCCAACAACCGTTGGCGATGAAGGCGGTTATGCTCCCCGCGTCCGCGAAGGGAATAACGAACCGCTCGACTGTATTAAACTCGCCGTCGAACGCGCCGGCTTAAAATTCGGCGTCGATATAAAAATGGCAATGGATATTGCTTCGAGCGAATTTTACGACAAAGACCACTACGTCCTAAAAACCAACGGCGACTGGAAAACTTCCGACGATTTAACAAACTGGTATGATTGGATTATAAATAACTTCCCCGTCGTTTCGATTGAAGACGGTCTCGCGGAAAACGATTGGACGGGTTGGAAGAAAATGACGGAGAGACTCGGAAATAAGGTTCAACTAGTCGGCGACGACCTGTTCGTAACCAACACTCGTCTTTTAGAGAAGGGAATTAAGGAAAAAGCCGGAAATGCAATTTTGATCAAACCGAACCAAATCGGCTCTCTCTCCGAAACTATCAACGCCGTTAAAATGGCGAAGAAAAACGGTTTTAGAACAATCATCTCCCACCGCTCCGGCGAGACTGAAGATGTTTCGATTGCTCATATTGCCGTCGGGCTTGGCGCAGGTCAGATTAAAACCGGCTCGCTTTCTCGAACCGAACGTATGGCTAAATATAACGAACTGCTTAGGATTGCCGAAGGGAACTCTCGTCTCGGACTAGCGAATCCGTTTAAATAATTATATAATATTATCGTGAACGACAATCTAAAGGCAAAGCTAAAAACTCTACCTTCTTCTCCGGGCGTCTATTTTCATAAAAACTCGTCCGGAGAGATTATTTATGTTGGCAAGGCAGCGGTTCTTAAAAATCGCGTCCGCCAATATTTTCACCACGACCTTAAAGACCCTAAAACCGAAGCTTTAAAGGCGGAGATTTTTGATACCGACTGGCTGGTCGTCGATACGGAGATGGATGCGCTCTTTCTCGAGAGCGAAATGATCAAACGCTATCGCCCGAAGTGGAATATTCTCCTTCGCGACGATAAAACCGTTTCTTACGTTCGGATTGATATGAAGTCAGAAATCCCCTACGTTTCCTTAACCCGCCAGCCTCTCGGCGACGACGCTCGTTATATCGGTCCTTTTTACGCAAAACTCACAATCTCTCGCGCTCTCCGGACGCTTCGCCGCGTTTTCCCGTATTACGACAGACCTTATACTGGGAGAAAAACTCTCAACACCGACCTCGGGCTTACCCCCGGGATTGAAGTTAACAAATCAACCCCAAAAGAATATAAAGAAAGTTTAAGAAAACTCATTCGTTATCTCGAAGGCGACCGAAAAAAGTTAATTAACGAAATAAAGACGGAAATGAAGTTCGAAGCAGAACGCGAAAACTTCGAGCGCGCGGCAAAACTCCGCAACGAATATTTCGAACTTCTCGGTTTAAAGAAGAAAATTATCTTTTCTGATAAAGAGTTTCTTGATATTTCCTCTGATAAAGCCCTTAAAGAACTAAAAGACCTCCTCGGTCTCGAAGCTCCCCCGAAACGTATCGAGGGCTATGATATCTCTCATCAATCCGGTACCAACGTTGTTGGCTCAATGGTCGTTTTTACGAACGGCGTCTCTGACCGGTCTGAATATAGGAAGTTTAAACTCCGCTCCCAGAAAAACGACGACACCAAAAGCCTAAAGGAAATTATTTCTCGCCGGCTTAAACATAAAGATTGGGACTTCCCCGATTTAATTCTTCTCGACGGCGGCATCCCTCAAGTTTCCGCAATCGAGGAAGTTTTAAAAGAAAATAACCTAAAAATCCCTCTTCTCGGGCGCGATAAATCTGGCGACCATAGTAAATCCGCCGACGTTAAAATTATTCTCCCCGAAAAAGACTCCTTCCGCCTTGTCCGCCTAAAGCCCGACTCCCATCTTTCCCGTCTTATCGCCCGTATCGACGAAGAGTCTCATCGTTTCGCGATTACTTATCATACCCTCCTCAAACGCAAATCCCTCCTCAACTAAACTACTTGTAAAATCCCCCCCTAGAATATATAATATATACTAATTATGAATTTAGGCTCAGTTTTCCAAACACTAATTTTAATCTCCGCCGTTCTGACGATTCTCCTGATTTTGCTTCAGCAACGTGGTGCCTCGCTTGGGGCTGGACTTGGCGGCTCGGGCGAACTCTATACGACTCGCCGCGGTCTCGATAAATCCCTCTTTAACGCAACTATCGTCTTTATCGTTATCTTTATTCTGTCGATTCTAGGAATTCTACTAATCCCTTCTTAATATGAGTAACTTTTTTAAAAAGCGTGGGCAAAGATTATTAAAAAAAGCGAGCGTCGCGAGCGAACGCCATATCAAAGAAAATCTTTTTTCGCGCCTTTCTCACGTCGGCGACGTCCGGCTTTATGTCCTCGAATGGGGGCTTCTCGTTTTTGCGCTTTTAATGCTCGCTCTAACCCAGAGCTTTTGGTATTCTGACTCTTATTCTTTCTCTGGCTTTGGTTCTGGCGGGACTTATACCGAAGCGACTCTCGGAAAAGTCTCCTCTTTAAATCCGCTTTTTGCCTCGACAAATTCAGAAAAGACCCTCTCCCGCCTCCTCTTTTCTTCTTTAACCGTCTCCGACGCCTCCGGTCATACCGGCAACCTCCTCGCTAGCTCCGTCCGTTCGGACGAAACCGGAAAAATCTGGACAGTAAAGCTCAAAGAAGGGTTAAAATGGTCAGACGGCGAACCCCTAACCGTCAACGACGTAATCTTTACCGCCAATTTAATTAAAAACCCGTCCGTAATTTCTTCCTATTCCGCAAACCTTTCCGGCGTCAACTTAAAAAAAGACGACAAAGACAACCTCATCTTTGAATTAAAGGCAAGCTATGCCGACTTCGCTTCCGCGCTTAACTTCCCGATTCTCCCGGAACATATCCTCGGCGGCGTCGAACCAGAAAAACTCCTCGAAGCTCCGTTCAGTACAAACCCCGTCTCTTCCGGCGCCTTTTCTTTTAACGCTTCCCAGACCATCGGAACCGAAGGCGAATCTGTTGTTTATCTTACCGAGAACAAAAACTATTTTAAGAAAGAGGCTTATATCGACAGTTTCGTTATTCACGCTTATCCGACGGTCGAAGAAATTAAAACCGCGCTTAATTCCGGAAAAATAACCGCGACCGCCGAACTTCTCCCGACCGACGCCGAGGAAATTACCTCTAAAAACATTTACGAAAAACAAACAACCATTAACGCCGGAACTTATATCTTCCTCAACACTAAATCCCCCGTCCTTAAAAATAAAAGCCTAAGGAAGGCAATCCAAAAAGGGATTGACACCGAAGAATTAAGAAGCCTAACTTCTGGCGAGCCCGCGCTAAAATATCCGATTTTAAAGAACCAAGTCTCCCTCTCCGAATGGCCTGCGCTCCCAGAAAGAGATCTCGAAGACGCGAAAGAAATTATTGAAGACGCCGAAGTTTCCGATAAAGTTCTTAGCCTCGTAACCGTTTCGACCGGCTATTTTCCAGTTCTCGCCGAAGATTTAAAGGCTCAGCTCGAAGAGCTCGGCTTTAAGGTTAGCGTCTCGGTTTATGACCCCGGGCAGGATTTCGTTGTTAACGTTATTACGACGAGAAGCTACGACCTTCTTCTTTATGAGATCGAACTTGGCGCCGATCCAGACATTCTCGCCTATTATCACTCTTCTCAGGCGACCCAGAGCGGGCTCAACCTCTCTAACTATAATAATCCTCTCGCCGACGATTTAATCCTCGCCGCTCGCGAGACCGTCGACGACGAGCTTCGCTCCGCAAAATACGTTTCTTTCCTCAAACATTGGATTGAGGACGTCCCCGCTATTGGCGTTTATCAAGTCAACATCAGCTACTTCTTTGACAAAAACTCGAAGACTTTCTCCGAAGATAACTCCCTTGCGACTGCGATTGACCGCTTTAACGACGTCGAATATTGGGCAATCGAAAAAACTATTAAAAATCGTACTCCCTAAACTAGAAAAAGTATGATATAATATATACCGTACTTTAATTTTTTGCGCCTGTGGTGGAATTGGTAGACACGCTACCTTGAGGTGGTAGTGGCGATTTTAAAGCTGTGCTAGTTCGAGTCTAGTCAGGCGCACCATCTATTGACAAAAAAGAAAAATATGTCCTAATAGGGACTATTTTTTATTATAATATATTTTTCAAAAATTAAACGTCTTGACTCGGAAAAACCGCTAATGTAAAATAAAGATAAGCCAAATAATATCAAATGTTAATTGGATAAAGGTGTAAATGCGAAAGTCTACTGTCCTTGTTGGAGTTTTAGGCGTCCTTGTCGGACTCGGGGTTCTTGTCCTTCCGGCGACTTCTTTTGCATCAACTATGGTAACAACCCAAACCAACACTGTTACTCTCGGAATCGACGACATCCTTGCGCTTACGCTCGTTAATGGCGTGGGCGGAACTGATGTTACTTATTCTAACGGAACTTATACGGGTACTCTCGACGCTGGAAGCGTAAAAGCTAGCTTCGGAACCTCAACTTTCCGTGTAACCTGTAATTATATCGGTAGCGGATCTAATAGTTGCTCGACCTATGGTTGGAAGGTACAGGCCGCCTCCGGAAACGAGGGAACGGTCAACGGCGTTAAATATGCAACTATGGAACCAGCCGATACTACCGCGAACCCCGCTAAGATTTATTCTAAAGCTGCTTCTCTTTCCGCCTCCGAATCGAACTGGATGATGAGTACTACCGGCGTCGCTAAAAACATTATGATTAACGGAGATAGTTATCCAACAACCGCCCCCGCCGCTCAAAACAGTTTCGGTAGTCTTAAAAACGTCCCCCCAAAAACTACCCCCGCAACCGTAATCTCCGGCAACACTTTCCAGACCATTAACAGTGTCGCCAACACTTTTATCGGCGATCAAGAGTTTACTGCGACTTATGGCGTTTCCGCCGGCGCCTCAACTCCCGCCGATACTTATACCGGAACTATAACTTATACTCTTTCGATTAACGCCTCCGTCTAAAATCATATATAATATATATAATGGATGACGAAATAACCTCAATCGGCGTTTCTAAGGGGATTGAAGAAATCGAACTTTCTCCGGGCGAAACTTTTTCCGGAGAATTTGACGTTCTAAACCTAAGCCAAACCGACTCGGCCTCTTTTCGTGTCAAAATCTCTCCTTATAGCGTTGACGACGAAACTTACGACGCAAACTTTACCGATTATGATGATCATAATCAAATCGTCGACTGGACAACCCTCGAGACCGTCGAGGGAGAACTAAAGAGTAGTGAAAGAAAGACAATCGTCTATAATATTTCCGTCCCTAAGAACGCTCCCGCCGGCGGTCAATACCTTAGTTTTCTTGTTGAAATCATCAACCCTAAAGCCGAAGAAAAAAATCTCTCCCTCTCGACTAAAAGTCAAGTCGCCTCGATTCTCTACGCTTCCGTTTCTGGCGAAACCGTTAAAAGCGCCGAGATTCACGAAAATCGAATTAGCTTTCTTTTTCTTGATCGCCCAATTTATGCTTCCTCGCTTCTCGAAAATCTTGGGAACGTCCACGTCGATGCCGAATATATTTTAAAGGTTTATCCGCTTTTTTCTAACGAAGAACTTTATTCAACCGAAGAAGCCCCAGTCAGAAACGTTCTTCTCCCAGAAACGACGCTTTCCTCGGAAAAGACTTGGGAAGAAACCCCGCGCCTCGGTTTCTTCCGCGTTTCCCAGGAAATTAGGATTCCCGAGACCGGCGAAACCAGTCTTGTCGAGAAAACAGTTTTTGTTTCTCCGACGTGGTTTTTAATCCTCGTTTTAATGTTCCTGTTTTCGATGATTTTTTGGCTTTTCTTCCGCGCTCGCGAACGAAAAAAAGTCTTGACTTTAAAAAACATAAGCGTATAATAAAAAATACAAAAGGTCATAAATAAAAATATAAAATTTTAACACACAAATAAAAAGGAAAAACGATGGTTAAAACTTCTAAAATTATTGCCACGCTCGGCGTTGCTGCTGGGTTAGGAATTGCTCTTCTTCCGTTAGCTTCTTATGCGGCGGAAACTGGTTCCGAGGATGTTGAAGTCGAAGTTAATACTGCCTTTACTTTCGCGGTAAAAAGCTACAAAGCTGCCGTTACAACTGCGGAAGTTAACAAGGTCGCTATGGATCGTGGTGCGAAGAACGAAGAACTTGAGCACAAAATTACTGCTGAAGGCAACTACAGCGCTGGTTATGTCTTAACAATGGCCGCTGATCATAGCTATTTGCTAGGTGAAACAACTAGTAAGCAAATCCCGTCAATTGCTTCCACCGCTACCGCTCTTCCAACCGCTGGAACCATACAAGCTAACGGGCATGGATGGGGCTATCGTGTTACCGATACCGCTGCTAGCGGCTCTAGTGCAACTCTCTTAGGTGACTATTCCGGAAAGGATTATAACGATATTCCTACTGGAGATGGCGACACCTTAAGGGCAGCTGACACTGCGGCTCGTTCTGCATCTTTCGACGAAACTAAGTATGTCAACTTTGGCATCGTAACTGCTACGGACGAAGTTGCGGACACCTACAAAGCAACGATTACCTATACGGCAACACCGTCTGTCTACGGCGCTTAGTCTAAGCAACTAAATTTAAAAACAACCGCAAAAAAGCGGTTGTTTTTTTATCTTAATTTTTATATAATATTTAGTAGTTTAAGGAGGTTCATGACAAAAAGTTCTAAAAAACTAAAATATATTTTTTCGGCTTTATTCCTAAGTTTGTTTTCTTTAATTTTTCTTAGCGGGAACGTTTTCGCCGCAGAAGACGTAGAAGCTACAGCTCTCCAAATTTCTCCAGTTGAAGATAGAATATCTCTCCTTGACCCGGGAGCTAGCTATAACAATAATTTAACGCTAACTAACCAAAGCAATGAAGAAAAGACTTTTGAAATATCAATCCTCCCGTTTCAAGTAGAAAGAGAGACGTATAAACCGGTTTTTAACGTCAAGAACTCCTATACTCAGATTACAAATTGGATAACCGCTAAGGCGGAAAAATACACTCTTAAGCCAGGCGAAGCCACGATTATTTATTATACGATTAACGTTCCGGAAGACGCTCCCGGCGGCGGACAATACGCAGTAATTTCGATAACTACGAGAAATGCTACGGGCGAAGATCAAACCGTTAGTGTTGACGCGAGTATAAACTACGTTGTCTCGGCGCGTGTCTCCGGCGTAACTCGCGAGACCGGCGAAATTATTGAACAGAAAGTCTCCGGTTTTCTCCTCGCTCCCCCGATTAAAGCGAGCGTAAAACTTTCCAACACTGGAAACGTTGACCAAGACGCTAAAATTACCGTCGAAATCGAAAACGCTATTACTGGCGCAAAACTCTACTCCAACGCGGACAACCCTAAAGAAACTTCTCTTCTTCCCGAAACCGAAAAAACTGTCGATATGACCTTCGATAACGTCCTCCGCCTCGGCGTGATGCGCGTAACTATGACGACCGACTATATTAACAACCACGAAAAAATCTCACGCATCGTTATTATTATCCCGATTTGGCTCATCTTCATTCTTATTGCTGTCGTCCTCCTAATCATCTATAAAATCGCGTCGAAAAAGCACAATAATTCCAAAAAACGTTCTAACTCAAGAGGCTACGAAACCCCGTCAAAAGATTTTAATATATAAAGGAGCCGTCCGTGAAAAAAGTTCTATCCCTAATCGTCTTAAGTTTAGTCGCCGTTCTCGGATTGAAAACTCCTGCGTTCGCCGAAGGCGGGAACGCTATGCAAATCTCCCCCGTCGTCAACAGTTTTTATATTAAGCCTGGCGACGTCCAGAACTATACCTTCTCTCTCGAAAACACCGGCTCGGAGGACTTCTCCTTTAAACTTTATGTAACCCCTTATAACGTCGCTGACGAAAACTATACCAACGATTTCCAAAAAGAAACGTCCTATAACCAGATAACTCGCTGGGTCACGTTCCAAGACGACTCCGGGAGCTTTGTCGCTAACCCCGTCCTAAAGCTTGCCGCCGGCGAAAAACGTTCAATCGTCTATCGCGTTACTGTCCCCGACGATATCCCCGACGGCGGTCAGTACGGAATTATTATGGCGGAAACCGTTAGCGACAATGCCACTTCCGGCGACGGAACCGGGATGCAAATTGCAACCGTCTCCCGCGTCGGACTTATTCTTCTCGGACACGGCGAGGGTGAAACTAATGGCACTTCAGAAATTGTCGACTACGAGTTCACGAAATTCTTTACAAACAAGGGCATTTCCGCCTCCGCAACCGTTAAAAACACCGGCAACACCGACTTCACCGCGACTTATACCCTAAACGTCAAAAGCATTTTTGGAAAAACTCTTTATAACAACGAAGAAGGGTTTGCCGTTCTCCCAGAAACCAGCCGCAAGTTCTCGACGAATTGGGAAGACGCTCCGCTCTTCGGCGTTTTTCTCGCGAAATATTCCGTTGCCGCCCTCGACGCAGAAAAATCCGAAACCCACGTCATTTTAATCATGCCGGTTTTTGTCATAGTTATTATGGTTTTATTGTTGACAAGCATTATAATTTGGACTATAATCCTACTTAGGAAGCGTAAAGAACGCAGCTCTCGATTAGTTGTGTAGAGTATCGAGATCGGCGTTTCTTCCGAAATAAAAACTAAAAATAAAAGCGAGTGTAGAGTTATGCAAAAAGCGAAAAAACGATTTCTTGGGCTCGTTAGTCTATTTCTAGTCGTAGTAATGACTATCGTCGCCTATTATCTGCCCGTTCCGGACGCGGCGGCGGAGGGCAATTCCCATACCGAGACGATTCGAGTAATCGTCTATGACCAATACCCCAGTATTAAATTTACATCCCCCGAAGACGGACATACCCAGTCTAATCCGTTGTTTAAGTTTAAGTTCGACTACGAAAATTCTTCGTATGTTAATTTAACTTTAAAATATTACGCAACAGACGAAGAAACCGGCGAGGCGGTTCTAAAGGAAATCCCGCTCGAAGATTTTGTTCCTGACGATAGAGACGAGACTTTCGACTATGCATCCGGTTCCCAAGAATATGATTTTAACTTAGCGACCTGTAAAATTGGATTTAATGGCAACGAATACGATATTCCAAATTGTCAAAGTACTCGAACTGGCGGACTAATGCTTCTTGGTGCATTTACCCCCCCGGCAGATAACGAAAAATTAGTTTATAATCGCTATTGGCTTCACATCGAGTCTCATAGCCCGATTGGCTACGACGAAGACGAAATCGAATTCTATTATGTTCCCGCAACCCTAGTCCAAACCGGTGTGGACGAAGATAACGGCGATCCGATTGTTGACGTTGACTTTGATAAAGATGTCGCGAAACTTGCGCTAGAGATTTATGATAAGGACGGTAATAAATTAAACGATGAACCAATTATTGTTAAGAACGAAGACGAAGAACTAAGTTACGGAAAAGAAACTTTAACTCTCCCCTTAGGTAGTTATGGCGTTCCGAGCGGTGACTATTATGTAAAGATTATTGCTTATGACGAAGCTGGCGAACCACTCGATAGCCCGTATGATACCTTTAAGATTGTTTACGAAAAACCCGAATCTCCCGCTGTTCCGGATACTGGTCGCTTCTTATCTTCACTAGGGATTTCGAGAACCGACTATATCATTACCGGAGTTCTCGCTTTTGGACTTATCGCTCTCGTTGGACTAATGATTCTCGGGAAGAAACAGAAAAAAGATTATCGCAAAAATCTCCGCAACCGAAGATAAAATATAACTCTACTCTTTAGACGGGTACCTATAACTGCGAGGGTACCCGTCTTTTTCTAAAAAAAGTTCATACTTTACAAAACGTTAGAATTGAGATAAAATTAAATAGTTATAAAGACCGAAGGGCGGCTAGCTCAGTTGGCTAGAGCGTTTCTTTGACGTAGAAAAGGTCAGGGGTTCGACTCCCTTGTCGCCCACCATCTTTATTTCTGGGCCGGTAGCTCAGTTGGTTAGAGCACGGGCCTTTTAAGCCCGGTGTCGAGAGTTCGAGCCTCTCCCGGCTCACCACCCAGAAATTTATTAGATAAACCCTAAAACGGGTTTATTTTTTATTGTAAAATCTATATTGCTTATGGTAAAATTAAACTATGGCTACTAAAAAAACTACTAAAACTGCGAAAACAAAAACCCCTAAAACCGTTAAATCAAAATCCCCCGCGAAAAAGTCCCCCGCGAAATCCGCCCCACGCCATCACCCTCATCATATCTGTTTCGGCGCAATGACTATGGTTACTGGCTTTGCGATTTTTCTCGCGCTTCTTGTTGGACTTGCCTACTGCATCGCGAAGTCTCAAGTCCCCTCTGACGCGGAAAAGTTCTCCGCCGAATATTCCCAAGTCGAAGAAAATAATCTTTTCGTCTATAAAACCGGCGCCGAAACTATCGAAATCCTCGAAAAGGGAACTGGTGTCGTTTTCTTAGGTTTTCCAGAATGTCCGTGGTGCCAGGCTTACGCGCCGATGTTAAACGACCTCGCGAAAGCCGCCGGGCTAGAGAAGATTTATTATCATAACACTCTAAGCGACTGGAAAAACAATACCGAAGAATACCAGAAAATTACCGAAATCCTCAGCTCAAACCTCCAGTACGACGACGAAGGCAACCGCCACCTTTACGTCCCCGACGCGGTTTTTGTTAAAGACGGCGTTATTATTGGCAACGATTTCGAGACCTCAAAAGACACTGACGACGCCGAGACCCCGGAGGAATATTGGACAAGCGAACGCGTCGAAGATTTTAAAACCCGAATTTCTAGCTTCCTTTCCCAGCTAAAATAATCCCCCCGAACCTTTAGCTCTTGCTTTTTGCCGGGAATAATGGTAAAATAAGAGTTCTATGAACAAAGAAAAAATCAGAAACGTCGCGATTATTGCGCACGTCGACCACGGCAAAACGACCCTTGTTGACGGACTTTTAAAACAGTCTCATACTTTCCGCGACAATCAAGCGGAGATGTCCCAAACCTTGATTATGGACAGTATGGATCAGGAGCACGAGCGCGGAATTACCATCACCGCGAAACAGACCGCAGTTTTTTATAACGGTTATAAAATCAACATCATCGACACCCCTGGTCACGCCGACTTTTCCGGCGAAGTTGAGCGCACGCTCAATATGGCGGACGGTGTCCTCTTAATTGTTGACGCCCAGGAGGGCCCGATGCCCCAGACGAAGTTCGTCCTCCAAAAAGCCCTTGATCTAAAACTAAAACCCGTCGTTATTATCAACAAAATCGACAAGCCCGCCGCCCGCATTGAAGAAGTTAAAGACGAAATTTCCGATTTGTTCTTGGAGCTTGCGACCGACGAGTCCCAGCTTAACTATCCGATTTACTATGCTATCGCTCGCGACGGTCGCGCCGGAAAGACGACCGACCTCGACGACAACTTAAACGTCATTTTCGAGTCGATTATCAACGACATTCCCGCCCCGTCGATTGACGAAAACGAAGGTAAGGGCGCCCAGCTTCTTGTCGCCGCCCTCGCCGCTGATAATTACCTCGGAAAATATGCCATCGGTAAAATCCACCGCGGGAAGCTAAAGAAGGGCGAAACCGTGAGACTTTTGCAGTGGACAAGGGGCGACTCCGCTTCGGAGCCCTGCTCTGTCCCAGCAAAAATCGAAAAACTTTTCACCTATAAAGGTCTCGGAAAAGAAGAAGTTGCCGAAGCTTTCGCTGGTGATATTGTCGCCCTAACCGGAATCGAAAAAGCCAACATCGGCGATACTATCGCAACCGGCGACAACCCCGAAGCTCTCCCGACGATTGAACTTGAACCGCCGACGCTTTCGATTTATATCGGCCCAAACACCTCGCCCTTAAAAGGGAAAGAAGGCGAGTTTACGACCTCGCGTCAAATCGCCGAGCGCCTTGAGCGTGAACTCGAAACCAACATCGCCCTCAAAATCGCCCCCGAAAGTCTCGGCTATAAAGTCTCCGGCCGCGGTGAACTCCATTTATCCGTCTTAATTGAAACTATGCGCCGCGAGGGCTATGAACTCGAAGCTGGACGCCCAGAAGTCGTCTATAAAACTATCGACGGAGTTAAACAAGAGCCGGTCGAATCCCTTACGATTGAGGTCGATTCGCCCTTTGTTGGCGCCGTCTCCCAGGAGCTCGGAATTAGAAAAGCCGACCTTGTCTCTCAGGAACTCACTTCCGCCGGGACTACCCGCTTTACTTATAACATTACCACCGCCGCTCTTATTGGTTTAAGGAACAATCTCTTGACCGAAACTAAGGGAACGGTTATCATGTCGAGTATTCCAAAGGGCTACCAGCCAGTTGACTCAAAATACAAGCCCGAACGTAACGGCGCCCTGATTTCTTTCGAATCCGGAACTTCGACCGCCTATGCGCTCGACGCTGCCCAGGCTCGCGGAGTTCTCTTTATTCCGCCCCAAGTTCCCGTTTACCAGGGAATGATTGTTGGCCTTTCGAATAAAAAGGAAGACATCGACATCAACATTTGTCGCGAAAAACAATTAACCAATATGCGCACCCACGCCTCCGACGGCGCTATCCAGCTCACCCCCCACACTCAGCTTTCCCTTGAACAGTGTCTCGATTTTCTCCTCGACGACGAACTTCTCGAGGTTACGCCTAAGTCTCTCCGCCTCAGAAAACGCCAGCTCGACCCGATTAAACGCAAGCGGGAAAACCGCGCCTAACTTGACTTTTTAGGCGTTTTGGTGTATAATAGAGAGATACGAGGCGATTAGTCGCCTAGCATTTTTACTAAGAAAGAAGGCGATTTCTGTGTCTCTTACGAACTTCCTTGTTCGATATTCACTCACTCGATTCAACAAGCACAGAAAGCTCAGGATTCTGTGTCGTCAGGGTTACTGGTTCCTCGGCGAACTCTACTGTTTTTTCTCCCCGCTCCATCATCGCAATCTTGCCAAGATGAAGAGGGGCGACATTCTCGACACCTACCCGCGTTTCTACCAGAACATCTCGCGTATGGCCAGCGCCAGCTGGACGGAGTCCGACGACGAAGATAACTATTCGCTCGTCCCCGACCCCTCCCGTTCGGTTGTCGGCTACGCGACCTCCTACTGCGCCTATAAGATTAAGGAAACGACCGGCTCTTGGCCCAAGCGCACCTCTAAAGGGAAGCGCTTCGACGCTAATAACTGGGTTGCGTTTCTCCGTGAAGCCGGCTATTACGAAGTCGACCATCAACCGTCGAAAAACTTCTACTATGTCGGCGTCCGTACCCACCCCTGTCATACCTACGGCGAAGTCGTCTGGCTCGAGCGCTACGAAGACAAATCTGTTGGATCTGTCCTCGTTACGACTTACGACCAGAAAACTTTTGTCCCGAAAATCGTCCGCGCCCCGGATTATGTCTGGGTCAAAATCGCCCGCCGTACCGCCCCCTCTCCTCAAGAGCAGACGACGACCCGCTCCCTGGCGGTCTCCACCTGACCCCTTCCCCCGAACTTCGGGGGATTTTTATTGGATTTATGATATAATTTTCTTATGCAAAGCCCTTATCTTGTCGATTCACATTGCCATCTCCACGACCCCGAATTTTTCTCGCCCGATTTAGCGGAAGAGATGCTAAAAAACGCCGCTCGCGCTAATGTTCGCCAGGTTATCTGTATCGGAACTTCCCCCCGCGACTCAAAAAACGCAAAATCTTTCGCCGAAGCTCATAAAAACGTTTTCTGGACTTTCGGCGTTCACCCCGAGGAAGCAGGGAAAACGTACGAGTCAATGAAATCAAATCGGAATCAGGATAGTCTTGTCGCCATCGGCGAAGTTGGTCTCGACTATCACTACCCCAACTTCGACAAACCCGCCCAAATCGCGCTTCTCGAAGAAATGCTAAATCTCGCAACCAACCTTGACCTTCCCGTTTCCTTCCACGTCCGCGACGCCTTCCCCGACATTTTTGGCGTCCTCAACAACTTTCCAACTCTAAAAGGCGGGGTTTTTCATAGTTTCTCCGACTCCGAAGAAAACCTAAAAAAAGTTCTCGAGAGAGGTTTTTATGTCGGGATTAACGGCCTCGCAACTTTCGCGAATCTCGACTGTTATAAAAATCTCGAAAAAATCCTTCCCCTCGACCGGATTCTCCTTGAAACCGACGCCCCCTTCTTGACCCCAGTCCCGAAACGTGGTATAATAAATGAGTCAGCATATATCAAATATATCGCCGAATGGTTATCAGTTAAATTAGGAACTTCTCTCGAAGAAATAACAGAGAAAACGACCGAAAATGCCCGAACCCTCTTCAATCTTCCATATCCCGAGCTATCAGAGAGCTAACGAAGCCTATAATTTTGCTGAGCCAGAAGACTATGCAGTTTTTTCTGAACTTAATAAAATCGCCGAGGAGATTGAAGAATGTCGCTTAAACGCTCGCTAAACTCCTATAAAACCTTCGGCAAACTCCACCCCACCGTCGAAGATTTAATCAATGCCGAGTCCGAACTCGGGCGCACTCTCTTCGGCCCTATCCCCGCCGGTCATCAGCGCGAATTTTTTGAGCACAAAAAGAACGTCTGGATTTGGCACGAATCTTGGAATGAATTTGGAAAGCGAAAAGAAACGACCATCCGCTACGAAGTTCGCGAAAACGGCGTCTATAAAAAACCGCTCGGCGGGATTTATATGAAAATAACAGGAGCGGAACTCGCGAATTTTCGTCGCGCCGCCCGCGCCTATCTTAATTTAATAAAGCAAAATCTTTATCAAAAATAGTTCTCGTGGTATAATTTAACCATGAACGAAAAGCCCCCGAAGCCGGAAAAGCTTAAGCCCGAAAAAGACCCTCTAAAGTCTAAAAAGCGAAAAAAGCTCGCCTTAATTATCTCCGGAGCGGTTTTGGCTCTCGGTTTAATCGGCGGCGCTCTTTATTATTTCGTTTTTCGCGAAGTCCCGCCGGAGCTTTCCGACGCGGAGTTTCTTGTTTCGGTCGGAACCTGGGAAAAGTCCGGCTCCCCGAAGGTAAAGTGGATTTTTAAAGAAAACGGCGTCGGGACGCTAACGACGAACAATATGATAAACGATTATGAGTTTACCTGGACGCTCGAAGACGGAGTTTTGAAAATCTCGACTGCTTGGCTTTATTCTCTTGAAGATGAGTTTACTTTCTCTCTTAACCGCGAAGAAAACTCTTTTACCGTCGTCTCGAAAGAAGACGAAAAGGAAAGTACCTTCGTCCCGACAACCGCCGAGTCATCGGCAGAAAACACAACAGAGGAAAATGCTGAGACAACCGTCCCTTAGAGGGAATTCTCGGAGCCTACGGGCGCCCCGCCCCTTGGGACGCGGCGAGGGCGAAGCCCGACGAGCATAGGACGCGCGACCCCCCGCAACGGCGGGCGGGCGCGACGTCCGGTCCCG
>CAZMWH010000002.1:24050-32486 GCA_964570115.1 uncultured Candidatus Saccharibacteria bacterium | reverse complement strand
CATTCAATTGGTTGAACTGTAGCTTCGGTCGAAGCGTTTTGAGCCTTTTCGGCTTGATTTCTCTTAGCTTTTCGTCGCTCAAGACGTCCAACCTCTTCCTTCGCCGTCGCCATCATGATCTGATAGAAACTATGCGAATCTCTAAAGTTGACCATCTCCAAGGCGTCGTAGATGTGTTCGAAAGAAATCACTAATCTGTGGTTCTCTGACATGTCGCGGATTTTGTCCAGAACCGACTGGACGTACCGCTTGTGGTGGTCGGAAAGTGCTTCGGGGCGAAAGTCCAACTCGCGAAACAGATGCTTGATCTGTGCCGGAGCAGCTTCGATTGCGTTGCAGATTGTCTCGACGGTAAAGCCAAGCACGAACAGAATAGAGAAATACTCCTTCTGATGGCGCTTGGGCATCTTCTTGATCTGCCAAAGCTTCGGATGACATTCTCCGTACTTCACTGACATTCTTAACCCTCCCCTAATCTGTCAGTCGTTGTAGCCGCCTAACCTGTTAATTGCTCTTAGGTCATCAAACTAGACCTATCTCTACCATTATACCACAGAATAGAGAAAAAGTCAAGAATTAGCGTCTCGAAAACCCTCTAAACCCCTTGCTTTTTTAAGAAAACTATGCTAATATTCTCTTATACCATTATCGTCCGGCCTGAAAAAGGTCGGCAATTTTCGTTTTAGCCCCTAAAAACTTAAAGAAAGGAAAATATGGAAAATCTTGATTTAAAACAGATGTCTGCCATGGTCAAAGTTATCGCCGAAGAAAAAAATCTTCCCGAAGAAACAGTTCTCGACGTCATCCAAATGGCGATTGCTGCCGCTTGGCGAAAGGACAACGGCGATAAAGAGATGAACGTCCGCGCCGTCCTCAATATGAATACCGGCGAAGCCGACGTTTTTGTCGATCGTACGGTCGTCGAAGATGACGCCGCCTATAATCCCGCGACGGAAATCCCTCTTAAAGAAGCAAAAGGTAAGAAAGTTGGTGATATTGTCGAAGAAAAACATCAAGTCACCTCCTTTGGTCGTGTCGCAGCGATGACCGCAAAACAAGTCGTTATTCAACGCCTCCGCGAAGCCGAACGCGACGCCGTTCTTGCAATGTTTGAAGATAAAATCGGAACTGTTATGACTGGAACCGTCTCCCACGTCGAGCGTAGCGTCGTCCGCGTCGACCTCGGAAAAACAACCGGGATTATGCCTCGCTCCGAACAAATCGACGGCGAATATTACTCTGTTGGCTCGCGTATTAAAGTCTATCTAAAGGGAATTGAAAGAAACGAA
This sequence comes from uncultured Candidatus Saccharibacteria bacterium, assembly GCA_964570115.1. GTDB lineage: Bacteria > Patescibacteriota > Saccharimonadia > Saccharimonadales > Saccharimonadaceae > Nanosyncoccus. Next base: position 31,197 of record CAZMWH010000002.1, on the reverse strand, counting down.
CGCGGCGCCCAGCTCATTCTCTCCCGCGGCTCAAGCGAGTTTATTGAATATCTCTTCCGCCAAGAAGTCCCCGAAATCGAGAACGGAACCGTCGAGATTAAGGGAATTGCTCGCGAAGCCGGCCGCCGTACAAAAATCGCCGTTGTCTCAACCGTCCCCGGAGTCGACCCGGTTGGAACCTTCGTTGGCGGTCGCGGCGTCCGCGTCCAAGCCGTTATGAACGAAATCGGCGAACGCGAAAAAATTGACATCATTACCTGGAGCGACAACGCCTCCGAATATATCCGCGAAGCTCTCTCTCCGGCTGAAGTCGTTAAGGTAGAAATCGACGGAAAGAAAGCAAAAGTTTTCGTAACCGAAGACCAGCAATCCATCGCCATCGGTCGCCAGGGTCAAAACGTCCGCCTCGCCTCAAAACTAACCGGCTTTGACCTCGATATTGAGCTCTCTAAAGCCCCGGAAAAGAAGAAAAAGACTAACGTCGAGGACTCCCTCCTCTCCGCCATCGAAGAAGCCGACGATAGCGAAGAACCCGCTAAAGAATAAACTCGTTTCCCCTACTACCTCTTAAACCCCCGCCCGAAAAAGCGGGGGTTTCTTGACAAAACATAAGAAATTTGATATAATTAAAGGGTAAACCTCGGCTGAGGTCTCTTAAGAACCTTTAAATCTCGACGCTAGAAGGGGGGTATTCTCTTGACGACGAAGTTCCTGATTGCTCAAAGTTTCGGGTTTATCGGAATTATCGTGAACGTCCTCAGTATGCATTTCAAGACTCGAAAAAATATCTTCACGATGCTTTTTCTCTTGAACCTCTGTTCGGCGTTCAATTTTCTCTTCCTCGATCGGACTATGAGCTTCCTCGTTGAACTGTTTGGCTGTGTCGAAATTACCGTCAATGCCCAGTTCGAAAAGCGCAAGAGGCACGTCCCGGTTCTGGTTGTCGGTGGTTATGTTATCTGCGTCACGATTCTCGCTGGTTTAGCGATGGACTCCGTTTCCGACTTCTTGCTGGTTCTTGGAGCAATTTGCTACTGTTTTACACTCCTGATGAACGACGAACAAGATATCCGCAAGGCTTGGCTCTTTGTTATGGCTTTCTACCTTGTTTATGACCTAATCGTTGGCGCGTATGTCTTCGCAATTTCGAACCTGATTACGATTATCTCGACTCTAATCGCAATTCGTCGCTACCGGAGTTCCGAGAGACTCTAATCCTGCCGTCCGTGTCCGATAGTCCCCTCTAACGTCCCGCCCCGCCCTAAAAAGCGGGGCTTTTTCTTTTACAAATAGCTCGGGAGCTTATGGCTGCTCTCGGTTATAAACGAATTTTCCGAATCTAACAAAAAACTCCCCCATATCTCTGGGGGGAGAATAATAGTCTATTCGACAATTCAATCAGGCGAGCTAATCTGTCGGTGCAAGATGAAGAACATACTCCGTTTGATACCTACTACTCGTACGGCGAAAAATTAACCATTTTCTCGTTTCCGTTGTCGTAATCTTAAATTGCTCTAAATAGGGCGACTGGCTATCGTAAACGACTTTCGTTCCGGTCGGCAGCAAGACGAGTTTTTCTTCGTTCTCTTTATTCTGATAAGTAAAAATTCCAAGCTCTTCTCGAAATGGAGTCATAGTCCTCACAAGAGTTTTTTCGGTTGTCTCTGTCGTATTGCCGAAAGACCCCCACATAATCGCGCTCGCAAGCCCCAAGACTATGGCGACGCCAATACATATCAGAGAAATCAAAGTAAGTATCGCTCTATTCGAGTGTGCACACAGGAAAAACGAAATAAATCCGACAAACGCACCCACTAACATAGTAAGCTCAAAAATTCCAATGTCAATACTCATCAGTCATCTTCCTTTCATTCTAGATTTGTCGAAAAGTTAAAGAACAACTATACAATAAAATTGTACCACAAACGTCGACTCTTGTCTAATTTCTTGACAATTCCCAAAAACTTTTATAAAATAGATTCACTAATTTTACTTGTTTTTAACAATTCTAATCTTATAAAAGGAAAACTTTTTAATGAAAAATAATCGTAATGAACAGGAGCGTCGCGCTCGCCTCTTAAAATCCCGCGCCGAGCGGCTCCCCGATATAAAAAAGCAGTTCGAAGAGGCTCAAAAGCGTAATTTTAACTCAAATTTCGCCCCTGGCGGGAAAGATGAAAAATTAGCGCATAAAAAGGGCGGTTTTAAGAAAAACGCCCCAAAAGCCCCTAAAAACGCCTCTAGCGCGAAATCCACTAAAGCTAAGTCCCAAAAATCAGCCAAAATCGTTAAAACCGAGGCGGAAAAGCGCAAGGTTAATCTCTCTGTTTCGACTCGTAAGGGCGAGATGGTTCATCATCAAAAAATGCTGTCTATGGACGTCAACGCCCAAGCAACCCAACACATCATCGGTATCCCTGTTAATAAGTCTAAATATAACGGCTACGACGGAAAACAAATCACTAATTCGATGATTAAATCCGCCCGTCCCGACCCAGAAGCTGTCCGGATTATTCCTATCGGCGGTCTTGGCGAAATCGGTATCGGGAAAAATATGACTATTATCGAATATAAAGGGGAAATGGTCGTGGTTGATATGGGCGTCCTCTTTGCTGACGGCGACTACCCTGGCGTCAACTATCTTATCCCCGATATAAAATATCTCGAAGATAATCGCGACAAGATTAAGGCAATCCTCTTTACCCACGCCCACCTTGACCATATCGGCGCCTGCCGTCATCTTCTTCCGAAGTTTAACCCCTTAACCCCGATTTATGGAACCGATTTTACCCTCGGCATGATTAAAAAACAGATGTCCGAGCTTCCCGACGTTCCAGAATTAAATTATTGCCCGGTTGACCCCTTTAAACACGAAAACCTAAAACTTTCCGAACATCTTTCCGCCGAGTTTATTCATACCCTCCACTCTATCCCCGGCAACGCCGCAATTCTCTTTAGAACTCCGAACGGCAATATTTATCTTTCCGGCGACTGGCGTCACGAACAAAACCCTGTCGGCGTCCAGACCGACTACGAACGCCTCGACGAAATCGTTAAAACCGAGGGAATTGACTTAATGTTGAACGAGTCAACCAATATCGACTCCCCCGGGAAACACCCTCACTCCGAGTTTGACGTCGGCGAAAACCTCGGTAAAGTTATGGATAATTACGCCAACGGTCGCGTAATTGTCTCTTGTTTCTCGTCCCAAATCGGACGTATCGAACTTATCTTAAAAGAAGCCGCCGCCCGCGGACGTAAAGTTGCTTTCTCTGGTTTTTCAATGATCAACAACGTCGAAGTCGCCCTTCGCGCTCGCGCGATTAAGGTTCCGAAAGATACGATTATGAAAATGGAAGACATTATCAAACTTCCTGATGAGCGAATTTGTATCGTCTGTACCGGTTCTCAGGGCGAACTTAACGCGGTTTTGAACCGGATGATTACCGGCGCCCATAAATACATTAAGATTAAACCAACCGATTGTATCGTTTTCTCCTCAAATCCGATCCCCGGCAACGAGCCGCATGTCGTCTCGACTGTCGGCGGTCTTCTCCGCGAAGGCGCAATTGTTATTCAGAACGGTAAAACCCACCTCACTAATCTCGGGCCGCTCCATCTTTCCGGTCATGCTTATTTCGAGGATCATGTCGAGTTCGTTACTCGCCTTAACCCAAAGAACTATATGCCTTATCACGGCGAGTTTTATATGCTCGAACATAACGCCGAGATGGCAGAAAACGTTATCGGCATTCCGAGAAAAAACATTATCCTCGCGGATAACGGCGATATTGTTGAGCTTCTTCCAAACAAAACTATTAGAAAAAACGGACGTATTTTCGTCGGCAACAAACTCTACGACGACGCCGACCAACCCGTTCACGAAGCCGTCGTTAAAGATCGCATCCATATCTCTCGCGAAGGGATTTTCGTGATTGTTCTAACCTTGTCAAAAAAGACCGGGCGTTTAATTAAAACCCCCGACATTATTTCTCGCGCTTTTATTTATCTCGACAACTCTGAGGAACTAATCGGCAAAATCCGCCATTACTTAAGAGCCAAAACCGACAAGTCAATTTCTACCGACCCTGAATTGAAGGTTCTCAAAGAGGAAATTAAAGAAGACATCACCCATATTCTCTTTGACGCCACCGGCCATACTCCAATCGTTATTCCTGTCATTAACAAAGTTTAACTTTCTTCTTGCTTATGCTATACTAAAATAGTATATGCCTGAAGAAGAAAAAAACGAAAAAACTCCTTCCGCCGCCGCTGCGGAGACTCTCCGCGAGGCCGAATCCGGCTCTTTCGAGGTTAAAGTTTCCGGTCGCATCACCGAAGACGATTCGGAAGAAGATTCTAAAACCCCTTCTGTCTCCTTCGCCGCAAAACTCCCAATGATAATCTGTGGTCTCACCCTCGCGGCTCTGCCTTTAATCTTCTCCGCCTTGACCGTCCTCTACCCTTTCCACCTCGCTGCCAACGGCATCGGCAAAATCGTCGAGTTTTTTAGCGTCATCAAAGATAAAATTGTCCATGTTTTTACCGGCGAATATCTCGAAACTGGCGAAGTCCCTGAGGAGCTCAACGAACAGTTATCTGAAGTCAATATTGTTGCTGGAATTGAAGACTCCGACGGCAAATTTATCGCCACTCGTAAAATTATCCGTTTTACTGGTTCCGAGTACATCGTTGCGGCGACCGACGGATCCGAATATCACGTCAAAGCCCCCGCAACTGGCTCTAGCGGAATGAAAGTTCAGTTCACTCATTCCGACGGAACGGTTTCAACTTATACCCCCGACCAATTCGCCGCTGCCCTCGAGACCGACGATGAACTTTATGTTGCTTTCGATAAAGCTGTTGGCGGCGATTCTCTCTTCTTTTATGACCGTTCCGGCGAAGATACTTTTTCCGACCTCGGGATTAACCGCGACCCATACCACAACTACGACGCCAAAATAAAAGCCGTTGAAGAAAATCCGACCGAAGAACAGAAAGCTAAGCTCGACGATGGCCTAACTGCTGAACAGGTTGCCTTTGAAGAACTTTATGCTGACGCTATTGACTACGACCCGAACAGTTCTTCGACTTCTTCTGGTGGGGTCGGCGACGCCGACGACGGCGATCCTTCTGATGGTTCTAGCGATTCTGACGGCTCTGATGGTGATAGTTGGGATGACGAAGATTTCGACGCTGGTTTTGGCGGAGATGGCGGAGGGTCGGGCGACGCCGGAACTGTTTCCGAAGGAAGTTCTCCGTCCGAAGAAACTCTCGCCGCCGCAAGAACCGTAGCTGAAAAATATATCGAAGCCGTCGCCGCCGGAACTAAGGCCGATACCGAAGAAGAAGCTACTAAAAAAGCCGCTGCTCTCTTAAATGCTGCTATCTCCGCAAACGAACCTTATCAAGCCGCCCGCGCCTCCGCCGCTGTTTTAATTGCTGCTGAACAGGCAAAAGCTGGCTCAGGCGGACCCATCAACGAGATGGCGACCTTAATGACCTCCGACTATGCCGCCGTCCCCGACGACGAAGAAAACCCCGCCGCCGAAAAATCTTCCGCCTCCGATTCTGATAATCTAAGCGCAATCGTAACTGATATTGATTTTTCCGCCGAATCCGCAAAAGATTATTCTCGCGACCGTGTTTCTGTCGGCGACTCAGTTAAAGACGAGGGAAAAGAGGTAACCGTCTCCGTAACTAGCGGTTTTAAGCGCTTCTTGAGTTGGATTGTCGGGCTGTTTTCCGGCGGGGCTAAAGCCAACGCCACTACTCTTAAGGCCGCCTATACCGATGACATTGCCAAAGCTCTCTATATGAAAGCTTCTACACTTATGAAAGGGAAGAATCTCGGCGAGCGTATAACCGAGGGGCTTTCTTTCCTGAACACTAACCTCACTAAAAACGCCGGCGGAACTAACGCCTCCGGTGAAGACGCTGTTGCTGTCTATAATTCCTATACAAAAAAGCTCTACGACCGTCGCGTCGCCGCTGAACGCGCAACCAAAAGCCCGTTTGACCTTTCCTCGCCCAACACCTTTTTCGGCAGCATCGTCAATAATATTTACGCTATCGGCATTAGTGACTCCTCGACTTTCGGAAAGTTCGCTAAACTAGGCTCTCTCGCCTCAAAATCCTTCGGCAATCTAATGCTCGGCGCCTATGCCGACAATACGACCTCGACCTATCTCGGAACTTCCGGAACTTGTCCAACCGTCGGCGCAATCGACGCCCTAGGCGACATTTATTGCAATCAAAAAGCAACCTACGATGTTAAAGATTACGAGAGTGGGAAAAACATCATCACCGCCACTCTAGCGGATTATTCAGAGGGAGGAGTTTTAAACTCTAAAATCAAGGATAACTTTAAAAACGGCGACGTTAAAAGCGGGGAAATCATCGATAATTCCGATGCCGCCGACTATATAACCCTTAATGCCGGGCGCGGCTCAACCCCTGGCGTAAAAGACGCAAACGTCTGCGAAGCCAAAAACCGCAGTACCGGAATTGGTGGGATTTTCGACTTCCTGTTTCCGAGCGCTTCGCGAGTCTCCTCAAGTTGTAGCGGTGATGGGGAAAAATATGCGACCGGAGAAATCTTCGCTAATACTGACGACAACAAAGAAAATTGGAACGGAACTTATCGCTATATCCAAGGTTATTATCTCGAAGTTTATGCTCTCGAACTGACGGGCTATTATAACCAGAAAAACTCCGACGGAACTCCCCGTAACAATCCTATCGCCGCCTATAAAGAAGAATATTATAAGAAAAATCCGAAAGATAATTCTTTTGAGGGGACGCTCGCCTACCGAACTGGCTGGTCAAAGGAAGAGATTATTGCCGGAATCGACGCCATCAACTACCTCGCCTATCTCAAAAGCTACGATTCGACCTCTCGCCTCGCCTTTTTCGAGAAACCCGAAGAAGCTAAAATTTCTATCGAAGAAACCCCAACCCCAACCGACGTTCGCCTCGCCGACAACAAAAAAATAGTTTTCGACGAACAAAGAAATCGTGTTGTTTTAATTTAGCTTTTAATTTATAATTAAACCGTATATGTTTAATTTTTTGAAGAAAAAATCTCGCGTCTTTTTAATTTTTCTTGCGCTCTTACTTTCTTTTTCTTCAATCCTAAATCTCTCAG
>CAZMWH010000002.1:4788-23950 GCA_964570115.1 uncultured Candidatus Saccharibacteria bacterium | reverse complement strand
GCCACTCTTCCGTTTGTTGCGATCCCCTATCTCCTTCTTAACGCTCTTTCTGCCTTCGGGACAATCGGCAGCAAAATCTCGAACTGGGGACGTGGAAAACTCAACGCCGGATGGCGTGCCGCCGGACGTCCGGTCTCTAGTACCGCTAAAATGGCTGGACGCGGGGCGTTAGGTGTGGCTGGAGCCGCCGCTAAGTTGCCATTAGGAATTACTAAAGACGCGTTAAGAAAGGTAAGTTCTACTGGCGCCGGCAAAAAAGTTTCTAGCACGTATGGCAAAGTTAAAGAATATACTCCCGGGGCATTGTCGAAAAAAGCAGGAGAGGCTTATTCTGGAACTAAGTTCGGTAAGACCGAAACCGGTAAAGCTTTAGGCAATTTAGTCAATGCTCCTGTTAGCGCAGTCAAGAATACGGCTAAAGAAGCCGTCGAGGCAACCAAATACGAAGTCAAAAAGCCTTTGGCAAATATGGCTAAGGCTGATGCGGAGAAACGCCTCGAGAGAGCCAACATAGATAACTGGACCAATCCGGTACGCCGTGCCGCAAGCGAAGCCGCTATGATTTCAAAGCAACAATCCGACGACATTAAAGCTCGCGAAAGCCTAATTATGAGCGACAAATATAAATTTATGCAAAAGAATGCCAGCGGTATTCAGGTCGAAACCACTCTAGACCACTCCAGTATCGACCAGCTCGGCGCGGCTCTTCGCTATACTATGTCCAACGATTATCGCGGAAGTGAAGAAAACAGAAAATCTGATATTGCCGCATTAACTAACAGACTCTTCGCTCTTGGAGATTCCGGGCGAACTAAGACCGCCGAAGTTTATGAAAGCCTAGTCGGTAGTGGTGAAGCCAATAGAAATGGTGTCCTCGCTTATGGTCAAAATATTATGGACTATCACGCTGCTGATGCTAAGACTAATCAACGAACAATCTACGAAGTCGCCAATAAAATCGTTAACGATAACGCTAACAGCAACGGAACCGCTGCGCTTACAGATATTAAAATGTCGGATTTTGCTGGGCGCAAATATGGTAAGCTCAAACTTGAGCAATATGCAACCATTGACGATGAAGAGGTTAATAGAATAGAACAGGCGCTCAATTATCAACCTGGCGTTAGTCCTGTCGGCGCAATCAGACTTACTGATAGTGGTTCCCAAGCGGACGAAACCGCAGCAAAGCAAGAAGTTCTCCAAGCTATTCAAAGTGCTTTGTCTGATAAACAAATCTCCAGTACATTCAAAGGTGAAAGAAAAGCGCAACTTGAAAGGATTATTGCTAGCCATAGAAACGAATTTACGCCAGCCCAAAAAGAACCTACTCCAGTCTATGTTGTTCCTCATAGCGGGCGACAAAACCCCAACTCTCAAAACGGCAACGGCTCCACCCCAACCCCCTAACCCTTGCAAAACTATAATTTTCCTATAAAATATCTTCTAACTAAGTCCCACTCGACTCGTCCCTTAAGGAGGTGTAAAAATGAATCCCGAACTCTATTCTCGTACGGAAGTGGGGAAAAATTCCCTGCGAAAAGGATATGTTGCAGAGTTTACACGTCTTTCGGAAAAACGCGCTAAGCTCGGCGACCGCGTTCTCGACGAATATGCCAACGGTCGCATCACCGAGAAAGAACTCTCCCTTCGCCTCGCAAAGGCCGACTCGGAGTTTTTCTCCGCCGTCTCCGACGCCTACGACAAGTTCAAGAACCTCTATCACTACACCTAGTGCCCAACACCTCAAAAAAGCCCCTTCGCGGGGCTTCTATTTTTTTCTAAAAATTATGGTCCCCGGAGCAGGACTCGAACCTGTACATCCTTGCGGACATTAGCACCTGAAGCTAACGCGTCTACCAATTCCGCCATCCGGGGTCATTAGTATTATATAAGATTTCTGGGAATTATGCTATAATCTAACCATGGAAGAAGAATTAATAAAGTGGATATTATTTTTCTTTATTTATTCTTTCTTTGGCTATCTTTCCGAAATTATTCTTTGTTCAATCGGCGAAAAAAAGCTCGTAAACCGTGGCTTTCTTTTTGGCCCGATTCTCCCGATCTATGGTTTCGGGATGCTTACAGTTCTCCTTTTAACAAAAAACACAACTAATAATCTCGCGCTGACTTTTCTAATTTCTATGGTTGCTTGTTCAGTGCTCGAATATTTAACCTCTTTTCTTCTCGAAAAACTTTTCCATATAAAATGGTGGGACTACTCGAAGTCAGATAAGCTTAATCTAAACGGTCGGATTTGTCTAAGAAATTGTCTTGCGTTCGGAATTGCTGGTTCGATTATCGTTTACCAAGTCCAGCCGCTCGTTTCTAGTTTTGTCGCTTTTTTTCCGTTAACTTTAAAAATCATTCTAGCAATCGTTCTACTATGCTTATTGATTTTTGATACAGTTGTTTCTATTCTTGCGATTTTAAAAGCGAAAAAGACTTTTGATTTTTCTAAAATCGTTGGCGACCAAACAAACGAAGTAAAGCGCGCTTGTCGCCGAGTTATCAAAGAACTTTTCCGTAGAAAGAAAAAACTTGAGAAAAAGCTCGAAAGAAAACGTAAAAAACTCCAAAAAAAGTTAGAAAGGAAACTAAATAAAAAATGAAAAATAATATCGACCTAGATTATGAACTTGCTCTCGAGCTTATCGACGACATAAAAAACGACCCAATGGGGACTTGGTTTTACCTCCCGGACAATTTCCCCTCCTCGGAGCTAGAACGAATTAAAGAAACCGCAAAAAAGATTAACGAGTCTTCCGAATATCTTGTTTGCGTCGGCATCGGCGGGAGCTATCTCGGTGCCCGCGCGGTTTATGAAGCTCTCCTTCCGCTCAAAAACCAAAAAACCAAACTTCTCTTCGCTGGCAATTCCATGAGCGAAAGGGAACTAAAAAAAGTTCTCGACGAGCTTAAAGATAAAGATTTTTCCCTTAATATAATTTCCAAATCCGGGACAACCCTCGAACCCGCCATCGCGTTTAGGATTTTAAAGAAAGAATTAGTAAAAAAGTACGGAAAAGAAGAAGCAAAAAACCGCATTTTTGTCACGACCGACCCCGAATCTGGCGCCCTCCGCGAAGAAGCAACTCGCGAAGGTTACGTCTCCTTCGATATTCCTCTCGGCGTTGGCGGTCGCTACTCCGTCCTTTCGAGCGTTGGACTTTTTCCGCTCGCCGTCGCTGGCGTTGACGTCGATAAACTTCTCGAAGGCGCGTGCGACTGTAAACTTTCCCAACTTTCCCCCGAAAAAATCGAGACTTCGACCCTAGTTTCTTATGCGTTTACGCGCTTTTATTTATACGACGAAGAAAATTGCGACGTCGAAGTTCTCGCGAGCTTCGAGCCGAGCCTAGTTTATTTTAACGAATGGTGGAAACAACTGTTCGGCGAATCCGAGGGAAAAGACAAACAAGGCATTTTCCCTGCTTCAGTAATTTACTCAACCGACCTCCATTCTCTCGGTCAATTTATGCAAGAAGGGCGTCGCAATATCTTCGAGACTTTCCTTCGCTTTGGCGAGCCGGAAGTTTCCGCGACTTCGCTCCGCGTTCCGAAACTCGAAGACTCCCTCGACGGACTCGACTATCTCGAAGAAAAACCTCTCGCCGAGATTTCTGAAAAAGCTCTTGAAGCAACCATCTCCGCTCATGATTCCGGCGGTATCTCAACTATCGAAATCGAAGTTATTGACGAAACCGAACCTGGCCTAAACGAAAAATCTCTCGGCTTCCTAATTTTCTTCTTCGAAACCGCCTGTGCAATCTCCGCCCTCCTCCACGGCGTCGACCCGTTTAATCAGCCCGGCGTCGAAAAATATAAAAAAGAAATGTTCCGCCTTCTTAGTAAATAATGGAAAGGTAAATATATATGGTAAAAAAACGTGTTGTAATTGCTCTCGGCGGAAACGCCCTCCAAAAAAACGGCGAAGTCTCCGCTCCCGCCCAAAAAAAGGTTGCCGAAAAAGTCGGCGAACTAATTGCAAAACTCTCGAATAAATACGAAATTATTCTCGCCCACGGCAACGGTCCCCAAGTCGGTAATATTTTAATTCACGAAGAATCCGCCTCTTCCGAAAAAGCCCCAGCGATGCCTCTCGAAACCGCCGTCGCTATGTCCCAGGGTCAAATCGGCTACTGGCTCGCCCAGTCAATCTCCAATGCTTTTTCTAAAGCCGGCAAAAATAAAAAAGTCGCGACCGTCGTTACTCAAGTCGAAGTCGACAAAAACGACCCCGCCTTTAAAAATCCAACCAAACCCGTTGGTCAATTTTATTCCGAGAAAGAAGCCTTAAAGCTCGCGAAAGAAAAAGGCTGGATTATTAAAGAAGATTCTGGTCGCGGTTATCGTCGTGTCGTCCCGTCCCCAAAGCCAAAGTCAATCGTCGAAAAGCGCGAGATTCTCGACCTCGTTAATTCCGGTGTTATCGTTATCGCCGTTGGCGGTGGCGGCGTCCCAGTTTATCGAACCAAAATCCTCCGCCTTCTAAAAGGCGTTGACGCCGTAATCGACAAAGATTTTGCCGCCGAAAAACTTGCCGAGCTGATTAAAGCCGACTATTTCGTTTCTGTAACCGCAGTTGACAACGCCTGTCTTAATTTTGGGACACCCGAAGAAATAAAACTCGAAAAAATCACCATCAAAGAAGCCGAGCAATATTCAAAAGACGGCTATTTTAAAGCCGGCTCAATGCTCCCGAAAGTTTCCGCCGCGGTCGAGTTCGCAAAACGCGGAAAAACCGGAATTATCTGCTCGCTCGACAACCTTGAAGACGCTTTGAAAGAAAAATCCGGAACGATTATCTCTCGCCGTTAAACTACTTGTGCTTAAAATAAAATAAATATATAATAGTTACTATGGACGAACTATATACTTTAGCGCATAAAGTCCCGTCAAAAAAGGACTTTATCGACACGACTGATTTTGACCAGTCGGAAATTCTTGACATTATCAAAACCGCGATGGTCACCCGCGATTTCTTAAAGTCCGGTGGCGTTCTCGATACTCTTTATCATCAAAACCTTGCGATGCTTTTTGAGCAAAAATCAACCCGTACGCGCGTTTCGTTCGAGGTTGCCATGTCTCAGCTCGGCGGCCACGCTCTTAACCTTGCTCCCGGCGCAATTCAACTCGGCGCTCACGAAACCATCGAAGATACTGCCCAGGTTCTCGGGCGTATGTGCGATATGATTATGTCCCGCGTTGATCGCCACGAGTCTATTCTCGCTCTCGCGAAATACGCAAAAGTCCCCGTCCTTAACGGTATGTCCGACTATAATCACCCAACCCAAGAAATCGGCGATATGATTACCATTCTCGACCATCTCCCCGAAGGGAAGAAAAATAACGAAATCAAAGTCGTTTTTGTTGGCGACTGTACCCAAGTCTGCGCAAGTTTAATGATGATTACGACAAAAATGGGGATGAACTTCGTCCACTACGGCCCTAAAAATAAATGGCTTTCAGAAGATTTCCAAAAAATCGGCCGAAAAAATGCCGAGCAATACGGTGGCTCCGTTACCGTAACCGACGACCGCGAAGTTCTTAAGGGTGCTGACTTTGTTTATACTGACGTTTGGTATGGCCTTTATGATAAAGAAACCCCGAAAGAAGTCTATATGAAAGATTTTTACCCGACTTATCAGGTTAACGACGATTTAATGGCTGCGACCGAAAACCCGAACTGTAAGTTTATGCATTGTCTTCCCGCGAATCGTAACGAAGAAGTTTCTGATAGCGTTATGGACGGGAAAAATTCAATTTGTTTCGACCAAGCGGAAAACCGCTTAACTGCTCAGAGGGGGTTAGTCTTGTACTTTGGCCGCGCCGCTCAGGCGACTTTAGATTATATAAAACAACAAAAGGAGGGCAAATAATGCCTCAGAAAAAACCAAAATTCAGGCTGTTTAGCGCAGTGCTCGCGACGGTCTGTATTGTTCTCGTGATCGACGCCGTCGCTCCGACCGCTTCGATTGGGAACAGTCAATACCTTTGGTGGATTATAATGATCCTAGGGTTCTTCATTCCCTATGCTCTTATCTCCGCCGAACTCGGTACACAATATCCCTCAGAAGGCGGGATGTATACCTGGGTTAAAAAAGCTTTCGGAAAGAAGTGGGCGGGTCGCGTTGCGTGGTTCTACTGGGTAAATTTCCCTCTCTGGATTGCCTCCCTTGCTGATCTCTGTACGACTCTAATCATGCAGGCGTTCGGAGTCGAACTTAGCCTCGTATCGATTTTAATGATTCAAATCTTCTATATCGCTCTCGTAACGATTTTTGGTATGATGCGAATCTCCCAGTCCGCCTGGGTTGCGAATCTCGGCGCAATCGTTAAGTTTATTGTCCTCGCCGGAATTGGTTTTATCGGGCTTTACGTCTTCTTTAAAGAAGGCTCGGCGAACCCTGTCGAATCCTGGCACGATCTCGTTCCTCTCGCCTCTGCTGATGGCGGAATCGACTGGACTGGTCTTTCTTTTGTCTCTCTAATTATCTTTAACATGCTTGGCTTTGAAGTTGTCGGAACGTTTATCGACGATATGGATAAACCTAAGAAACAAATCCCCCAAGCGATTATTCTCGGCGGGATTTTGATTGCTGTTTTCTATCTTCTACCTAGCTTTGCGATGGGCGTTGCGATTCCTCTCGAAGAAATCGAAACCAATAGCGGTCTTCTCGATAGTTATGGCGTTCTTCTTGCTCATATCGGGCTTTCTGCTGCCGCAATTAAGAGTATTATCGCTGTTATTGGTGGAATGTTTATTTATACGCTTATTGCTAATATTGCCTCCTGGCAGTTCGGCGTTTATTCCGTCGTTGCTTATGCCGCAAAAGACGGAATCTTCCCGAAATCTTGGAGAAAACTCAACAAGGACGGCTGCGCTTATGTCGTTTCGATTTGGACGAGCGTAATCGCTGCGGTACTCGCGATTGCTGGCGCCCTGCTCGGCGAATATCTCCCGGACTCTGCGTTTGCTAACGCTTTCTGGGCGTTCTTCGACCTTTCGCTCTTCTGTCTCCTAATCGGCTATATCCCAATGTTTGCCGCCTTTATGAAACTTCATAAAAAAGGCGTTCAAGATAAAAATGGTTATTGGCTAAACATTAACCCAGTTCTTCGGACAATTATGGGCGTCGTCCCGATGATTATGCTCGTTATCTCCCTCTTCTTTACCTTAATCCCCGAGTTTGACATGGAAGTTATCGCCGAAAACTCAACGCTAATTATTAGCTCCGTTGTCTGTGTCGTCCTTGGCGAAGTTCTTGTTCTTAATGCCGCGAGAAAAGATAACGAGAGAAAGGCTCTTCGCCGTGCGAATAAATAATTCAACCCCAAAGCAAGACGGCTATTTTATGCCGTCCGAGCTCGACGAACATCTTTGTACCTATCTTCTTTGGCCTGAACGCCCCGACAACTGGCGGGGCGGGGCTAAACCGGCTCAGGCTGCGTTCCGCCAAGTCGTCGAGACTATCGCAAAATACGAACCAGTCGTTCTCGGCGTTAATCAGTCTCAATACTCTCACGTTCTCGGAATGAATATGAAGAATGTTCGAGTTGTCGAGATTTCTAACAACGATTCCTGGATTCGCGATACTGGCCCGACGTTCCTCGTCGATAGAAAAGGCGGTCTCCGCGCGGTCGACTGGGCGTTTAACGGTTACGGCGGACTTTATAACGGGATTTACTTCCCGTGGGACTTCGACGATATGATTGCCTCGAAAGTCTGCGCAATCGAAGGTGTTGACCGTTATCGAACCGATAATTTCGTTCTTGAAGGTGGCTCAGTCCATTCCGACGGCGAAGGAACTCTCCTCGTTACGGAAGAAACTTGTCTCGATAAAGGGCGAAACCCCGACCTTTCTAAAGAAGAAATCGAAAAATATCTGCTCGATTATTGTGGTGCCGAGAAAGTCCTTTGGCTTCCTTACGGAATCTATAAAGACGAAGACACTAACGGTCATATCGACAATATTTGTCAGTTTGTCGCTCCTGGAAAAGTCGTGCTTGCTTGGGAAGACAATGAACAAGACCCCCAACACGAGCGCTCTAAAAAAGATCTCGAATATCTCGAATCGGTTACCGACGCAAAAGGTCGTAAGCTCGAAGTTATTAAAATCCACGTTCCGAATCCAATTACAATCACGAAAGAAGAATCCGAGGGCGTTGATGTCGTCGAAGGGACATTCCCACGCAACGAAGGTGATCGTCTCCCCGCCAGTTATATCAATTATTATAACTGTAATGGCGCCATTATTCTCCCGGTCTTCAACGACGAACATGACCAAGCTGCGATTAACATCCTCCAAGGTTGTTTCCCCGACCGAAAAATCGAACCGATTTACGCTCGCGAGATTTTACTCGGTGGCGGAGATATTCATTGCATCACTCAGCAAGTTCCAAAACCATAAAACGCAGAAAATAAGAAAAAGCGTCTTAATAAGGCGCTTTTTTGATATATAATAATATATATGGAAAAGAAATTATCTTATAAAGGCCCGGTCGTCCTCGTCGTAATGGACGGCGTTGGTCTCGCTCCCGACGGCGCCGGTAACGCCGTAAAGCGGGCGCACACCGAATTTCTCGATTTTGCTTTAGAGAACTACCTTAATATCCCGCTCGAAGCCTCCGGCGAAGCCGTCGGGATTTTAAAAGGCGATATGGGGAACTCCGAAGTTGGTCATAACGCCCTCGGCTCCGGCCAAATCGTCAAGCAGGGAATTGCCCAGGTTGAAGATTATTTCAAAACCGGAAAAATCTATGAAGGTGAAACTTGGCATAAAATCATCGACAATGTTGTAAAAAATACAACAGTTGAAGAACCCAAAACCCTCCATTTCGCCGGCATCTTTTCCGACGGCAACGTCCACAGCTCCATCATTCATCTCGAACGCATGATCAAAAAAGCCTCCGAAGAAGGCGTGAAAAAAATCCGCGTCCATCTCATGCTTGACGGTCGTGACGTTCCGCCCCAGAGCGAGCCGAAATATATTAACCGTCTCGAAACTTTTCTAAAACCGTTTAATGAAAAAGGGAACGATTATAAAATCGCAAGTGGCGCCGGGCGTATGGTTGCGGTCTGCGACCGCTACGAAAACGATTGGCAAATGGTTAAGCTCGGTTGGGATATGATGTTTTATGGTGCCGCCGATCATAAGTTTACTTCCGCCGCCGAGGCAATTAAAACCTTCCGCGAAAAAGACCCGAAGGCTCAAGATCAATATCTCCCGCCCTTTGTCATTGTCGATGAGAATAACGAACCCGTAGGAAAAGTTGAAAAAGGTGACAGCTTTATTTATTACGATTTTCGCGCCGACCGCGCAATTGAAATCGCCCAGGCTTTTACTTATTATGATTTTCCATATTTCGATCGTGGCAATAATTATTCTCCCGACGATATTTGCTTCGCCGGTATGACCGAATATAATTCCGATACTCACGTCCCTGCTCTAACTCTCGTTCCGCCCGTAAAAATCGAGAACGCACTCAATATCTTTCTCGGGAAAAACGGCGTTTCTGAGCTTGCCGTTTCCGAAACCGTAAAATTCGGACATATTACTTACTATTTTAACGGCAACTCTTACGAGAAAGCTCCTCTCGAGGAACAAATCAAAATCGAGTCCGATACTCTCCCGTTCAATACTCGCCCGTGGATGAAGTCCGCCGAGATTGCTGATGCTTGCCTCGATAATTTAGAAAAATATCAGTTTATCCGCCTCAATTTCCCCGGCGGCGATATGGTTGGACATTTTGCCGAACTTGAGCCGACGATGACCGCAATGGAAGCCATCGACCTTAGCTTAAAACGCATCGCCGAAAAAGTTGACAAACTTGGCGGAATGATGTTAATTACTGCCGACCACGGTAACGCCGAGGAGCTTCTCGATCAAGACGGCAATCCCAAAACTTCTCATTCATTAAACAAAGTCCCCTGTATTTTCTACGACAATACCGAAAACCGCGCAAAATACTACTCGAAAAATCTCGAAGACGCCGGACTTTCGAACGTCGCCGCGACGCTCGCTCTCCTTCTTGACCTCGAAAACTATCCAAAAGATTGGCGCGAACCGTTGATTAGTGTAGAATAGGTTTATGGAAAACTTTTTTATCCTCCTTGTCTCGACGATTTTAACCGTTTTTCTTTCGCTTCTTGGCGGTTTCCTCCTCCTTTTTAGCCTAAAAAAAGGCGAGAAAAAATCGGATAATAAGTTCTCAAAAATCCTAAAACGCATCACGACCCCCCTTGCCGCGCTTCTCCTTGTTTATACCGTCTTTTTCGACCTACTCCCCGAATCGCTCGAAGAAAGCGAACTCTCCCTTTTTGCGGTTATTGCGCTCGTTCTTGTCGGATTGCTCGCCTGTTTTTCCGTAAATTATATCCTTAGTAATTTCCACAAACACGGCGACAAAACTTCCCTCCACGATAAAAAACAGGCTTACTCCATGCTCGTCGTCGATAGCCTTCATACAGTTGTCGACGGAATTGTTATCGGAACTAGCTTCGCCGCTTCGCTTCCGACCGGACTGCTTGCCGCCCTCTCGACTGCCGCTCACGAAATCCCCCAAGAAATCGGTGATTTTTCGATTATGGTTCGCTCAAACTTTTCCTTTAGAAAGATTTTAAAGCTCCAAATCGTCTCCGGGTTTCTTCTTGTTCCTGCCGCAGTCGTCGCCTTTTTTGTCGGCGAGTCGCTCCTGAAAAACCTACCCGTCTTCCTTGACTTGATTGCGGGCTTCTTCCTCTATATTGCTCTCGGGGAAATTTATGGTATGATAAAAGAGTTAAGGAGGTAATTTAATGATTACTAAAGCAATAATTCCGGTCGCTGGTTGGGGAACTCGCCGTCTTCCAATTACAAAAATTATCGAAAAATCTATGCTCCCCGTCGGAAATCGCCCGCTCGTTGACTATTCCGTCCAAGAACTGATTAACGCCGGCGTAACCGATATTTACATGGTTATTTCTAACGTCGAACCGTGTCAAGTTCGCGAGTTTTATAAAGACAACCTCGCCTTGAATGAATATTTAAAAGCGCGCGGAAAAAACGACCGCCTCGAGCTCGCAAAAACTCTCCCCCCGAACGTAAAAATCCATTTTACCTCCCAAGACCCCTCAGCAAAATACGGAACCGCCGTTCCGGTCGCGATGGTTGTCGAAGAATATAATTTAAACGAACCAGTTTTTGTTTTTATGGGCGACGATTTTATCTGGAACCCGTCCGGCGAATCCGCTGCCAGCTCCCTCTTAAGCGCCCTCAAGTCCGAAACCGACTCTGCGATTTTTGGCGCCCAAATCAAACAAGAAGATGTCGAAAAATATGGCGTTTTCCGAGTTGATGAAGAAAATAAATTAAAAGAAGTTGTCGAAAAACCAAAAGTCTCCGAAGCCCCGTCTAATCTAATTAACGTCTCGAAATATATCCTTTCCCCGGAACTCTTAAAAGAAATCGTCAATTACGTTAACAGTAATAATTTCGGTCCCCTCGACCAAGAATATATGATTACCGACCCGATTGACTCTTATATTAAAAAAGGCGGAGTTATGCGCGTCGCGACGAACTCCGGCGAATACCTCGACGGTGGTTCGCTTGAAGGTTGGGTTCACGCGAACGACGTTGTCTTAAAGAGCAAAAACTAGATGTCAAAAGTTCGTTCGGCTTTTACTTGCTCAGAATGTGGCGCGACTTTTGCGAAATGGACGGGAAAATGTACTAATTGTGGCGAATGGAACACCCTCGTCGAAACTCTTCCTGATGAATCCGCTGAAGCCGTCGGCAAAAACGCCCTCTCCCGCGGTCAAGTCTCTGGAAAACTCCTCAACTTTACCAACATCAAAGAAATCGTCCCTTCCGACGCGAAAGAACGTTTAAAAACCGGCTTCCCCGACTTTGATATTGTCCTTGGCGGTGGTTTCTTAATGGGCTCAGTTGTCCTTTTAACCGGTCAGCCCGGCATCGGCAAATCAACTCTCCTTATGCAAATCTGTTCCGAAGTTGCGAAAAATAAATCCGTCCTTTATATCTCCGGCGAGGAATCAGCCGGTCAAGTCAAACTTCGCGCTCTCCGCCTCGGCGCCAACTCCGACAACCTCAATTTCGCCTCCTCGACTTCCGGAAACGATATCGCTAAGACAATTGAATCCGGGAAATTCGACTTTGTGATTGTCGATTCAATCCAAACCCTCTCCATTGCCGAGATTTCCTCCGCCCCCGGCGGCGTCTCCCAAGTCACAAATTGCGGCAACCTCATTATCCGCGCCGCTAAAGCCACTGATACCGCCGTTGTGATTGTTGGACACGTTACAAAAGAGGGAACTCTCGCCGGCCCGAAAGTCCTCGAACACCTCGTTGACGTCGTTATTAACTTTGAGGGCGACCGCTATGGTGGCTTTAAAACCGTCCGCGCCGTTAAAAATCGCTTCGGCTCAACCAGCGAAGTCGCGATTTTTGAAATGAATGAGACTGGCCTAAAGGAAGTTAAAAACCCTTCCGCCGCGCTTCTTGCCGAAAGAAAAAATACCGACGGCTCGATTATTCTCGCGACTCTCGAAGGCTCACGCCCGCTTCTCGTCGAAATCCAGGCTCTCGCCTCAAAAACCAATTTCGGCTATCCCAACCGTACCGTCTCCGGCTTCGACCTCAACCGCCTAAAACTTCTTCTCGCCGTTCTCGAGCGCCGCACAAAGTTAAACCTTTCCGATAAAGATATTTTTATCAACGTTGTCGGCGGAATTAAATTAAACGATTCTGCTGCCGACCTTGCGATTTGTCTCGCCGTCGCCTCTGCCGTCGCCGAACGTCGCCTCTCCGAAGATTATGTTGTTTTTGGCGAAGTCGGTCTCGGTGGCGAAATCCGTTCCGCCTTTCGTCCCGACCAACGCATTTCCGAAGCGAAAAAACTCGGCTTTAAACGCGCCATCGCTCCCGCGACCATCAAAGACAAATTCGTTATCCCAGTCTCCGACCTCCGCGAAACCTTAATTAAATACGTAAAATAATGAAAATCCTTGGCGTTGACCCTGGAACTGGGATTTGTGGCTTCGGCGTAATCGAAGTAAAGCCTCGCCCGAAGATGCTCGACTGCGGCGTTATCTCAACCCCGCCCCATACTCCCCTTCCTGACCGCCTCCTCGATATTTATGACTCGCTCCACGAAATTATCAAACTCAACCGCCCCGACTGTATTTCTGTCGAAAAACTCTTTTTTATGCAAAACATTACGACTGGAATTTCCGTCGCCGAGGCTCGCGGGGTCGTTCTTCTTGTCGCGAAACAAGAAAACCTGCCGATTTTTGAATATTCTCCGAATGAAATTAAAAAGGCGATGACCGGCTTTGGCCATGCCGACAAAAAACAAATGCAAGAGATGGTTCGCCTCCATCTCAATCTCAAAACCGCCCCAAAGCCCGACGACGCTGCTGACGCCCTCGCCGCAGCTATCACTCATTCTCTATTCTCTAAACTTGATGTATAATAAACTTTATGATTGCTCATATTTTTGGAAAACTTGCGGAAAAATTTGATAATTCGGTTATCGTCGACGTTAACGGCGTCGGCTACGAACTTATGCTCACTAGCCTCGACTATGAATCCTCAAATCTCGGCGACGAAATTAAGTTTTATACATATCATAATATCCGCGAAAATGCCGAGGAGCTTTATGGTTTTTCTTCACTCGCCGCGAAAAAACTGTTCGAAATGCTAATTTCCGTCAACGGCGTCGGCCCAAAAGCCGCCATCTCAATCCTCTCCCTCGCCTCCGCCGAAGAAGTTAGAAACGCCATCGCTAACGCCGATTCTGCCTTTGTCTCTAAGGCTTCCGGCGTCGGGAAAAAATCCGCCGAACGGATTATTGTTGACCTCCGCGATAAGGTCGGGATTCCTTCCCGCTACGGCGCGACCGTCCTTAAAAAGGAAACTCGGCTCGAAAAAGACGAAGCTCTCGACGCTCTAATCGCTCTTGGCTTCCCGCTTAAAGAAGCAACTGCCGCCCTCGAAAACGTTGATCCTTCGCTTCCGACTGAAGAAAGAATTCGCCTCGCCTTAAAACGCTAAACTAACCCCTTTTCTTTTTTCTAAAACTATGATATTATTACAGGTAATTGTCTAATAATAAAGGTTAATAAAATGAGTTTTTCTATTTTAAAAAAGATTGGCGACGCCCAGAAAAAGAAAGCTGTCGTCGACGTTCGCTCCGGCGATACTGTTAAAGTTACCCAAAAAATTAAAGAAGGCGAAAAGTTTCGCTCCCAGGTTTTTGAAGGCGTTGTTATCCGCGTTGACCGTAAAGAGTCCCATACCGCCCGCATCACCGTCCGCAAAATCGCTTCCGGTGTTGGCGTCGAAAAATCTTTCCTTCTCCATTCTCCCCTCGTCGAGAAAATCGAAATCGTTAAACGCGCGAAAGTTCGCCGCAACAACCTTTCTTATCTCCGCGCTCGCTCCGGTAAATCCGCCCGTCTTTCTAATAAAGACTTCGACCGCGCCGAGGTCAACTCCCTAAAAGAAGCCGAAGCAGTCCTCGAAGCTGAAGAAAAAACCGAAGAAACTACCGAAGAAGCAAAAAATCCTAAAGGTTCTGCCGAACCCGAGGAATAATGTCTCGTTTAGAGATTTTTGCCTCAAAAAAGACTAAAACTTTTCCTTTCGCCGTCGCGGTCGGAAAACTCGAAAACTTTATTTTAGAAGAAATTAAAGACGACGCTCGCTCCGCCGTCTTTTCTCTTGTTAAAAAGTTTCAAGAAAAGGGAATTAGCTTTTCTGAAATCGTCTTAAACGGAACCGAAAACTTTTTTGCTTTAACTCCCCTCGCCGCCCACGTTACCATCCTAAAGAAACCCGAGCTTTTCTTCCCCGACTTTATCGAGCTGAAACGCGCCGCGGTGGCGGCTCGCAAGGCAGCGAGCGGTTTGAACGGTTCTTTTGAAGAGGATCCGGAGTTACGACGAGGATTAGCGCGCAAGCCCCGTAACGACGGGCGCTTGCGACGCGCCTCGAAAAAGAATCCTTCAAACGGTAGCGAGCTTACTACCAAGCAATTAGGCAACCGCGCGGAAACTCTCGTCGCAAATTATCTAGTTCGCCACGGTCATCAAATCCTCGCCCGCAACCACAAAACTAAGTTCTACGAGATCGACATTATCTCAACTAAAAGCGACAAAATCTACTTTACCGAAGTAAAATATCGAAAATCCGAGTTTCGCGGCAGCTCGCTCGATATGATTACGAAACAAAAACTAGCCCAAATGACTTTCGCCGCCGAGGCCTTTCTAAACTATCGAAAAGATTTAAAGGAAAAATATTCCCCGCTCCTCGCTGTCGCTTCCGTCTCCGGCGAAAACTTTACGTTTAACGACTGGTTTGTAATTAACTAATTTTCCCAAATTTCCGATAGTTCCGCGTGCTTAGATAAACTTTTCCAAACATATCAAGCGGAAGCCCGAACACCCCCATTTTCTCCACCGTCTCCGCCTGAAAACCTTTTTTAAATTCATAAACTCCATCCCCCGGAAACGGTCGCGCGCCATAAAAATTATAAATCTTATAATTATTTTCTAGCGCAAACTTTATCATATACCATTGAATTGCGTATGACCCGCAGTATTTATTATATTTATAATCCGACCCTGAATACAAATAAATAATTTCGTTATTACATAAAATAAACATCGCCGCCGAAATTGGTTTTTCTTCGTAAAACGCCGCGACGACTTTAATTTTCTTTCCGAATGCGTCAAACATTTCTCGAAAATAACTAATCGACTGCGCCCTAAAATTATTTGTTTCTTGAGTTTTAATAAAACATAAATACTCTTCCTCGGTTAGTTCGAGGATTTTATATTTTTCCATCTCGTATCATTTCTGCTCGAGCATTAAAAATGACACCGCATGCGGTGTCTAACCTAAACAGCTACCTCGAAAAAGAAGTAACTAGCACACGGTGCCATTTAAAACTTCTCTTTTCGAGAGCTTCATTATTTGTTTAGGTTAGACTACCTTATTTTACCATAAGATTTGAGTTTAATAAACGCTATATATAGCGTTAAAAACTATTGACAACCGCTATATATAGCGTGTATAATCATAAGCATAATCATTTTAGACTTAAAAAAGGAAATCACAAAAAATGAAAAATATTGTCTATTTTGCGCCAAACGATGTTGAGAAATTCGACTTTATGCGCTTTAAAAACTCCCTCGCCGCTTATGCTAATATCCCAGAAGAGGAGCTAAAATCCGCCCTCGAAAAACTTGATAATTACGAAACCGCCCATGTCTCCCTTCTCGTTAAAACCGGTGTCGCCTTAATCGAACAGTTCGGCTCCGAAGAAAAAGCTCGCGAATATTATGATAAAAACCAAAAATATTTCGGGGAAAAATTTGAACGTCTTCGCCGCATCACCGGTTATCTCGTCGGCACGCTCGATCGTTGGAATGACGGAAAGAAAGCCGAAGAAAAAGTCCGCGTAAAACATTCCGTTAATTCCTGCGTCGACGACCTCGTTCGCGCCGCTAAAATCCAGGATCAAATGCTTGCGCAAAACCGCGCCTACGCCGGAAAAACCGAATAATGTAATAAAAAGCTTGACTTTTTTTGCGGGGGGGGGTATAATAAGAAGGTTATCTCTAAAATAGGGACTGTACATTAGGAGGGAAGTTATGCAAAACTATAGGCATACTATTTTGAGTAGGGATTTCATGAACCTGACGGACGAGCGAATCTGCCTCTACGAAGAGTCGAGCGGTCGGATTATCGCCTTTGATCCGATTCGTTGCGTCCTGCCGCCTTTCAGCGAGGTATACGCCTTTGAGCAGCCGCCCCAGTATTATATCGTCGATAAAGCAAAACTCGACGAAATCAGGAACTCCGGCCGCCCGCTCGAAGATGTCGCACTCCTCGAGAGTAAGTCCTACGGACGCCACGGCGCTCCGATTGGCTATCTCGTCTGGGCTCGCAACCCCAATATCAGGATTAAACTCCATGAATACGATGAACGTCGCAGTTGCGAATGTACCGAATGTGCTTGCTAACCTAGCTAACCTGTTTTCCTCCCCTTTTAAGCTCCGGTTTTCCGGAGCTTTTTACTTTTGCGCTATGTTTTCCTAGATTTAACTTAGAAAAATGATATAATTATAGATAAGAATATAACGAAAGGCTGCCTATTAATCTAAAAATTGCTATCGTCGGGCTTCCGAACGTCGGAAAATCGACTCTGTTTAATGCTCTAACGAACGCCGGCGCGCTCGCCGCGAATTATCCGTTCGCAACAATTGAGCCGAACGTCGGTATCGTTCCGGTTCCCGACGAGCGTCTTGAAGTTCTCGCGAAAATGTACGAAACCGAAAAAGTTGTCCCCGCGACCGTCGAATTTGTTGATGTCGCCGGACTTGTTAAGGGCGCGAGTAAAGGTGAAGGCCTCGGCAATAAGTTTCTCGCAAATATCCGCGAGTGTCAGGCTATCTGCCATGTCGTCCGCGCATTTAAAAACGACGATATTGTCCGCGCCGACAATAAACCCGAAGACGATATTTTAGCTCAAGCAAAAGAAGATATTGAGATTATTAACCTCGAACTTGAACTTGCCGACGAAGAAACGAGAGCAAAAATCGCCACGAAGCGAAAAAAAGACCCCGCCGACGAGAATATCCCCTTCTTAACCGAAAAGCCGGTGATTTATATGTTTAATGTTGATGAACATGGCTTAGTCGATAAAGAGTTACAAGAAAAACTAAAAGACTTAGCGAGGGGTGGCTCCGCTTGGGGGGCCCCCGAGGAGTCGAGCAAAGCTCGCGACACGGGGGAAGATGCGGAGACAGGACCCCGCTCCGAAGCAGTTTTCGTCAACGCGAAGTTGGAAGAAGAAATGTCTGGCATGAACCACCTCGAGCGTCTTGAATTTCTTGAAAGTTATGGCGTAAAAAATGACGCTCTCGGCGAGCTGATTAAAGCCGCCTATTCAACTCTCGGCCTCCAGAGTTTCTTAACCGCCGGTAAAAAAGAGTGTCGCGCTTGGACTATTAAAAAAGGCTCAACCGCCCCCGAAGCCGCCGGTACAATCCATTCCGACTTCCAGCGCGGTTTTATCTCCGCCTCGATTTGTAATTATGACGACCTAAAACGCCTCGGTAGCGAAAAAGCCGTTAAAGAAGCCGGTCTCCTTCGAACCGAGGGAAAAACTTATATCATGCAAGACGGCGACGTCGTTGAGTTTCGTTTTAATGTTTAATTTTAAAAAAGGAGGTTTATGTTTGAATTTTTAGGAGAAGAAAACGAGCTTTTAAAGAAAGTTCTCTACGCTCTAACTTCGGCGATTGTTGCGTTTTTCTTTTATTTTATTCTAAAACGCGTTGTCTCCCTCGTTCTAACCAGTTCTAAAAAACGCCTTAAAGAGTCTCAAATCCAACGCATCAATACTCTCGAAGGGCTTATTCTAAACGTTATTAAATATGTTGTTCTTATTCTCGCGACGCTTGCGATTCTTGCGAGTTTCGGCGTCGACGTTTCTTCGCTCCTCGCTGGTCTCGGAATTGGGGCGGCGGTTATCGGTCTCGCGCTCCAAGACCTCGCTAAAGATATTATCGCCGGGATTTCTATCGTTTCCGAGGGGAAATATGAGGTCGGCGACCTAATCGAAATCGACGGTTTTAAGGGGCGCGTAACTTATCTTGGTCTAAAGACTACTCGAGTTAAAAATTATCGCGGTCAAGTCCGAATTATTTCTAACCGAACTATAAATACCGTTACAAATTATAGTTTAAACGATACTCTCGCGGAAATAACTTTTTATGTCGCCTATAAAGAAGACGCCGAAAACGTCGAAAAAATCCTCGAAAAAATTAAGAAAAAGCTCGACGGAAAATTCGAGGAAATGACCGGAGAAATCCATTATTACGGCTCGTCCGAACTCGGCGATAGCGGCGTTAAATATCGTATGACTTGCCCTTGTAAGCCTTATAAACATTTTAAAGTTCAACGCGAACTAAGAAAAGAAGTTAAACGCGCCTTCGACGAAGCAAAAATCGAAATCCCTGTTCTCCAAATTAAACTCCAGAAATAAAAAAAGCCGGCTCTTCGCCGGCAAATCCTCCTATTCTACAATTCTCAAATCAATCATCCCGTTTTTCCAGTTCCGAGCTAGCGTTCGCGTTAAGTTAAGACAGGAC
>CAZMWH010000002.1:0-4688 GCA_964570115.1 uncultured Candidatus Saccharibacteria bacterium | reverse complement strand
AATCATCCCGTTTTTCCAGTTCCGAGCTAGCGTTCGCGTTAAGTTAAGACAGGACATCGAGTCGTTTTCTTGGCGACGATATTCAACCAAATTAAGCGGCACTCTCGCGTTCGGGTTCAAAAGCCCCAGCTCCTGACCCTGATAGAGAATAATCGTCTTCGCGCGCGATTTAAACAGCGTTCGGATAATTTCTTTTCCGGAAAATCCCGAATACGACGTAAACCGCGGATGATCGTGCGACTCGAGGACAATTCCGACCCTCTCGTCTCTCCCCCAGCGGTTAATCGCTCTCGAAAGCCTCGAAAGACTCGGCTTCGCCGGAAAAACAATTCCTCGGTGGTCGACCGAGTTCCGAATCAGAACATTATACATTGCGTTCAAAGGTCCGCCCTTTCTCGCCAACCTCAAAAGGTTAAACTTAAACGGACTTCCTCCCTCGCCGATAGTATAAAGATTTCTCCCGTCGAACAGTTGATGGAGTAGCTTTGTCGTTTTTGGGTTCATATAGTACCGCGAAAACCCCGAAAAGGGAAACGGTCGCGAAAGAAACGTCGGTATCATCGTCTCTTGAATCAGTTGCACAACATCCAGTCTAAACCCAGCAACCCCGTGTCTAAGCGTCCAAAAAGAGATAATCTTCTCAAACTCAGAAATCACGTTCGGATTGTCGAAGTTTAAATCTGGCTGCGACTCGTGAAAAAGATGAAAATAAAACTCTCCTCTTTTTTCAGAAAACTCAAACGCCGACCCGCCGTTAAAAAAGTTCTTCCATCCCAAATCTTTCTTCGTCCAGCGGTAATAGTCTCGATACTTTGGGTCGCCGTCTTCCGACGCCTTAAACCACGGATGCTCGGTCGAGGTATGGTTCAAAACCAAATCAATCAGAACCTTAATCTCAAACCTTCTCGCTTCCCGAACAAACACGTCGAAATCTTCCATCGTTCCAAACCGCGGATTGACCGCGCAGTAGTCGGAAATGTCGTAGCCCCCGTCCTTCCACGGACTCGGATAAAACGGACTAACCCAAACATAATCGACGCCCAGTTCCCACAGCTTCGGCAAAAACCGCGTCATCTCCGGAAACCCGCCCGCCCATGTACTTGGGTAAAGCTGGTAAATCAGCCGTCTCAAGAAATCGCCCCCTTAAATCTAGAATAGGATATTAAGTTACGAGGAAAACCTTCGTTTATTTATAACACATTTTCCGCCTAAAATCAATCTTCCGCCGCTTTTTTCTATCCGCTATAATAAAACTAATGCCAAAGAAGAAATCAACCAAAAAAACCACAAAATCCGCTAAAACTTCAAAAACGAACTATCGCGCCCGCCGAGTCGCTGCCGTTGCCGCCGGAGTTGTTGCCGTCGCTGGCTACCTAATCATAAACCCAAACTCCTACGAGACCGAAATACAGAGCGCGGAGCCGAGCTCCGAATATTTAGCCCCAAAGGGCGTCTCCTCCTCTGGAACTAAGCTCGCCGTCGATTATCTCGAAAAACTCGCCGTAAAAGGGCGCGCTCCAAAAACCGGCTACTCCCGCGAAGAGTTTTATTCCTCTTGGCCAACCATTGACGGCTGTTCCCTAAGACAACGCATCATCAAACGCGAACTCGGCGATTCCGCGGTTATCTCTTCCGAAGATAACTGTACTGTCGTCTCTGGCGAATACGACGAGCCTTATACCGGCTCCCATTTAATTTTTTACCAAAAATCCGATCTCTCCTCCGGCGTCCAAATCGACCACGTCGTCGCCCTCTCTGACGCCTGGCAAAAGGGCGCCCAAAATCTCTCAAAAGAAGACCGCTACTCTCTCGCGACCGACCCCTTAAACCTCCTCGCTGTCGACGCAAAAACTAATATGACCAAATCCGACGGCGACGCCTCAACTTGGCTCCCAGGAAACAAAAAGTTCCGCTGCGCCTACGTCGCCCGCCAAATTTCCGTTAAATATAAATATTCTCTCTGGGTTTCCGACGCCGAAAAATCAACGATGAAAAAAGTCCTCGAAACTTGCCCGAAAGAACCCGTGGTTGGCGTATAATAGATTTAATGGAAAGATTATTAGATTATTTTATACCCGAAAGTTATCAACTCGACCTCTTTATAAATAAAGAGCAGAAATCCCTTAAAGGTGTTGTAAAAATTACCGGAAATGCCGTTAAATCGACCATAAAACTCCATTCCGTCAACAATAAGATAAAATCCGTTAAAATTAACGGAGAAAAAGTCGATTTTAAACTCGAAAATGGCGTTCTAGGCGTCGAGAACGCCCCTAGGGGCGCTCTAACCCTCGAAGTCGGCTATGACCGCGCTTTAAATGAAAATATGCAAGGTGCCTATCTTTCGACCTATGAATATCAAGGAAAAACCGAAAAAATCGTCTCAACTCAGTTCGAGTCCCACTACGCCCGCGAGGCTTTCCCTTGTATCGACGAACCCGCCGCTAAGGCAACGTTCGACCTCTCAATCACCGTCCCCGACGAAGAAGATATTGTTTTGTCAAATATGGAATTATTAGCTAAAAATAATAATTCTTGGACTTTCAAAACTACACCGAAGATGTCCACCTACCTCCTCGCCTTCGTCATCGGCAAATTCAACGTCCTCGAAGACAAAACCGCCTCCGGTATCACCGTCCGTACCTACGCCCCTCTAAACCAGTCTAAAGACCTCCTCTCTTTCCCAAACGAAGTCGCCAAAAAATCCCTCGACTATTATGAAAATCTCTTTTCCGTCCCCTACCCCCTAAAAAAGCTTGACCAAGTCGCCATTCCCGACTTCGAAGCTGGCGCGATGGAGAACTGGGGGCTCGTAACTTATCGCTCGTCCCAGCTTCTCTGTAAAGAGTCCTCCTCTCTCGCCTCAAAAAAAGCCGTCGCCCTGACCATCACCCACGAACTTTCCCACCAATGGTTCGGTAATCTCGTGACGATGAACTGGTGGGACGGTCTCTGGCTTAACGAATCTTTCGCCTCTGTAATGGAATATTTTTGTACAGACTATCTTTTTCCGACTTATCGCGTCTGGGCGGACTTCTTTACCTCTGATTGTCTCGCCGCGCTTTATCGTGACGCAATCCCCGGTGTCCAATCTGTCCAGGAAGATGTTTCCGACCCCGCGGAAATCGCAACCCTTTTCGACCCCTGTATCGTTTACGCGAAGGGTGCCCATCTCATGTTGATGCTAATCCGCGAAATGGGCGAAGAAAACTTCTTTAAGGGAATTAAAGATTATTTTGAGGCGTTTAAATATAAAAATACCTCTGGCGACGACCTCTGGAAGATGCTCGATAAATACGCCGACTTTAACGTTAAGGATTTTATGGACGCCTGGATTTTAAAGCCCGGCTTCCCGGTTTTGACCGACGAAAACCAGCAACGTTTCTTCCTTGACGGCTCAACCGACGACTCTATCTATCCAATCCCCGAAATAAAAGATGATATGTCCGGTCATTACCTAATCAACCTCTCCGGTCCCGAGTTCAAAGACGCGCTCGATAATTTTAATAACCTCTCCGAAGAGCAGCGCCTCCGCCTCCTCATTGACCGCATGATGCTCGCCGAGACTCCTCTCGTTGCCTCCTCCTCGCTTCTTCCCCTGATTGAAAAGTTTAAAGTCGAAACTTCCGCCCCCGTCTGGGATATTGTCGACACTATAATCGGAAAACTAACCCTCTTTATCGACTATGACTCCCCCGAAGAAGAAAAATATAAAAGCTATATATATAATATTGTCAAATCCCCCCTCGAAACCCTCGGTCTCCTTCCCCGAAAAGACGAAACCTTGAACGATACCGAGCTTCGCTCAACCTTTCTCTCTTGCGCCGTCTATTCAAAAAACCCCGACCTAATCGACGCTCTTGCGAACCTCTATAATAAAAACCTTGAGAGCCTTAGCTCCGAGACTCGCCCCTTTATTCTCTCTGCGAAAATCTGGCGCGACGAAGCCGAGTTTTATCCCGAACTTCTCGAACTCTATAAAAACACGACCGACCCCGACCTAAAAAGTGAACTTCGCTCCTGTCTCGGAAAGCCCCGCCTCCCAAAAAATATCGATTTCGCCTTTTCTTCCCTAAAAACTCCCGAGTTGATTAAATCCCAAGACCACCTCGGCTTCCTCCTCCGCCTCCGTCGCTGGAAGTTTACGAAAGACCGCGCCCTCTCCTGGCTTTTCGAAAACTGGGACTATATTTATAAAATTAACGGGGAAAAGTCAATCGAAGATTATCCTCGCTACTTCGCCGCGACGATTGACTCTCGCGCCGACGCCGATCAGTTTTTTGCCTTTTTCGAAGATAAAAAGGACAATCCCGTCCTCGCCCGAACCCTAAAAATCGCCAAAAACGACATCGAATCGACCCTAAAGTTAATCGAAATGGACAAAAAGTCCGTCCTCGCCGCGATTAGCCGTCTAAAAGTCTAAAAATAAATCTAAAAATCTTTAAAAAAGTACTTGCAAAGTTTTCGAAAGTGCGATATACTTATCGACAGTTAATCAAGTCGGTGCGCCCGACCTCTGAAAGAAAAAGTAATGGAAAAAGACTGCGAGAAAAATCGTTGATTTTGTTTCCTGTTTTAACAATTTGGTTAGACAATAGATTTACAATTGACGGAATCAAAAGCAATCGAACTTCGGTTGCTAGATTAAGTCAATGCATAAAAAGGTAAATAAGGGCACTAATAGTGGATGC
>CAZMWH010000001.1:0-53415 GCA_964570115.1 uncultured Candidatus Saccharibacteria bacterium | reverse complement strand
AAGTATAGTTTGAGACATTATCGCGTTTAACGGTATGAGAATATTTAACACTATACTTATTATCGGAGGACGTTACGGCGGAAGATGACGGGTAAAGCGTCGCGGCTTTTGTTATATAATATTCGCCGTTAGATTTTTTGGTAAAATAACTGGTGTCCGTTAGAGACGGGGTTGAGGAAGTTCCTGTAAAGCTAACTGGGGTTTGGGGGTTTGGATTAGTTATTTTAATACACTT
Source organism: uncultured Candidatus Saccharibacteria bacterium (assembly GCA_964570115.1). Taxonomy (GTDB): domain Bacteria; phylum Patescibacteriota; class Saccharimonadia; order Saccharimonadales; family Saccharimonadaceae; genus Nanosyncoccus. Next base: position 53,180 of record CAZMWH010000001.1, on the reverse strand, counting down.
AAAAGCCTTGTCGTTAGTTGTAGCGCTAGAGACAACAGAAACGTTATTCTTAATTTTTAAGCTATCATTATAAGTTAAGTAGGCACAGATAGTTTTGTTTTCTCCGGGTTTAATCGTATAGGATTTTGAGGCTTCGGTTTTGACGGTTTTTGTGCCGCCTTTAGCGAGGGCACCGGTCGAAAGATTGAGATTGGAGGTGTATTTTGAATTACTAAACGCGCCTTCGGAGAGAACGGTTCCGGCGGAGCTGTTTGCGAGAGAGGAATTTGGGTAGGTATCGGTCGTATCGTTTTTACGGTTAACAATATATTCGAACGTTAAGGTAAAGTTCGACTGGACGGCGGGGCCAGTACATTCGATAGTTTTGTTTTGAGCCGAGGCAGTTCCGAGTTCGTTTGGAGAGCAGGAGACGAGATAGCCGCTAGTTTCCGTGATTTTTAATCCGCTGGAGAACTTAGCATAGTTATAGAAGTTCTTTGGGCGAGTAATTTCTACGCATTTTTGAGTACTATTTCCGTCCATAGAAAGATTCGAGGCAGAGATTTCTGTTCCGGAAGAGTTAATTAGTTTTCCATTATAATAGGTCGAAGAAGTATTGTATTTTACATTTTGACAGTAGGTAACCTTTTGGTCGGCGCTATCGCTTTCTGAAACAGAGACATCAACGCTGTTTGCTCCGAGGCCATCATTGGTTTTAGAGGTGTTGATTTTAAGAGTGCTGGTTTTAGCAGTATCGTCAGTTCCGTTTTTATTGACGGCATATTTAAAGGCGGCGTTAGTAATACTGGAGCCGTCGCCGGTTCTAGAGACAGAGTTAGAGAAGCCGACTCTATAAGTCCCTTGGCTGGCGATACCAGTACAGGCTATCTTGTTGCTGGATTCGCTTCCACAAACGAGGCTTGGATCCATAGTTCCGAGAGAAGTTGAGCCGGAGAACCTGGCGACAACGTCGGAGTAGCGATAAAGCGTAACGCATTTTGAGCCGCCGGTGCCTTGAGTGCGAGATTGTTCGGAGCCATTACGGAAGTTGACCGTCGTATCGAGGTAGAGATAGCCGCAAATAGTGGTTGAACCTCCTTTAGCGAGGTTGCTCCAGCTTCCTGTAAAAGATCCGGAAACAGTAGAGCTAGAGCCGCGATTCGGAGAAACGGTGGGGCTTGAACTAGAGATCCCATAAGCGGAAGCGGATTGGGCGGCACCAATGCTATAACGCGAAGTGACGCCATTGCTCGTATGACTATCGGAGGAGCTACGGGCAATTGAACCGGAGATAGAGAAAGTTGTTGAGCCGGAAGCATCGTAAGTATAATATTTTCCGCCAGAAGTTATAAATTTCCCGCCGGTTTCTGAGACAGAACTAACTGAGCCGGAGAAAGTCGCGGAGGTATCAGTATAGCGTTTAATAGTTACGCATTTTTGCGTTGCGGCGGCTGGAGTTTGGGCGGTTATAGAACCGTTTGTATAAGTTACGGAAGAATCGTAATAAAGATAGCCGCAAACTTGAGCAGTTCCTCCTTGAGCAAGGTCTTTCCAAGAGCCGGTAAAAGTCGTATCCATAGATTTACTACCGCCTTTGGCGAGGTTGCCGGTATTAGTTGTTGAGAGGCCGTAGGGCGATGAAGACTGGGCGGTTCCGGTTATGTTATAGCGAGAATAAGAATTGCCCGAATAAGTATCCGTTGAATCGTTTTTACGGCTAACAGAGCCGGATACTTTAAAGGTTGTTGAACCGGAGGCACTGGCGGTCCATAAATAGCCTCCAGAAGATACGAGTTTGCCCCCTGTCTCAGTAACGGAACTGACTGTTCCGGAGAACTTGGCGTATTTGATTTCGTCGGCGGCGCGGGAAACTTTGACGCAGACGGTGCTGGTTCCACTACCGCTACCGCCGCTTGTACTGGAATAACTGGTGGGGCTAATTGTAACGGTACGGCAGATGTTTGGAGTAGTGGCACCAGCGGCAACGTAGAGCGTATCGCCGCTCGTATCAGTCGAAGTTGTTCCGGGGTAAATCGTGACGGTATTGTTGGTTGAGGTGTTGGCGGAACTACCAACGTTCATACTGGTTTGGGAGGCGTTGCCGACTTTATAAGTAATCGAGACGTTATCAGTATAAGTTGCGCCAGAACCGCGGGAAACCGTTCCGCCGAAAGTTAGAGTGAGGCTAGAAAAGCCGTTAGCGACGTTATATGTGTGAGGAGAAGTAGAGGGTGAGTTTGAGGCGTTTTTTGCGGTTGTTCCGTCGGTTACAGTGGCAGAAACGGAGTAAGTAGAGGTGGTTTCTGTTACTGCTGGGGGAGAGAACATACCTGGGCAGAAGAAAGCTAGGTTGTCGTCGGTATAATTTGTCCCGTTCATGAACTTTGTACCGGATTCATAAACTGTGTATTGGAGAAGAGTATACCAAGTTTTGGGGACACCGGAAGGAAGATTAGGAGAATACCAATAATCGTCGGAAACCGCATCATTCCAAAAGTTGCCGTGAGTTTCGTGAGTAAAATTATAAGGGAACTTTGCCGTGCCGTAACTGTTTGTGTATGTTTTCGAGCTGTTGAAGGTCTTGACCTTCTTTTCGTTTACGCCGGTCGAGTTTTTTAACCTGTAATAATTTTTATCAACTCTTCCTATATTCTTATAGCCATTCGCATCAGCCGTCTCGTCAGATTGATCGCCGAAATAATTGTCTATGGTTCCGTCCATACCAACCCAGACGACGACGTTGCTTGGATTAGTTGTAGTATTATCGCATATTGCTTTTGCGGTAGTATCGTAATTAAAAGTTTGACCAACTTGTTTCATATAAGCCTTAGCGGTATTCCAAGCAGTATTAAAAGTTGCAATGTCTGATTTTATATAGTGTGGACAGGTATATGATTGTTCAGCTTCGCGGGGATAACTAGACGACGAGCTAACAGACCACGTTGTTGCTGTTCCGTTCGCGGCGGTGAACTTCCTAGTTTTCTTCGACTGGGTTAAAGTTCCGATCGTTGTCCCAACCGTATAGGTGTTGCTCCATTTTTTTCCGGCTAAAACTGTTATGTCTCTACTCTGACAATAAGACATATACTGGCTTTTAGCACCGCTGGTTGCGGTATCTCCACTACCTCCAGTAGCAAAAGTAGAAAGAACCGCCGCAAAGCCGACAACAAGACAGAGGCTTAATATGCTGAGGGGTCTTAAGAAAGCCTTATTCATTTTTCATCCTGTTATATTCTTCTAAGTAGGTCTCGCGGACGCCGCCCCAGGGCAAGCCGTTAATTTCGATATTTTCGGTTTCAGGATATTCTAGAATTTGTTCTAGGAGAGAAATAGCTTTTTCCTTGTCGCCGTTTTTAGCATATAAGTTAGAAAGGTTCGCCATTAGTTGGACTTTTTCGCTTGGAGTTTCGGCGGTTTCTAATTCTTTCTCTAACATTTTTATTGCCTCGGAAATTCGTCCGTTGTCGCTATAAATATCGGCTAAGGAGACAAGCGCGGAGATTTTTATTTTTCTATCGGAAGAGGTATTTATTTCTCGGAGGAGTCTTTTTTCTAAATCTTCGAAACTTTCCTCTTCGTTCTCATAGGCAATTACGTCCATAGAAAAAGAAGCGGCTTTTTCTGTCGTAATTTTATCGGTAAGTTCCGCCATTTGTTCCCTTCGCCAAGGTTCGATGAAAAAGGTATAAAAGAAAATTATTCCGATAATTAGAAGTAAAGAAATCCCGGAGAAGAGAAAAATTCGTTTTTTGTCTTCCCTTTCGGAAAAAGATTTTAGGGCGAGTTTTAGACGTTTCGAGAGAGGGAGAGGCTTCTTTTTCTTGGAGGAGGTGGAAGGGATGGGGGGTTTAGATTTTAGACGACCGGCTTTAGAGGTTTTGATGTTTTTAGTTTCAAAAACTTCCTCTTTATCGGAAAAGGGGTCGAACGGGTCGCGGACGTTCTTAGTCGAATCTTCCATTAAAAATATAACCTACTTATGGTTTTATTATATAAAACTTAAGGTTTTTAGTCTAGAAGGATTTTAGTTATTCTTCGGAGTCGGTGAGGAAGTTGAGTTGTTCAGTACGGAGATCAACATATTCGTCATATTTTTCGGTATCGCCGTTGCCTTCGTAAACGCGAGTATAAATATTATAGAGACGGAAGAGCTGAGTCGTATCGAGGTCGTCGCGAGAGATTGCGTCGAGAAGTTCGAGGGCTTTATCGTAGTTTTCTTGGGAGATTTCGTTGGAAATGATTTGCATATCGGCGTCAAAAACGGCTTCTGGGGTCTCGGCGGATTCCTTTTGTTCCTCAAGCCATTCGGAATAAGCTGCTTCGGCATCTTCGACGCCGTCGGGGGTTGTATAGATAGTTTCGACTTCGACAATCTCTCCGGTATCGCCATCGGGATTTTCTATGGGAGCGGTCGAGCCTCTGTTAAGGAGAATGATGACTGCGGCGACGAGAACAATAATAAAAACGCCGGCGATGATTAAGGTTATCATAAGAGGCTTATTCGTCTCTTTTTTAACGACTGGAGTAGCGCCGTCAGAAGCGACGGGAGTTTTAGAACTTTTTTTAGGAATTATAATATCTTCGTTATTATCCATAATAACTTTATATTAACAAACTTAAGTGGAATTAGCAAATTAGATTTTTATGCCAAACAGGAAAGACATCCATTTTGAAAAATTCGACGGGTCTTTTTCTTTTGGTTTTTCTTTCTCGTAAGTCTTGGCTTTTGCCTCGGCGGAGTTTTCCGGGAGATAGACAAGTTCTTCGCCTTCGAGTTTTTTGTTTTGTTTCGCGCGGGCAGAAAGTTCTTCATATTCTTCGGAGCGATAATAATCGTTTTCTAGCTCGAGAGTCTCTACTTCGAGCTCGAGAAGGGCGAGCTCGCGTTTTTTAGTTTCGATTTTCTCCGAGAGTTTCCAGTTACGGGACATTGAGACAATCGAGCCATAAGTCCAGACGAAACAAAAAACAATCGCGACTAAAACAAGAATATTGTCGAAGGTAAAATATTCGTGTTTTAGTTTGAAGAAGAGACGACGAAGAGAGACTTTTAATCTGTTCATTGTTTTTTGGTGATGGTGGAGGGGACTGGGAATCTTTTGAACCACAACCCTTCCCTCCTTAAAGAGATTGCGGATATCCTTATACTATATCAGGAACCACATTTTTTCAAGATTCGAGATTCGGCAAAACACTTCAACCATACAGAGTATTACTACTTCAAAAAGCAACGAAGTAAGTCATAGCGAAAACTCGTTTGAACCCCATAACGACACCGAGTCGCTTAGCCCAAACAAAAATCGCCATCGCGCAACCCCCCTACAGTGTAGCGATTGGCGATTTTTGTTTACTGGTAAAACCTTGACACTTGCCAGTATAATATCCAAGCAGAGTTCTATTCCACTTACTTGTCAAATAGTCAATACTATTGTAGAACCATACACTGGTCAGCGCAGATATTCAACACTATGAGAACATAATAAAAAGCACCCTTTCGAGTGCCTTCTATCGACTGGGGACACCCCAATCCTTATAGTTTCATTATACTATAGCTATGCATTATATTCAATAGCGATTTTCGCCGCCCCCCTACTAGGGATAAAGCTTAATACCGAAACCTATGACGTTCCCAGTATTATTGCTCGCCATTTTAGGGCGTATGATGTCGAAAGCAGGGTTTGGCTCGTTGTTATTAAGGACAAAGCGCCCGATTGGATAAGCGCACAAATCCGCCACCTCTATTCCGATTACCATGTCTTGTTTCTTACACGGTACTAAATCTGGGTCGAAGCGGTTAAGAAAACGTTCCGCCGCCACCTCATGAGAACCACGGTGGAGCAGAGTATTGTATTGCGCATCGACTAACTTATCCTCCTTCTTGCCGCGGCTTTCTATAAATGCTTGAATTGTTGCCCCTTTTTCTTCAGCTTTCAAGACACAGCGTTCTAGAATGAAGGAGAGGGCGATTTGGTATGGGTCACTAGTCAGTTTGCCGAACTGTTCGAGATACTTATTCTTGTCGATAGCTGAGGTGATTAGTTCGTAGTCGGATTCGGAAAGGATTTTGTTAAGGTCGTTGTAGAACTTGCGTTTGACGTTATCGTCGAAGAAGATTTCAAAACCCCGCTCATATTTCCGCATATCACGGCGATGAAGAACAACTTGCTTACCGGGGAAGTATTTCTGCTTAAGACGATTAATCCTATCTTCTATGGTCTTGTAGCTAGTTTCCGAGACGAGGGCACCCGTTAAGACGAGAGCTGGGAAGTAAGGGTCGATGTTTTTGAGGCTTGCCGTCCCGGATTCGTCGAGGAAGAGGAAGTATTGCTCCATGCTATTCCGCGCCGCCCTTTTTGTTAAGCGTTTCCTTAGTGTCGTCCATTAGCGCGGCTTGTTCTATTTCTTGTTGAAGCCCAGTAGAGTCAGAAGCCGGGAATAACGGGTTATTAGTCATATATTCAGTCTATCACGAATCAGGGATAATCACTAGTCCAAAATGCCCTCAGAACGCATTTAGAGCCATTCTGAGGGTTGTCTGGACAATGAGTTTATTCTCCGTATATTAAGATAATTTGTTCGTAGTCATTTTGTAATTCCCGCTTTCCGTTGAACTCATAGTATTTCTTCTTTCCATAGTTAACATCGATGATTTTATGGTTCGTATCGCTACAGTCCGTTTTAGTCACGTAGTCTTTGCCGCTAACTACATATCGTATAGTCCAACCGGCTTTTCGAGCGACCGAGCAGGCCTCATTGACGGTCATACCATTGACATCAATGTCCTTAAGCGTTGTATAAACTTCGCCGTCTTCCTCAGAGACAGCCTCATGGAATCCTTCTATTGTTGATCCATCTTCAAGCGTTTGGATGTTGTTATTTGCCTTCCCGAGTGCTAGAATACAAATTGCAATCGCTTCACCGATGGCAACGACTAAGAGAATCCAAAACCACCCTTGTTTTAACACTGGACTTTTTGAAGATAGAAGTCCTGTTTCTGATTTGCTATGTTGGCTTGAATTATGCTCGCCCATAGGCACTGCTCCTTTCTTATTGTTGATGCTAGTGCCTAGAACTAAATCAGACACCATGCGTGGTGTCTAGTTCCATTTTTACAGAGGGGATTACCCATCCGGCATAGTGCCTGAACTTAGGGGTAATCATCTGCAAAACCAGCAGGGTGACCCAACTGTAAAAACAAATAGAACTAGACTATTTTATTATAAAGCATCCGCCCGTAACACGTCAATGTGCAGGAATGTGTTTAGGCTTAGCACTCGCATATTGACAGTGCTAACGCTTAAGAGTATACTAAGCATAATTATAGTTCTTTAAGGTTACGTTCTAGGTAGGAAAGCTACATAGTTTAAGGAAAGGAGGTCAGTATGAAGGTAGCTTATTAAAACCGTAAGGTTTTACGAGTGACGCCTTCGTACCTAGAGCAAGGTGCAATATAGTTAAGTTCGAGTAGCTCGAAATACTCGGCAACTGTCGAAGTTTATTCGGCAGTAGATTGGCGTATTGCATGACAAAAAGCCTTATCAACGCGAAGAAAAAATCGCGCGCCCCTATTATTCACAGCGAGCGAGTTAGTAGCACATTATTCGATGGGCTAGTTGGGCTTGTCGATATTCTACAGGCCGTCAGAGAAGACCTTACGAAAGACAAGATGAACGAATCTAGCTATTTTGAAGATATAGACGGATCTTGGATATACTTCAAAAAACACCCAAAAGATGGTAAAATTGAGCCAGATGGAAGGAGAAGAAAAATTAGACATAACAAAGCTTAAATATGTTATGTATCTCCGAAAGTCCTCCGAAGATGAAGTGGGACAAAAACATTCTATCGAAGACCAGAAGTCCGACTGTCTGGCTTACGCCAAAGAGAAGGGGCTTAAGATAGCCGAGACTATTGAAGAAAAGAAGTCGGCAAAAATCGCCGACAACCGCCCAGAGTTCAAGCGGATGATGAAAGAGTTAAAGTCTGGTAAATATGACGGTATTTTGGCGTGGCATCCAGACCGCTTATCGCGCAATATGCTTGAGGCGGGACAGATAATCGACTATCTTGATAATGGCGTCATTAAAGACTTACAATTCGTCCGCCACGCTTTCGAGAATAATGCTAGCGGGAAGATGATGCTTGGGATGCTATTTGTTTTCTCGAAGCAATATTCAGATTCGTTATCGGAGCGCGTTACGCGCGGCGTTCACAAGAACCTAGAAGAGCGGGGGCTTTCTGGTGGCACCCCAAAATGGGGCTATGAGCGAGATAAAGACGGGCATTACCGGCCAGATAAGAACTTCGACATCATCAAGGAGGGGTGGCGCATGAGAATTGAAGACAAAAATAGCTGTAGCTTAATTTATGACTTTTTTAAGTCTAAAAACGTGTCGAGAACCACGAAGGAGAAAGGCGAGAGGAAAACCATATCTAAAACTACAGTGGAAAACATTTTTAAGGATCCGTTCTATTTTGGTTTACTCATGCAGGGCGGAAAAGAAACGCATTTATCCGAACACTACGATTTTCAGCCCATGATTACGCAAGAAGAATATGACGCCGCTCAAAATGTGGGCTACGCATATAAAAAGAAATATGGCAGAGACGGTAGCGCAAGATCTAGGATATTCAAGCCACTAGTCGGTATGGTTTATTGTGGAGTTTGTAATGATGCAAGACCTATGTCTGTCAATAGAAGTATGCCTAGAGATAAGAGTGGCTACATTCTTTATTTTACTTGTCGCAATCCAGAGTGTCCGAGATGTCCCAAAAATGTTCAAGCTGGCTATGTGTTTGACACTATATACGAATTGTTTGACAGTTGGAAGTTTGATGACGCAGCATACGAAAGATACGCCGAAGAGCTGGGGACTGTTACTGAAGAGAAAATCAACGAGATAAACCGAGAGATAATTAGCAAAAATGCTATGATTAAGAATAAAGATAGAGAGCTTGACGAGATTACAACGGCAATGCTGAAGACGAGCAGTAAAGTAGTCAAAGAGAGCTGGGAGAAGAAGGCTGAGGGTATATCTACCGACTTATCGGAGCTGCGAGAGGAGATAGCAAACCTAAAGGCTCAGATAAAAAATCCTGAGCGCATAAAAATAGCAAAGGAAGATTTTCTGAACCTGCTAAATAGCCTTGGCGACAAGATGAGAAATGCCAACGCGTGGCAAAAAGACCAGATTGCTCGAAAAATCTTTTTGAACCTCACAATTGACAACGAAAAACGGCTCACTTACAGATTGAAGGAGCCGTTTGACGTGCTAATAGCACATAATAATCCCGACTTGGTGGGGGCGGATGGGTTCGAACCATCGACCAATCGGTTATGAGCCGACTGCTCTAACCCCTGAGCTACGCCCCCGACCATATAATATATTATAACACAAAAAATCCGCTTTCCACAAAGGCCTAGGGAAAACGGATTTTTAAAATATTAAGCCTTTTTCTTTAGAGTCAAGAAACCGTTGCGGGGGTTCTCGTTAACTTCACGGTCGGCAGGAAGATCGCAAGGAGTTCCTTTTCCGCCTTTTTCGTCTTTAGTAAAGAAATAAATGGTCTGGGGCTTTCCACCGCGGAGCGTAACTTCGGATTTATGTAGGTAATATTTTACGCCTTTGCTGTTGGTATGTTCATAAGCCATTAGCTTAATCCTCCTTAAGTTATTGTACTTTTATCTTATGACCCCAGTAGAAAGAAGTCAAGGGGTTTTAGAGCTTTTTTATTAAGATTAAGCTAATTTCAAGGATAAGCCAGATAAGGAAACGTATAAAAATTACAACACTTAGCGCAAGGATTATGAGGATGATGAAGCCGGAAAGCGTTGGCGCCCAAACTGGAGAAGAAAAATCATAGCGAAAAAGCTCAGTCGAAGGAATCTCCGCAAGAAAGACATCGTTAGAGTTTTCGAGGGCAGGGTATTTTGAGAGTTCTTCCGTAAAACAGGAGATATATTCGGAGCTATCCCAGGTCCAGCCGTTTTTTATGGCGAGAGGGCGACAGACGGCGGAAGCCTTGGCGTAGATATTACCGTTGGGATTTGAATCGTCAACGGTTGCGGTCTCTTCCGCTTTTTTTATTGCCACGGCAGCAGCTTTAAGGTATGAATTTTCGAGATAGAAGGCGCCGGTTCCGAAAGAAACTTTAGAGAGACCGTTTTTTTCAGTGATGTTGATGATGATGTTGCTGGTTGTAAAGGCTTTTAGTTCGTTGAGTTTTTCGACGATTTTTTCTTCGTCTCCTTCTTTGTCGAGTTCGAGAACTTCGGAGCGGAGAGAGACCATTTTTAGATGGTCGAGGCGGAGAAAAGTTGCCAACAAAAAGAGGAGCGGAATAAGTATCAAAATTAACTGCCAAGTTTTTAGTTTTAGAGATTTTTTCTTCCTACCCACCATAACCTGCTATAATTATAACATATATGAATATTTATATTTCTGGAATTTCTGGAACAGCAATGGGTCCCTTAGCGATGATGGCGAAAGAGGCGGGATTTAGGGTTTTTGGCTCTGATAAAAACGAGGGGGCGGTTACGAGAGAATTAAGGAAGAGGGGGATTGAAGTTTTTATTGGCGAGCAGGACGGAAAATTTTTAGAGAAAAAAGTTGAGGGGGAAGGGGTAGATTGGTTTGTTTATACATCGGCGTTAGCAAAAACTCATCCGGAACTTTTATTGGCAAAAAAAATAGGGTTAAAAACTTCTAAGCGAGACGAGTTGATTGAGTTTTTGGTTAAGAAGTTAGGGCTAAAGATGATAGCGGTCGCGGGGACGCACGGAAAGACGACGACAACCGCGGCGACAGTTTTCTTGAGCTTAAAACTCGGGCTTCCGGTTTCTTGGTTGGTTGGGACGACGCTGGGGTTTGAGGAGGCGGGGAAATATAATCGAGGCTCAAAATATTTGATTTATGAGGCGGACGAATATGACCGAAACTTTTTATATTACCATCCGTTTCTAGCGGTTATTGCGAGCGTAACTTATGACCACCCAGACATTTATAAAACCGAAGAGGAATACAAAGAAGCGTTTGCGCAATTTGTTCGCCAAAGCAGAAAAACAATTACCAATATAAAAACGATTAAGGGGATTACGGTCGCGGGGGAAGTTCGAAAATATGATTGTTCGCTTGCGGTAAAGGCGGTTTTAGAAATTGTTAAAGACCTTAAGAGAGGCGAAGAAGTTTCCGAGAAAGAGTTAGTCAGGATTGTGAATGGGTTCCCGGGGGTTGGGAGGAGATTTGAGAAAATAGCGGAGGGGGTTTATTCGGATTATGCGCATCATCCGGAGGAGATAGAGGCGACGATTGAAGTTGCAAAGGAAGAAGCGGAAACTCTAGGGAAGCGGGGAGTAGTCGTGGTTTATGAGCCGCATCAAAACATTCGACAACACGAGGTTTTTAATGGATATAAAAAAGCGTTTTTAGGGGTAGAGAGGTTGTTTTGGACGCCGACATACCTCGTTCGGGAAGACCCGAACCTTAGGGTCATAAAGCCGGAAGAGTTTATCGAGAGTTTGGAGAATAAAGAGGTCGGGGAGGTGGCGGAGTTTAACGAGAAGCTAGAAGAAAAGCTAAAAAGATATTTGAGCGAGAATTATTTAGTTATTTTGATGACGGCAGGTCCAGGGGACGGGTGGATTAGGGAGAAGTTCGGGGAAGTTTAAGGAATTAAAGCCCGAGGGATTCGTCGGAAAGAGAATCGAGCGAGAACGGATCGGCGGAATAGGACTCGATGCGCTTAAACTCGAGGTCAAGGTTTTTTAGATATTCGTCGAGGTCTTTTTCGGTTATGGAGCCGGAATCCGGGAACGAGTAATCTTTGTTTTCGTCTATTTCTTCTTTAGTTTCCTTTTCGTCGGGGAGGAAGCCGGGGCGGGAACGGTCGAGGTAGATGTCGCCGGAATCGTGATAGAGGAAGAGGGAAACGGCGGTAGTGACGGTTGCGATTAGGGTCGAGCCGACGCCGAGGAGAATTAGATTTTTTGCGCCGGAAGAGAACTTTTCTGGTTTATTTTTTCTAATCATTGAGCGAGCCTTTCAAATCTTTAACGAGAGAGACGTGGGTTTTAAAGAGGGAGTTTAAGGTTTCGATATCGGTTCTTAAGACGGCGCGCTTTTCCCTAGTCTGGTTTAGCTTTTCATAAAACTCGCTGGGATTATTTTTACAATCAAAGACGGAGAGTTCTTCGAGGGATTTAGAATAGTCAATAAAATCGGAGGAGAACTTTGAGCGGGCGGAGATAAAGGAAGATTGGAGTTCGATAAAGTCAGAAAGGGAATAGTTGTTTTTAATGAGGCGGAGGTTGAGGGGGGTAATGTATTTTGAGGAGACGGTTTCATAAATCCCGCCATAATAAGTTCGGGTTTTTGAATCGGAGACGGCGAGACGTTTAAAATTAGATTTGATGGTTTCGCAGTATTGAGTAATTCGCGCGATTTTTTCTTTTGAGACTTCAAATTCGGAGATTTCGGGCTCGTCGGCGAAAGCTGAAAGAGGGGTTGCAACAAAAAGAGCAAGGAAGAGGGGAAGAAAGAGAAAAATCTTAGACTTATTTAATTTCATAGCGACCGAGATGTTTTCTCCCGCCGTAGACTAAGGTCGGGATACCTTTGATATGGACTTTTTCTTCGGCAATTTCTTTAACGCTAGAGAGAAGAGCCGAGACAGAGTCGGAATCTTTTAACTCGAAGATTTTTTTAACTTCTTCTTCGGAGGCACCGAGGTCTTTTAGCGAGGTTTTTAAGGTTTTTTCGGCGGTTTCAGAATCGGCGGTGTTGAGGAAAGATTGGAGGAGAACGCCATCTTCGGTTTTTTCGGTAAAGATTTTTTCGAGAAGTTTTTCGCCGTAATTGTTTTCTTGTTCGAGGAACTTTGTTGCGTAGATTACGCGAGAGATTAGGTTAGAATTGGAGAACTTATAATTCCCCGCGGAGATTTCGATTGGGTAGAGTAAGATGATAGTGTTGTTGTCGGCGAAGAAGCCGGAGGAGAGCTGGTTTTTATAGGACTGGAGACAAGCGGAGCAGCCGGGGTCGAGAATATCGACGGCATAAGGCTTCCCTTCCTCGGGGGCAGACTTTCCGGCGAGAAGAAAGGGGGAGGTCTTATAATCTTCGGCGTTCCAGGATTTTAGCGCGTCGGGGACGGCGGCGAAGATATCGCCCCATTCCGTAAACCAGCGACCGAATTTTTCGAAGACGGATTTTTCTTCGCTCTCATCGCCGAGGGAACAAGCTTCGGAGCTTAAAGAACAAGAGGAGGGGGCGTCAACATTGCAAGTTCCGAGCGCCCAGAGAGCGAGGAGGGATTTGATTGAGGTTAAAATCGCCCAGACGACAACGACGACAATTACGACCGAAACAACTTCAATCACGACGGAGAGAGGTTTAACGAGGTCTGGTTTTTTTAAGATGATTTTTTTGAGTAAGGTGTTTTTTACGTCGTCTTTGAAATTTGTCTCGCATTTTTGGAGGCGAACTTTTTTCCAGACGCAACCCCAAGCCTTTTTAAAAGCTTTCCAGTAGGCGACGCCGATTTCTTTTTTAAAGATAGAAATAAAGGCGACGATAATTCCGACGAGGGCGAGGATAATAAAAGCAGCAATGCAAACCATATTTATTATTATAGCACGGGAACTTGGCGGAGAGTGATATAATATTTTTATGGAAGATTTTGATTATCTAGGCGAGGGCGAAGTTTACCTCGATTCAGCTTGTCAGTCGTTAAGACCGCGACCGGTTATTGACGCGTTAGAAGAATATTATACGAAGTTTAACTCGTGTGGGGAGCGCGTTAAATATCCGTGGGGAATTGAGACGGATAGGCGCGTTGAGGCGACGAGAAAGAAAGTTTTAAAATATCTAAAATTAAAAGCGAAAGATTATTTTGTTTCGTTTACCTTGAACACTACTTATGGAATAAATCTAATTCTTAGTCAACTTGACTATTCTAATTTTTCTCGCATAATTACAACAGACATAGAACATAATTCCCCGTTTTTAGCAACATTGGCTTATGCGAAAAAATATGGTTTAGAAAGAGAGGTTATTTCTCGAAACCATGACGGGTCAGTTCCGCTAGATACGGATTTTTCTCGGGCGGTGGTGGTTTTGAACTGCGCGGGAAACTTTGACGGAAGAAAACTTTTAAACATTAAGGAGTTAATTTCGAAAGTTCACAAGGCGGGGGGGGTTGTTTTAATTGACGCGGCACAAGCGATGGCACATAGTCCGGAAATTTTATACAAACAAGAGCCGGACGCGATTTTCTTTTCGGCGCACAAGCTTTACGCGCCGAGCTTAGGGGGAATAATCGCGCGAAGGGATTTGCTCCCGAAAATTGAGACGAGTTTTATTGGGGGAGGAATGGTTGACGACGTTACGAAGGAGGGTTATTTATTGTCGGCGGAAAATCCGGAGCATATTTATACGAAGTTTGAGTCGGGGTTGCAAGCCTGGGGGGAGATTATTGCGCTAGGAGAGGCGCTGGATTGGGTTTCTAGTTTATCAAAAAAAGAACATAAAAATCTCGAGGAAAATTATACGAGATTATATGAGTTTTTAAAGAGTTCAGAAAAGATACATTTAGTCAACGAAGAAGCAAACCCAACGATGAGTTTTTATATTGAGGGGCTAGATTCGCATTTGATTGGGTCGGCGCTCGGAGACGAGAAGATTATGGCGAGGACAGGATATTTTTGCGCGCATTATTATCTCGACAAAGTTAGGAAGTTCCCGCCGTTAATCCGCTTTTCTTTAGGGTATCATAATCGACCGGAAGATATTGACAAGGTGATTGAAAAAATGGAGAAAATCGCAAGATGAGCAAACAACGGGCGGAAAAGTACTTTTTCTTAGGACTTTTAAATACGGCAATTGGATACGTAATTTATGAAATTTTAGCGCTAACAATTTTTTCTGGGGAGGGAAAATTGCCGATTGCTTCGCTGGTTTCTGGGGTAATTTCGATTTTTACGGGGTATTATATTCATAGTCATTATACTTGGCGAGGGAGACAAGTCGGGAAACGGCAAGTCGCGCGATTTTTTATTTGGAATATTTTGATGGCGACGGCGGTTAAACCTGGGTTGACTTGGGCGTTCGAGTTTCCGAAATTTTTGTATGAGCTAGCGTTTAATATTATAAAAGCGCTTCGCCTACCGTTCTCTTATGAGTTCGTTTCAAGCACGGGAAACTTTGTTTTGGTGATGGCAATCATAATGACGATTAACTTTTTGGTTTATGATCGGTTCGTATTCAGCAAGAAGAAAGACGGGGAAGAGGTAGATATGGAGGGCGTTCGGAAGACCGGAAAAGAAGAGCAGAGAAAGAAGAAGGCTTAAGATAACCGAATAAAATAGATAGCGAAGGGCAGGAAGTTTGGTAAAGTGAGAGCGGATTAGAGAAATTGTTGTCAAAATTACAACAAAGAAGAGAAGTAGTCCGACGACGCCAGTTTCGAGAAGAAGGGAGAGGTATTCGTTTTGGACGATTTCTTTCGGGGAGGAGGTTTTCCCTTTTTCGTTCAAGACGGTTCCGGCGGAACCGAGCCCGTAGCCGAAGAACCAAGAGAGGTTGGTTTCTGAGGAGGCTTCAAGGGCAGAGCGAGAAAGACTGAGGCGGACGTCAGTCGATTCGGCAATATAGCCGGAATAAACGGGAGAAGTTTCAGGGGAACTGTCGGTATTGGCGGGGGAGAGTTCGGGCGGAGCAGACGAGGCGGACGGGTCGGTTGACTCGGACGAGGCGGCTTCTTTACAGGGGAGATTAACCGAATCGAGGGAGAGTTGAGAAAGGGAGGTTGAGACGGCGCAGGAGAAAGATTTTTCGTAAGTTTGGTTGACTACCGCAAGGAAACCCTGGGAGAAGAGGATAAAGAGTAAGGCGGAGAAAATTAGCGGGAGCGAGAAAAGGAAGGATTTGTTTTTTAGTTTAAAGAGGTTTAGAACGAGGAGAAGAAGAAAAGCGACGGCGAAAGAGTAAATCGCACCGCGGGAAAAAACGAGGAAGAGGGTTGCGAGGAGGAAGAAGGAGATAAAAATTAGGAGGGGTTTCGGAAAAAGTTTTTTCGAGGTTTTAGAGCAAGAAAAGAGAAGATAAAGAGAGGTTAAAACTGGGGCAAGGAGGAGATTGCCCATAAACTGGGGTTCGATAGCAAAACCGGAAGGATGAGGAAAGCCGAAAATGCGGGAAGTACAGCCGCGACAGAGAAGGGTTGTCTCTTCAGGGACGCCGAGTGCGTCGAGAAATGCTTGGAGCCAGCAAAAGCAGGAAATTAAAACGGCGGAGAGGAGGAAGATTTTAAGGAAGAGAGGTTTATTTAAACTAGAGCGAAACGTTGTTAAAATTACAACAGAGGAAATATAGAGGCACCAACAGATACCGACGGTTAGAAACCCGCGGAGGGGGTTTAGAGACCAGAGGACGGAGAGAGAAAGATAAAGAAGGAACGACAGAGGAGCGAAGGAAAGCAAGGACTTTAGAGCGAGCTTTAAGGAAGTTAGGGAGGAGTTAGATTTAAGTGGTTTTAGAGCAGGTTTAGCGATTATATATATATTATATATATAGTGAGCAAAATCTTTTAGAGAGAGAACAGAGAAGAGAAGAAGCCAGATTAGGGGGAGGGAAAGCTCGTAGTTGGTTGAGGCGGTTGAGAAAAGGGGAATAATTGGATAGTAAGAAAAATAGAGGACTAGCGGGAAAGAGTAGAGTAGGGCGAGGCGGACTTTATTGATAAGGCGGGCTGGTTTCATTTTTTCTTTTTCACTAAATTATTAGACTTAAGCGAGGCGGCGATAATTCTTTTCATCTTAGCTCTAAAATATTTTTCGGAAAAGGGAAGAGCGGAGTTTCTGACTTTTTCTTCGGGGAACTTTAGAGTTTTAAAGCGTTTTAGGGCAAGACGAAGGGAATTAACGGATTGCTTTCCGAAGAGGACACCATTTTCGCCGTCGATAACATAGTCGATAGCACCGCCCTTTCCGTAGGCGACGACGGGGCAGCCGGCAGCGAGAGCCTCGACCGGAGCAATCCCGAAAGGTTCGAGGGAGGGGAAGATAAAGCCCTCGGCGGTTTCGAGATATTTTTTGAGAGAGGTCTGATCCATTAGAGGGAGGAACTTAATCAAGCGAGAACGCTTCGCGAGTTTTTTTAACTTTTTTGTTTCGGGGCCTTCGCCGATAATTGTTAGCGGAAGATTAAGCGAGAGGCAAGCCTCAATCGCAAGGTCGAGACGTTTCCAGGAAACATGGCGCGAAGTCGTAACAAAACCGTAGCGTTCGCCGGGTTTTACAGAGAGGAAGGAAAGCTGTTCGGTTTTTTCGGCTTTACTTTTTCTCGTTTTTATTTTATTATTTTTTTCTTTGGTTTCTTGACTTTTTTCGTTTTTTATTGCGTTTTGTTCGGGGATTTTAGTTGTGGATAATTCCCTCTTCTGGAAGTTTTCCACAGCTACTGGTGGAAAAATAATGGTTGATTCCCTTTTATAGTATTTTTTAATCTGTTCGGCGGAATAGGTTGAGATAGTGATGAATCTGTCAGGGCGGGCGGAGGCTTTTAGATCGGCGGATTTTAGGGGCTTTATGAGGACTTTTAAGAAAAAGCGGGCGAGGGGGTCAAAAATCCCGAAGCCAGGGTTCTTTAAATAATCATCGTACATTCCCCAGTAATATTGAGTGGGGATATGACAATAACAGAGATGGATAGCGTTTCCCTTTTTCTTAATTGACTTCGCTTCAGCGCCAGTTACGGAGATAATTAAATCGTAATCTTTTAGATTAAGGGAGTTAAAGTAGAGCTGACGAAGAGGCCCGAGAAGACGGCGGAAACTCGAGGGGAAAATTTCGAGCCAACCAACGCGGACGTCGCGGTCGTCGAACCAGTTGATTTTTTTCGGGTTGTACTGGGAAGTATAAATCGGGGCGGTCGGGAACATATCGCTTAGTTCCTTTAAGACGCGTTCGGCGCCACCGACATTAGTCAACCAGTCGCAGACAAGAGCAACCCTTAATTTTTTCGATTCCATTATTTCGCGCCCTCGGATTTAAAGACGACAAGAATAGTCTTTAAGAGGATTTGGGCGTCAAGGAGAAGAGACCAGTTTTGGATATAATAAATATCAAGAGAGCGGCGTTCTTCAAAGGAAATATCGCGGCGACCGGAAACCTGGGCGAGACCGGTTAAACCGGACTTTACGGTCAAGAGGAGAGAGCGGTCGCCATAAGTTCGAAGTTCGCCAGGAACGAGCGCGCGAGGCCCAACGAGGGAGATGTCGCCTTTGACGACGTTGAATAGCTGAGGGAGTTCGTCTAGAGAAGTTTTTCGGATAAACTTTCCGATTTTAGTAATACGCGGGTCGTCTTTTAGGAAGTCGCCGTTTTTTCGGTATTTTTTTATAAGCTCAGGTCTTTTCATTTTCTTAAAGGCTTCTTCGGGGGAGAGTCCGCAGTATTCTTGTTTCATTGAGCGGAACTTGTAGATTTTGAACTTACGGTTGAACTGGGAGAGGCGAAGCTCGGAATAAACCGCGGGGTTTTTAAAGTCGGAGAGTTTTATAATTAGCCAGAGGATTAGCATTGGGATTAAGGCGATGAGAAGCATAATTCCCCCGAGGAAGATGTCGAAGAAGCGTTTGACGCCGCGCATAGCGCCATTGAGCGGAGTGACATGGACGCGGATAGCTGGAGTGCTGCCGATTAGTTCAATTTCGCCGATTTGGGACGAAAGGACAGTTTCGGAAGGAATAAAATAATAGAGGAGATGGCGACCGAGAGCCATTTTATAAACATATTCGGTCTGACGTTCGTCGGTTTGAAAAATTACGTCGGGGCGAGTTCGCTTAATAGCTTCTTTTAGAGAGGAATATTGTTTTTTATGGAGGTCTTTCGGGATATATTTTTTGCTGGCGACAACACCAACGAGGACGTAGCCGGACTCGGGAGAGGAGGAGATATAATCGGAGAGAAAATCGGTATTTTTACTGTTGCCGATAACAATTGCGCGGAGACCGCCGCGAGATTTTAGAAAGAAATTTTTACGAATTAGACGGATTAGATTTCTAACTAAAACGAGAGCGACGAAGCAGAGACCGGCGGAGTAGGCGGCAATAATACGAACCGGGAAGAGAGTTCCGGAACCGAAAAAGTCGAAGGTAATAATAAACATTGTCCCGATGATAGAGGCGAGGAGAAGTAGGGCGGCTTCTTTCAAACGCGAGCGACGAGAGAAAGCGGGGGTCTTATAGAGACCGAGGGAGGCGAGGATAATTAGCCACGCAGGAATTAAGAGGAAAATAATTTCCATAAAGCCGGAAAGTTCAGACTCGAAAAAATAGGGGCGCGGGTCGAGGTGAGTACGGAAAAAGTAGGCAAAGGAGAAGGCAAAAAGAATCGCGAGGGCGTCGCCGAGGATTAGAAAAAATCGGAAAAGAGAGGTAGAGTCTTTTTTCATAATATAGTATTATTATAACATATATGGCTAAATATTTTGGAACAGACGGAATTAGGGGGAAAGCGGAACTTTTTTCGCGAGCATTTTTAGAAAAAATTATCCTTGGGCTTCGAGTCAAAGGAAAAAAAGTTTTAATCGGGGGAGATACGCGAGAGTCGACGGAGCGAATTTTAAAAGATTTAGGGGAGATTTTAGTTAAGGCTGAGGCGGAGAAAGTCGGGACGGTTGGAGTTTTATCGACACCGGCGATAAACTATGTTTTTTATCAGATGGGATTTGATTTTGCGATTGACGTTACGGCGTCGCATAATCCCTATACGGATAACGGGATAAAAATCTTTGAGCGAGGAGAGAGGTTCGGGGTTAAACTCGGGGAGGAAGCGAGAGAGAGAATTGAGAGAGTGTTAGAAGGAGGGTTGAGCGACGGGGGCTCGGAAGAGGGGGGGTTAGAGGCGAGATTAGAAGATTTGAGCCGAGAGGCGAAGGAATTATACAAGAAACATTTAGAGGAAAAAATCGGCGAGGTAAGTTTTAGAGGGCTTAGGGTTGGGCTTGACTTTGCGAACGGAGCGACAGGAGTTTTAGGGGACGAGATTTTTAAGAAACACGGAGCCGAGACGGTCGTAATTAACCGAGACTTTCGGTTTGGGCGAAAGATAAACGATAACGCCGGAAGCACACATATTGAAGGTTTAAGGAAGTTAGTTTTAGAGGAGAAGCTTGACTTTGGAGCGGCGTTTGATGGAGACGGGGACAGAGTTTTGTTTGTTGACGAAGACAGGGAGATTGTTGATGGGGACGAGATTTTAGTTATTCTAGCAGAAGAGCTTGGACTGAAGAAGATTGTCGCGACGATAATGGCAAATCAGGGGTTGATTGAATATGGAAAAGAAAATGGAGTTGAGATTTTAACGACCGATGTTGGTGATCAAAATGTGTTTAAAGAAATGATTGATAAAGGTGTGGAAATTGGGGGTGAACAGAGCGGACATGTTATTTTGCCGAGAGAGGCGATGGGGGACGGAGTTTTGGTGGCATTAACGATTACGAAAATTATAAGTAAATCGGGGAGGGGTCTAGGCGAGCTAAAGCGTAAAATGAAAAAATTTCCCCAGTTTATGATAAACATTCCGGCGACGCGCGAAGAAAAAGAGTATTTTAAGAAAATCAACGGAGGAGTAAAGATTATAAACGGTTTTAGAGAGAGGCTTGAAGAAACGCGAGGGAGGGTTTTAGTGCGCCCGAGCGGGACAGAAGAACTGATTAGGATTACGGTTTGGGGAGAGAGTTTAGAGAAAATTACGGAGATTGGGGAGGAATTGGCGGAAAAGTTAAAAGAGGAGATTAAAAATGATAGAGATTAAAAGATTAGAGAAATATACGCCGGAGTTCGCCGAGGCGGTAAGAGGACTTTTAATTGAGCTGTCGCGAAGCGGGAAAGATAAGGAGGAAATTCCGGAGAGTTGGTTTTTAGAGATGATTAGTTCCCCGTTTCACGATTTGATTTTTGCGGAAGAGGAGGGCGAAGTTTTAGGAATGGCGTCGGTTTCGGTGATTATGGGGGCGGGGATTAGAAAAAATGCCTATTTAGAGGATTTTGTTGTTTCGGGCAAGGCGCGAGGACAAGGAGTTGGAGGAAAACTCTGGGAAGAAATTGTAAGATGGAGCCGAGAAAAAGGAGCGAAGAGGCTCGAGTTTACCTGCGGAGAGGGACGGGAGGCGGCGCACGCGTTTTATTATAAACACGGCGCCGGGATTTATAAGACGGATTTCTTTAGGGTTGAACTCTAAAAGTTTAAAAGCTAAGGAGCTTTTAATAATTCCCTATTCGACGGTAACGGACTTGGCGAGATTGCGGGGTTGGTCGACATTAAGGCCCTTCGCAGTCGTTATGTAATAAGCAAAAAGTTGCATTAGAACGTTAAAGAGAAGTGGGGTGAGGAGGTGGGTTTTTGTTGTGATTTTTACAACATCTGAAACGGGGAGGTTAAAATCTTCGGCGTCGGTCAAGACGAGAGCGTTACCACCACGGGCGAGGACTTCTTGAATCCCGGAAAGGGATTTTTCATAAAGAGAATCTTTCGGGAGAAGGATTAGCTCGAAGAAGCGGTCGTCAACAAGGGCGAGGGGACCGTGTTTTAGCTCGCCGGTTGGATAGGCGTTGGCGTCGATATAAGAAATTTCTTTTAACTTTAGAGCACCTTCGAGGGCGGTCGGATAAGCGACATCGCGACCGAGATAAATCGCATGATCGAAGCGGGCATATTTTTTCGCGAGGGGTTTTATAGTCTCGGGGAGGGTCTTTAAGAGGTTCTCGATTTCGCCGGGAAGGGCGGCGATTTCTTCAATATAAGGAGTAATGAGCGAAGGTTTAACGCCTTTAGCCTGGGCGATAGTTAGCCCAAACATTAACATCGCGACGGCTTGAGAAGTGAACGCCTTGGTTGAGGCAACGGAGATTTCGGGTCCGACGTGAATATAAGTTCCGCCGTCAACTTCGCGAGCGATGGTTGAACCGATAGCATTGACGATGCCGATGGTTTTAACACCTTGGGCTTTGATTGAACGGAGACAAGCGAGAGTATCGGCGGTTTCGCCGGACTGGGAGACAATAAGGGCGGCAGATTTTTCGGGGATATAAGAGCTACGATAGCGATATTCGGAGGCGATAACTGGTTCGATAGTTAAGCCTGGGACGAAACGTTCAAGATAATAGCTAGCGAGCAAGCCGGCATGATAAGCGGTTCCACAGCCAACAATAACGAGGTGGTTGATTTCTTTAAGCTCTTTTAGAGAAAGGTTGGGTCCGCCGAGGTGGACGGTTTTTTCTTTTAAGTTAATCCGCCCGCGGAGAGTTTCGGTCAGAGAGGCAGGTTGTTCCATAATTTCCTTAAGAAGAAAATGGTCGAAGCCACCTTTTTGGATAGCGGAGAGGTCGGTTTTGATGGTTTCGACTTTTGCGGAGACGGGCTGGGAGTTTAGAGTTTTAATTTCGACGGAATCTTTTTTGATGGTGGCGACTTCGCCGTCGTTGAGGTAGATTGCGCGCTTGGTATAGCCGACTAGGGCGGAAGCGTCGGAGGCGATTAGGGTTTCGTTGTTGCCGATACCGACGACAAGCGGAGAGCCGGAGCGAGCGACGACGATTTCTTCGGGATCGTTTTCGGAAACAACGGCAATACCGTAAGTTCCGCGGACGAGTTTTAGGGCTTGGACGACGGCGTTTGAGAGCGGATATTTTCCGTTAGCATAGAACGAGTCGATTAGGGCGGCGAGAGCTTCGGTATCAGTATCGGAGACGAAGGTGTAGTCTTTTAGACTTTCTTTTAGTTCTTTATAGTTTTCAATAATACCGTTATGGACGAGGTAGATTTTGCCGGCGTGATGAGGGTGGGCATTTTTTTCGCTAGGCTCACCGTGAGTCGCCCAGCGAGTATGACCGATACCGATTTTGTCGTCGCATTTATGACTTGCGATTTTTTCTTCGAGACCGGCGATTTTTCCTTTCGCTTTTAGAAGCGTCGCAGTTCCCTCTTTATTCAAGGAAACGATCCCGGCGGAATCGTAGCCGCGATATTCGAGGCGTTTTAGACCACTAATAAGAAAATCTTGGGCGTTTTTCTCGCCGATATAGCCAACAATTCCGCACATAAAAACCTCCGTAAAAGTTAATTAGGAATATTATAACTTATTTGAAAAATTTTTCGTAGAGGTTCCAAGAAAATTGGAAGAAATTTTTTCCGAGAAGAAGCGAGTAGAGAGCAAGTTTATCGCGTTTTGTACTTTTTGGATTTTTCGTAATCCAGGTTTTATTTTCTTTTATATAATGAATTAGGGATTTCTCAAGTTTTTTCGCCTTATCTGTTTTATTCGTTTGGTGAATAATTTGGCGGAGGATTGAGAAGCGAGCATGGAGGCGACGGAGGTTCGTCGTATCTTTTAGAGCGGGATAGGCTTCGTCGAGGTCGGAACACATTTGATCGGTCAGCTCGATAAGGTCGAGTTTTTTAAGATTGAACTTTTTATTGGTGATTGAGGAAGAACGGAGGTTATAGATATATTCGGGGGTTTTGCCGAAAGCGATTTTAGCGTTATTGTTGGACTTAGCGGCTTCAAGGAAGAGGCGGTAAGTTGTCCCGACGTCTTCGTGGAGTTTTTTCTCGGGGAAGCGAATAGTTTTAAAGAGGTCGCGAGAGTAGAGCTTAGAAGTTGATTGGAGATTAAAACCGTTTTCGTTCAGCATTTTTTCTAGCGCTTCGGGGACGGAAAGGGTTTTTGAGGGGAAGTTTTCAGCGTTAAAGTTTTTCAGTTCGCCAGATTCTTTTTTTAGATAATGCGGACAGACGGAGATTTTTACGGGGGAGGAGGCGCGTTTAATTAGGCTATAAAGATATTTTACATAATCCTTCTTAACTTCATCATCGGAGTCGATAAAGGAAAGGTATTTACCGGTAGCGGAGTTGATGCCGGTATTACGAGCGGAGGAGAGACCTTGGTTTTTTTGGTTGATGAGAATAATACGGGAGTCTTTTTGTTTGTATTGTTCACAGAGGAAACGAGAACCATCGGTAGAACCGTCGTTTACGAGGATTATTTCTAGGTTTTGATAGGATTGGTTTATGATGCTATCGAGACAGGAGGAGAGATACGGTTCTACATTATAAACGGGAATGATGAGGGAGATGAGGGGGTTAGACATTTTTAGACCTCCTATAAGAAACATACCAGCGACAATGAATTAAGAGAAGCAAGAATTTTTCGCGAAGAGTCGGGGATTTACCGACCCATTGTTTTAGATTTTTAAAACTAGTTTGCCAGTTGTTCCAGATTTTACCGGATTTTTTTATGGTGCTAGTTTCGGTTCCAAAATTATAAATATAAAGAGGTTCTAAAATAAACTTAATTTCACCCTTAGCAAATTTTAGATAGTCGAGGACGAATTTAGTATCTTCGGCGAAGTTTAAAGACTCGTCAAATCTTATTGAGTTAGATTTTATGACTTTAGACTGAAAAATCTTATTAAAAACGGCATACATCCGCCCGTCGGTCAGAAGACTGCGAAGGACGAGAGATTTTGTTGACTCGTTTTTCTTTTTAAAAAACGGTTTTATTCCGTCGAGAGTTTCGAGGTTTTTATTGAGTTTTTTATAGCGAATTCCGGAAACGCAAAGAGAAACTTTAGGGGCTTCGGCCTCTTTTACTAGGCGGGAGATAAACGCGGGAGAAACTTCGTCGTCGGAGTCGATAAAGAGAAGGTATTTCCCTTTTGAAAGAGAGAGTCCGAGATTGCGGGCGCTAGAGGCGCCGCCGTTTTCTTTTGATTTTATTATCAAGCGAGGATCGGAAAGAGATTTTAGGAGAGCGAGAGAATCGTCGGTTGAGCCGTCATCAACAGCAATAATCTCGAGATTTTTATATGAGTCTTTTAGGAGGCTTTTTATTAGAGCTTTTGCGGAAGAGCCGGTATTATAGACGGGGATAATAATAGAAACAAGAGGAGAAGAATCCTTCATAGGAAAATTATAGCATAAAACTTTTATAGAATATATGGTAAAATAGAGAGTGTTATGAGTATTCCGAGAGTTTTAAATAGACGGAACAGAATCCTTTTAAAAGAACTGACGAAGACGGATTTTAAACTTCGATATCAAGGTTCGGTTTTGGGGTATCTTTGGGCGCTTTTAAGACCGCTCTTGATGTTTGCGATTTTATATATTGTGTTCGCAAAATTACTAAAAATTGGCAATAATATTCCGCATTATCCGGTTTATCTTTTGGCGGGGACGACGATGTGGAGTTTTTTTACAGAATGCACGAGCCAAGGGATTCAGGCGATTGTCCAGAGGGGAGATTTATTGAGAAAAATTAGTTTCCCGAAATATATCGTGGTGGTTTCGGCGACGCTGACTGCCGTAATAAATATGCTGGTTAACTTAGTCGTCGTGATGATTTTTGCGCTGATAAACGGGGTTGAGCCGAGTTTGTCTTGGCTTTTGGTTTTTCCGGCGATTTTTGAGTTATATTTATTATCGCTCGGGTTGGCGCTACTGCTCGGCGCAATAAATGTAAAATATCGCGACATTACGTCGATTTGGGACGTTTTAGTTCAAGCTCTGTTTTACGCGGTGCCGATTATTTATCCGATTACGATGGTTGCGAGTTCGAGCGAGTTAGCAGCAAAAATTATTCTTCTAAATCCGATCGCACAGGCAATTCAAGACATTCGATTTAATTTGATAACGACCGAGACGGTTACGATTTGGAACTTTTTCCAAAATCAAGCCGCGGCGATTATTCCGATTATTCTGGTTTTAGGCGTTTTGGTGGTTGGGGCGGTTATCTTTAGAAAGAAGTCGAAGTTCTTCGCGGAGGAGGTTTAATGGAAAAGCAATTAGGAACTAGAACGGAAATAAAGTCGGACGGCGAAGACGCGATTGTTGTTCAGGGTCTTCATAAAAGTTTTAAGCTACCGACGGAGAGAGCGTGGGGGCTTAAGCAGGCGATTTTTAACCGGATAAGGGGAGTTAAAGGCTACAAAGAACAGAAAGTTCTAAAAGGGTTAGACCTAAAAATTAAGAAGGGGGAGTTTGTTGGGATTATTGGGCGCAACGGAAGCGGAAAGTCAACGTTGCTAAAAATTCTAGCGGGGATTTATTATCCGGAAAAAGGAAAAATTACAATTGACGGAAACCTGGTTCCGTTTATTGAACTTGGGGTTGGGTTTAATCCGGAACTGACTGGGCGAGAAAATGTTTATTTAAACGGGGCACTGCTTGGGTTTTCTAACGACGAGATGGATAAGATGTATGATGAGATTTGGAAATTTGCCGAGCTAGAACAATTCCAAGACCAGAAACTGAAAAATTATTCGAGCGGGATGCAAGTTCGACTGGCGTTTTCGATTGCAATTCGGGCAAAAGGTGACATTTTGCTTTTGGACGAAGTTTTAGCCGTTGGAGACGCAGAGTTCCAGAAAAAATGTAATAAATATTTTGAATCGCTACGCGGAGAGCAGACGGTTATTCTAGTTACACATACGATGAGCAACGTGAAAAAGTTTTGCGATCGAGCAATTTTAATCGAAGATGGGAAAATCTTAGCGGACGGCGACCCAAAAGAAGTTTCGGATAAATATTTACAGCTTTGGGGTGATTAGGGTTTTAGTTTACGGAAAAGTTTATAGGGCTTTCCGGAGAAGTTTGTCGAGAGTAGGAGGTAGAGTTTTAGTTTTTTAGTGAGGAACTGGTTTTTATAATAAGATTTTTGATGGGTTTTTAGCCAAAGCAGAGTTTTAGACTCATATTTTTTTGGGACGGTGTTTTTCAAGGCATTATCGAGCCAGGCAAATTGAGCGAGAAGAAGGGAGATTTCGGCGGCGGCGGTTAAAGTTTCGTTTCCCTTGAAAAAGTCGAGCGCTTCGCGAGCGGAGAGTTCGCGGATTTTTAAATGGGCTTCTTTTTGAGAGTTCTTAGTGATGCTTCCCTTTCGCTCACGATAAACATAAAGCGACTCGGGGACGAAAGCAACTTTTTCTGCTTTGGAATAGAGTTTATACGTTGTTAGATTATCTTCGTGGACTTTGCCGACGGGGTAGAAGATTTTATTTTTAACGAATAAATCTTTTTTATAAAGTTTGTTCCAGGCGAGAAGGTCAAGGTTTTCTTGATGCGTCAAGAGGCGGACTGTCGCGGCGGTTCCGGAAAGGGTTTCTAGCTTCGGGACGGTTTCGTTATAACCACAGACGGAAATGTTGGCGGAGGATTTTTTGAGAGCGGAGTAAAGTTTCTTTACATAATCCTTCTTAACTTCATCATCGGAGTCGATAAAGGAAAGGTATTTACCGGTAGCGGAGTTGATGCCGGTATTACGAGCGGAGGAGAGACCTTGGTTTTTTTGGTTGATGAGAATAATACGGGAGTCTTTTTGTTTGTATTGTTCACAGAGGAAACGAGAACCATCGGTAGAACCGTCGTTTACGAGGATTATTTCTAGGTTTTGATAGGATTGGTTTATGATGCTATCGAGACAGGAGGAGAGATACGGTTCTACATTATAAACGGGAATGATGAGGGAGATGAGGGGGAGATTATTTTCCATAATTATTTAAATAGTTTATTGTGTCTTTCATTGCGTCGGCGACAGTTCGGAAAGCTTTCCAATTTAGCTCGGTTTCTGCCTTTTTGGGACTAGCATACATTTCTGGGA
Organism: uncultured Candidatus Saccharibacteria bacterium; assembly: GCA_964570115.1. GTDB lineage: Bacteria > Patescibacteriota > Saccharimonadia > Saccharimonadales > Saccharimonadaceae > Nanosyncoccus. The sequence continues at coordinate 25,545 of CAZMWH010000001.1, read as the reverse complement.
CGTCGCCAGGGCGACGAGGGGCGAACTCGAAGGGCAACTTTTTCCCGCTCGCGGTTTCGAAAGCGGAAATCATTTCGAGGACGCTCGTTCCCTTTCCGGTTCCGAGATTATAAACTTTTACGCCAGGAGCAAGAGCAGTGATGGCGGCGATATGACCGAGAGCGAGGTCGGAAACGTGGATATAGTCGCGAATTCCGGTTCCATCGGGAGTTGGATAATCATTACCATAAACTTTTAGGAGCGGGATTTCACCGGTCGAAACTTTCATAATGATTGGCATTAGATTGTTCGGGCGGTCGTTTGGATCTTCGCCGAGAAGACCGGAAGGGTCGGCGCCGACGGGGTTAAAATAACGAAGAATTATTGCGGAAAAATCGGGGACGGCGACGGAAAAATCTTTAATGATTTCTTCAATCATATATTTTGTTTTTCCGTAGGGGTTTGTAATGCCGACGCCGGTTTGTAAATCTTCGGTAAACTCTTTAACGGATTGTGTGCCATAGACGGTTGCGGAGGAGGAGAAAATTAACTTTTTAACGCCGACGGAGTCCATTGCGTTAAGGAGGTTTATCGTCCCGGAGACGTTATTTTCGTAGTATTTTAGAGGTTTTTCGACGGATTCGCCGACGGCTTTAAGCCCAGCAAAATGAATAACTAAATCGTAATTCCCGGCTTTTAGAACTTCGAGGAGTTTTTCTTTTTCGAGCAAATCAACTTTAAAAAAGTTTGGTTTTTTCCCGGTTATTTTTTCGATTTGGTCGAGGACGGAGAGTTTTGAGTTGAAAAGATTGTCGAGCAGATCGACTTCGTAGCCTTTTTTGATTAGTTCAACGGCGGTATGGGAACCGATATAGCCAGTTCCGCCGGTTAGTAAGATTTTCATAAAAACTCCCTTTTAATCCTTAGTATTATTATATAACGGAAGCATCTTTTCCTCAAAGATTTTAGAAAAGTTAAAATTCGTTTCGTAGAAATCGCGGGCGTTTTCCGAAAGAGTTTTTCTTAAATCTGGATTTTTAAGAAGTTCGCGCATTGCGCGCTCGAGTGATTTTATATCTTTTGGCGGGACGAGAAGACCAGTTTTTTTATCGATGATAACTTCGGGGTTGCCGTCGACGTTTGAGACGATAATGACTTTTTTCATCATAATTGCGTCGAGGAGCGAAAGACTAAGACCTTCGCGGTAGCTTGGGAGAAGAAAAATCTCGTTTTTAGCGAGGGCTTCTAGCGGGTCGTTCGTAAACCCGCAGAAAATAATATTCGGGTTCTCCTCGGCTAGGAGTTTATATTTTTTGAGATCCTGCTCGGTTCCAGAACCATAGAGGTTCAGAGTTGCGCTCGGAAAATCTTTTGAGACCGCTTTAAAGGCGGAAATTAGCTCGACTATTCCCTTATAGTCGACTAAGCGTCCGAGATAGCAAAAAGAGTTTTTAGCGGGAGAGATTTTCTTATAGTCGTTATAAAAATCGTTGGCGCCGTTTTTAATGATTGTTAGATTCGGAAACTTACAGGGGGAGACTAGATTTTTAAAAGCGTTCGCCTCGAAATCGCTAATCATAATTATTTTTTCGGGAATCCGGGCGAGCTTTAGAAGATATTTTCCGATTGGGTTTTTAAACTTTTTATTGACGTTCGTTAAAACCCAGCTGCGGAAGTCCATGTGGTCAGTCCAGAGAATACGAATGTTAAGTTTTTTTGCGGCGAGGGTAGCAGCGAGCCAATCGTCGCGAGACTGGATATTGACGACGGACGGGTTTAACCTAATAAAAAGCTTTTTATACCAAAAATAGAGTTTTAGCTCCCATAAAAAGTAGGCGGGCAAGAGAAGATTACGAAGACCAGACCAATTTTGAGTTTTATTAAACGGGGCAGAAACGGATTTTAGATGATTTTTTTTCGCGGAGGAGAGCAGTTTTTTCGAGGAAGTAATGATGACGGGAGAAAAATCGTGCTGACTGAGAAGTTTAGCCAGCTCGAGCTGATAGGTTTCGGCGCCGCCGTAATTTTCGGGGGCGGTATTACGGATGAGGAGGACAGTTTTTGCCATATCTATATTTTATCATATTGTGGTATAATCGTTATGTTGTGAAGAGTTTTAAGCAATTTTTACCGAGCCTGGTTTTGATTTTTACGTTTAGTTTTATGTTATTCATTTTTGAGCCGATTGTGCTTTATTCGGGAAATGTAAATGATTTTTGGTTTGATTTTTCAACAATGATAAAACCGTCCTTGATAATGTTCATTGTTTTAGCCTTTGGGCTTGGCGGAGTATTTTTTGGCTTATTTTTAATCGGGCGGAAGCTAAAGAAAGAACTAATCTTTTTAATTCCGACGGTGGTTTTGTTTGATTTGTTTTTAATTTTATATATTCACGGGAACTTTCTGTCGGGCGCACTTCCCTCGTTAAACGGAGAGGCGATAGACTGGGGCGGATTTAAAGTAATGAATATCGTTTCGGTTTTTATATGTTTAATAATTATTGTCGCGACGGTTGTTGGAGTTAGGAAGTTAAAGACGGAAAAAATTTTTGACGTTGTAAAATATGCAACGATAGTAATTTTTTTGATGATGTTTGTTTCGGGAATAACGACTTTATTTACGACGGACATATTAAAGAGTAAACCGCTCGCAACATACGCGACGGCGGACGAGATTAACGTTTATTCTTCGGACAAAAACTTTTTAATCCTTTTGGTTGACGCGGTTGATTCGAAAACGTTTTCTGATTTGCTTAAAGACGAGCTGCTATATAAGGAAACGTTCAGGGATTTTAGCTATTATCCGGACACGGTTGGGGCGTATCGGCTGACGCGCGATTCGATTCCGTTTATTTTTTCAGGCAAGTGGAATAGGAACGAAGTTGATTTTACGACTTATTCGACGGACGCTTATGATAGTTCAGAGTTCTTTAAACGTTTAGAGGCGGAAGGATATGAGCGGACTTTTTATGACGAAGATTTTGTTTGGGAAAGTGAGAAGGCGCTAGAGTTCAAAAATATCGTCAGTCATATTAAGGCGGTTGATAATGTTAAGTTTATAAAACAAGAGGCGAAATATTTATTGTTTAAATATCTTCCCTTCCCGTTAAAGAAGTTTTCAAAAATCGAGGGGCTAGATTTTATTGCGACGCAGGTTAAGGAAGAAAAGGACAACTTTAATTGGGGAGACATTGAGAATTATGAAAATATTACTGATAATGAAATTGAGCTGAGCAACAAAAAGCGATTTCAGTTCCTGCATTTAGAGGGAGCGCACGTTCCATTTGACTTGGATGAAGATTTGAACGAGATTGAGGGCGGGACGTACGAGCAAAAATGTCAGGCGACACTAAAGATTATTCACGCTTATATTGAGAGGATTAAGAAGGCGGGGATTTATGATAATTCGGTGATCATGGTGATGGCCGACCATGGGTATCGCTGGCCGGTGAATCCGGATCCGATTTTATATATTAAGGGGATAAACGAAGAGCATGAGCTTTATGTTTCGGACAAGGCGGTTTGGTATCCTGATTTGACGGAAAGCGCATTTGATGATTTGTTGGACGGGGAAAAATCGAGCGAGCTTTTTAAGGAGATCGGAACCGAGGGGAGAGACAGATATATTATTCATAATCCGTTTAAAGAGGAAGACCACATGATAGAATATGTCCAGACGGGGAAAGCGTGGGACATTTCGACGTTAAAGGAGACGGGGCAAACTTTTGACAGATAAGAGAGAAAAGTGTAATATTATATAAATAGTTGGAGGTTTTGTGAAAAAAGAAATTAAAAAGTTTTTACCGGCAATTATTTTAGCGTTTGCGGTGGCGTTTATGACGTTTGTTTTTGAACCGATAACGATGTACGCGAACAACACGAACGATTTTTGGTTTGATTTTTATACGTTGATTAGACCGACGGGACTGTTTTTCTTGATTTTGTTCGCCGGAATGATGGGAGGGTTTTTAGTTGTTTATCTTATTGCGAAGAAACTAAAGAAAGAAAAACTTTATTATTTAAGCCTTCTAATCGTGAGCTACGGATTTATTGTTTTTTATATTCATAGTAATTATCTCGCGGGGTTTTTACCGAGCCTAGACGGGGAGACGATAGACTATTCGGGATTTTTACCGAATTTTTTGTCGATTTTAGTTTTACTCCTTTGTCTTGTCGGAATTATAATTTTAGTTAAGAAAGTAAAGCTAGAAAAAAGCGTCAAGATTGTTTCTTATGTCAATCTAGCGATTGTGGCGATGCTCGGGGTCTCGCTGCTGTCGACGTTTTTAACGACGCCGGTTTTAGAAGCGAAAGAGATTTTAGCGTCTTCGACAGTTAAAAATCTAAACACAGCTTCGACGAACGAAAACTTTTTCATTTTTCTAGTTGACGCGGTCGATTCGACACATTTTAATAAAGTTGTTCAGAGCGACGAAGAATATCAAAAAACTTTTAGGGATTTTTCTTATTTTCCGGATACGGTTTCGGGATATGCGTTCACGAGAGATTCGGTTCCGTTTATTTTTTCGGGAAAGTGGTACGAGAACGAGAAGCCGTTTGCTGAGTATTCGACGGAAGCGTTTGATAATTCCCCACTCTTTAATAAATTAGCGGAAAAGAACTTTAATCGTAATATTTATAATGTGGATTTTGTTTGGCGAAGCAGGAAGGCGCTAGAGTTCGATAATGTCGATTCGATTGAGAAAAATGTTAAACTCGGGACTTTCTTTAAACAAGAACTGAAATATTTAATGTTTAAGTTTTTCCCATATCCTTTGAAAAGATTTTCGAGCATCCAATCAATGAACTTTAATTGGGCGCAGAGACGCGACGAATATGATTCTTATGGCTGGGGCGACGTCTATTATTATAATACGACGCTCGAACAGCCGGTCGAGAAAACGAACGAGAAGATGTTTAAATATATCCATCTTGAGGGCGGACACGTTCCGTATGATGTTGACGAGGACGTTCAGTTAATCCCTGACGAGAGCGGGACATATCCGGAAAAATTAGTCGCAACGATGAAGATTATTAAGAAATATTTGGAGAGGTTGAAAGCGAACGGAGTTTATGATAATTCGACGATTGTAATTTTAGCTGACCACGGATTTTGGTTTGAAGGGACGAACAGACAAAACCCGATTCTGTATATTAAAGGAAAAGGCGAAACGCATAGCGAGATGATAGAATCGAAAAAACAGATTTCGTATGAAGATTTGGCAGAGGCGTTTGTTGAGCTACTTGATGGAAAGAACTCAGAAGAGATTTTTAAGGAAGTCCCAGAGGACGGACGGGTGAGGCGATATATTTATAATGGTTTTAACCATGAGGAACATATGGTAGAATATGAATTAAAGGGGAAGGCGTGGGACGCTACGGCGCTCGTTGAAACCGGAAGGGAGTTTAATTTATAATGGAAATCTTTGCGAAGTTTCTAGGGGTAATTATGAAATTCTGTTACGGAATTATTCCGAACTATGGAGTTTCGATTATTTTGTTTACGTTAGTTAGCAAGTTGATACTGTTGCCGATTTCGATTTGGGTGCAGAAGAACTCGATTAAGATGGTAAAAATGCAACCGGAGATAAACCGGCTGAAGACGAAGTATTTTGGAGACAAGGATACAATTGCGGAAGAAGAGACGAAGATTTATAAGAAATATAAATATAATCCGCTGGCGAGTTTAGTTCCTTTAGTCGCGCAAATTGTGCTGCTACTTGGAGTAGTCGAGATTGTTAAAAATCCAGAACTTTATCTAGGGGTAAGCGAAATTAACTTTGGATTTTTAGGGTTTGATTTGAGATGGGTTGCAGTAGAAAACGGCGGAGTAGCTTGGCTAATTCCGGTGATCGCGGGGCTGGGGGCGCTGGCGCTGTGTATTGGGCAGAATATTATGAACGTTTTACAGGCGGAGCAGTCGAGGGCAAACAAGTGGGGGATGCTGATTTTTTCGGTTGGGCTTTCGGTCTATCTTGGGACGTTCGTGACGGCGGGAGTGGCGCTGTATTGGACGGCGAGTAATTTGTTCGCGATTTTACAACAATATTTATTAAACAAGGCGATTAACCCAAAGAAACACGTTAATTATAAAGAACTCGAAGAGTCGAGGAAAGAACTAAAGGAACTCGAAGATTTATCGAAGTCGCATAAACGAACGCCGGAAATGATTAGGAAGGAGAAAGCGGATTATAAAAGGTTTTTCTCGGTCGCAAACAAGAAACTGGTATTTTATTCGGAGAGCAACGGGTTCTATAAATATTATAAGGGAATGATTGAATATATTTTAGAGAACACGAACCTGACAATTCATTATATTACGAGCGATTTTAACGACGAGATTTTTCAGCGGGCGAAAGAAAACAGCCACATTAAAGCGTATTATATTGAGGAGAAAAAGTTAATTACGCTGATGATGAAGATGGAGGCGGACGTTGTGGTGATGACGATGCCGGATATTGACAATTATCATATTAAGCGCAGTTATATCGACAAGCATACGGCGTATGTGTTTATTCCGCACGGAATAGATAGTTCGAATATGACGATGAGGCGGGGGTCGATGGATAATTTTGACGTTGTGTTTACGACGGGCGAGCATCAGTTCGAGGAAGTTGAAGAGACGAGAGCGGTTTATCGGACAAAGATTAAAAAAGTCGTTAAATGGGGGTATGCCCTGCTCGACGATATGATTTCTGATTATAAGAAACTAAAGAAGAAATCAGGCAAGACAAAGACGATTATGATCGCGCCGAGCTGGCAGAAAGATAATATTATTGATTTATGTTTAGACAAGGTCTTAAAAGCGCTGGAAGGTAAAAATTATAACGTGATTGTTCGTCCGCACCCGCAACAGGTTCGACATCAGAAAGATATGTTCGAGAAAATGAAGGAAAAATATGAGGGGACGAACATAGAAATCCAGACGGACTTCTCGAAGACGAGTTCGGTGTTTGAGGCTGATGTTTTAATTGGCGACTGGTCGAGTATTGGGTTTGAGTATGCGTTTACGACGGAGAAGCCGGTAATTTCTATCGACACACCGCCGAAGATCATGAATCCGGAATATGAAAAAATTAACGTTGAGCCAATAAATATTTGGGGGCGGGAGAAAATTGGGGAAGTCGTTAAATTGAAGGACGTTAAGGAAATTGATAAGGTTGTTTCTAGGGTTCTAAAAAATCCGGAAAAATATCGAAAGTCGATTGTTGAACTTCGAGAGAAAACGGTTTATAATCCGGGGAAAGCGGCGGAAGTTGGCGCGGAGGAAATTATTAAATTAGTTCAAGAAAAAATTAAAGAAAGGAAAAGTTTAAAATGAACAGTTTAAGTTTATTCGGATATATTGACCCGTCGGTGATGACCTATGCAATTCAGGCGGGGGCGGGGATTGTAATTGCGGTCGGGGCGTTTTTAGGGCTATATTTTAGGAAGGCGAAGAAAAAAGTTTCGAAAAAATTAAATCTCGACGAAAATAGGAAGAAAGAAGTCGAGTCGGACGAAATTGAAGTTAAAAAGAAAAGCGAAAAGAAAGAAAAGAAAAATGATTAACTTTACTGTAGGTCCGGTTCAGTCGAGCGACGAAGTTTTAAAAATCGGCGCAGAGCAAGTTCCATATTTTAGAACAGAAGAGTTTTCTCAGTTGATGCTTGAAAACGAAAGGCTAGTTAAGGAATTTGCAAAAGCGCCAGAAAACGCGAAAGCGGTTTTTATTACTGGTTCGGGGACGGCTTCGATGGAAGCAGCGGTGATGAATACGCTAACCAAGAACGATAAGGCTTTGGTCGTTAACGGCGGGAGTTTTGGTGCGAGGTTTGTTGAACTACTGAAAATTCACGAAATTCCGTTTACGGAAATAAAACTGGAAGCCGGAAAAGCCTTAACAAAAGAGATTTTGGAAAAATATAAGCCGGAAGATTATACGGCTTTTGTCGTCAACCTGCACGAAACTTCGACTGGAGTTTTGTATGATTTGGATTTGATTAGTGAGTTCTGTCAGAAAAATAATTTATTCTTAATTGTTGACGCGATTAGCGCGTTTTTGGCGGACGAGATAGATTTTAAAGAAAAGAAAATTGATATTTTAATTACTGGTTCGCAAAAGGCGTTGGCTTGCCCGCCGGGAGTTTCTTTGTTGGTTTTATCCGAACGGGCGCAAAAAAGAATTTCTGAAATTGACCCGAAGATTATGTATCTTAATCTTAAGCTAGCACTAGAAAATCAGGAACGAGGACAGACGCCGTTTACGCCGGCAGTCGGAACACTAAGGCAGATTAACGCGAGGTTGAAGGCGATCAAAGAAGAGGGCGGGGCGGAAGTCGAAATCAAGAAAGTTAAAAAGCTCGCGGAATATTTTAGAGAAAAAATTAAGCAATTCCCTTTTGAGTTCGTTTCCGAAGCGCCGTCGAATGCTGTTACTTCGCTTCGACCACTGAAGGCGAACGCTTATGAAATCTTTTTAGAGCTAAAAGATAATTATGGGATTTGGATTTGTCCGAACGGAGGAGAGATGAAGGAGAGAGTCTTTCGGGTTGGACATATTGGAAATTTGACGACTGAAGATTATGATAAGTTAATAGACGCGTTTAATGAATTAAGGGCGGGCGGAAAGATTTAAAATGAAAAAAGTAATTACCTATGGGTCTTTCGATTTATTCCATTTCGGGCACCGAAGACTTTTAGAGCGAGCGAAAAAACTCGGAGATTATTTAATCGTTGGGGTAACGAGCGACGACTATGACCGGACGCGCGGAAAGATTAACGCTGAGCAAAGTTTAGCGGAAAGAATTGCGGCGGTCAAAGCGACGGGATTGGCGGATTTGGTGATTGTCGAGGAATATGACGGGCAGAAAATTGACGATATTAAAAAGTATAATGTCGATACGTTTGCGATTGGGTCAGACTGGGAAGGAAAATTCGATTATCTAAGGAATTACTGCGAAGTTATATATCTGGAAAGGACGAAAGGGATTTCGTCGTCGGAAATTCGAGCAGAGAAGCGAGCGCTAAAACTCGGGTTGGTTGGGGATTCGCTTGGATATTTTTCGAAAATCATTACGGAAAGCAAGTTTGTTAACGGACTTTCTATTTCTGGGATTTTTTCGGAACGAGGAGAGGGAGAAGAAATCCAGAAACTCGGAGTTAATAAGTTTAATTCCCTGGACGAAGCGCTGGAAAATTCGGATGCGGTTTATATTAAGACGGATTATGAAAAAAGATATGAGGTAATTAAACGTTCGCTAGAGGCGGGGAGAAACGTTTTAGTTGAGTCGCCGATTACGTTAGACCCGAAACAGACTGAAGAATTATTTACGCTTGCTAGAAAGAAGAAGTTGGTGTTGATGGAAGCGATTAGGACGGCATATTCGACGGCATATCAGAGGTTAGCCTTGCTGGCGGAGATTGGAAAAATTGGAGAAGTTGTTTCAGTCGAGGCGACCTGTACGAGCCAGAAGCGAAACAATCCGGAGAAGTGCGCGAGCCTATATGAGTGGGGTCCGAACGCGATGTTGCCGGTTTTCCAAGTTTTAGGGACTGACTATAAAAAGAAGACGATTATTAGTCGCATCGACAAGAAGACAGGCGGGGACGAAATTACAAAAATTAACTTTATTTATAAATCGGCGACGGCGTCGATTTATGTTGCGGAGGGGGCGAAGGCAGAAGGCGAACTCGTTATTTCTGGGACAGAGGGGTATATTTATGTTCCGGCGCCGTGGTGGAAGACGGAGTATTTTGAGGTTCGCTACGAGGACACGACGAAAAATCGACGATATTTTTATCAACTTGACGGCGAAGGAATTCGCTATGAGCTAGTTGAGTTTTTGCAGGCGACAAAAGACCAAAAGGACGTTCCGAGAATTGAGAGGAAAGTTAGCTTAAAGATTTCGGAAGTAATGAAAGAATTTCGAGACGGGAAAGATTTAGTCGAGATTTAGGTCGGATTTGACGATTTTGACGAATTTTTGCCAAGAATGTTGAGACTTGAGGAGGGATTGGGCGTTTAAGACGAGCTCGGGGAGAACGCGGGGGTTTTTCTTGATGAACTTAAGCGCGGAAACATAAGCATCGACGTCGGAAAAATCGTCGATTAGAAGCCCGGTTTTTTTATCTTTAACGAGCTCGCTGATACCGCCGACGTTTGGAGCGATGAGTGGAAGTCCGGCGGCGGTTGCTTCGAGGAGGCAGTTCGGAACGCCGTCGATATTTGAGGTATAAAGATAGACGTCGTAGTCACTAGTTTCGAGAGAGGAGAAGCCGTTATAACTGCCGCGATAGACGAGGCTCGGGATGTTGTCGAAGATTGATTTATTATAGCCGTTATCGAGACGTCCGAAGACTTCGATACGGTAATCGTCGGGGTTAAGACGCTTTGCAATTTCGACGAGAGTTTCGGGACATTTTTGGTAAGCGATGCGGCTTGCCCAAAGGATTTTTAGAGGGCGATGGACTTCATCTTTCGGAGGATAGAGGTCGTCGAGAATTGGCTGGTAATGGACTTTAAACTTTTCTTTAGAAAGTCCGCAGGTTTCGACGGCGCGAGAGATTACGGCTTTATTATCGGTAAAGATATTTTTGATGACGTCGTGAATCGAGAGGAGATAGGGGTCGAGATAATCGAAGACGGCTTCGTTATTCGTTTCGGGGATAAAATCATAACAAAAGACAGAAACGTTTAAGTTAAACTCGTTTTTAATAAGAGTTTTATGGGCGGCAATCCACTGATAGCCATATTCGCTGTTAATGAGATGAAGATTTTTGGTTTTTAACTGGGCGAGAAGGCGAGCGAAGAGAATAGATTTTTGGTCTTCGTTGAGGGCGATAGAGTTGTTTCCGAAATCTATAAGGAAGGCGTTTTCTGGGAGTTCTTTTTCCCAGGTATTTTTTGCGGGGAGAGTCGTTAAAACGGCGATCTTTAGAGAGGGGTTTAGCTCGAGAAAGGCTTTGATATAATTTAAAACAACTTTATCGGCGCCACCAGCAACGAGCCACGGGACAATAAAAACATAATCCGGAAGGGCAGGAACGTTTTTTAGAGATTTAATGAATGCGACGCCAACGACGTTTTCTGAGTCGGAATAATAACGGACGACGTTTTCGAGCGCGGATTTAGTTGGGTAGAGCTGGGGCTCGATTTTAGTAATTTTTCGCCATTCTAAGAGGACAAAATCTGGGATATACGCCTTTTTCTCGACGCGGGGGCGGGAGAGGTTTTCGATTTTATCGACAGCAATACGAACTGGGCGGGCGACGGGGGTAATAAAAACGTTAAGGCGAGAGTTGCGGATTTTTTTATAGGACTTATAGAGACGGGTTTTTAAGGAAGGCTTTAAGGCTTCTTTTTCGGCGGAGGAATCTTTAAAAAGTTTTTGACAATTTTCGAGCGAGAAGAGAGAGGTGTATTCTTGGACAGATTTTTCGTTGTTGTTTTTAGAGAGGACGGAGACGGGTTTTTGGCGGTAGAATTGGATTGTCGAGGGGAGGATTTTATGAGCAATTCCCTTCGCTTCGGTTTCGGTATTAAACCACCAATCTTCATTTCCGTAGCCGTTTCGGGTTTTCGGGTAAGGAGTTTCGAGAAAAACTTCGCGCGGGGCGGAGCACATTGAAATCCAGCGGTTAGCACCACAAGCGATTAGTAAGTCTTCGGGAGAGTTTTCGGAATTATGTTGGAGCCAGAGAACGTGGGGAGTAGAGTTGCCGAAAGTTAGGCTTGCTTCGGGGTGGACTATGACTGGTTCGGTTCCGGATTTAATAAACTCATAAGACAGAAGCAGCCAGTTATCGGAAAATAAATCGTCGGCGTCGATGAGGCTAATGACCTCGCCGCTAGAGTTTTTAACTGCGAAGTTTCGGGAAAGCCCAGGGTCTTTAAAATTGTTTTTAAAAATCTTAAAGCGAGGGTCTTTTTCGTAGCGGGAAAAATAATTAAGCGTTTCTTCGGTTCCGTTGTCGATATGGACAATGATTTCATAGGAGACATTTTTTTCTTCTAAAAGTTTTACGGCAGAAAAAATATTGCGAAGGGTTTTATGGGCGAGAAGACCTTCGGAATGGGCAGTAAGAATAATCGAGAGATTAGGCTTTTCCATTTACGCTATTATATCATATTTACATAGACACGAAAAATGTGATATATATTATATATGGGAAAACTCGTTATTACCTATGGGACGTTCGACATTTTGCATTACGGACACATTAGACTATTGGAACGAGCTAGAAAGCTAGGAGATAAGTTGTTTGTTGGTGTGTCGACAGATGAGTTTTGTAAACGAGATAAAAATAAACATCCTTATTATTCTTATGAGCAGCGAAAAGAAATGTTAGAGGCGTTAAGATGCGTCGATAAAGTTTTTCCTGAAGAAAGTTTTGATCAGAAATTTGAAGATTTTAAGAAATATAAGCCGGATGTTTTTGTTCTCGGTAGTGATTACCGAGGAAGCGATAAGTTAAAGGGGATTGACGAGTTTTGCGAAGTTGTTATTTTGGAAAGAACGGCAGGAATATCGACAACAAAAATAAAACAGGAGTTAAAACATCAGGGATGAGAACTCGTTTGCAGGAAGAATTGTTAAAGATTTATAAGGAAGTAAAGAGAGTTTGCGAGAAAAACAAAATTAGTTATTTTGCGCTAGGCGGAACGGCGTTGGGGGCGGTTAGGCACGAAGGGTTTATTCCGTGGGATGATGATATAGATTTAGGGGTTCCGGTTGACCAATATGAGAAATTCGTTAAGGCGTTAAAAAAAGATTTAAATGAGCCTTATGAGTATAAGGATTTATTATGGATGGGCGGAAAAGTTCATAATAAGAATACAGCGTTTATCGAGACGACTTGTTTAATGGATGTTGAGAATTGTTATGGAATATTTTTAGACGTTTTTCCTATTATCGGAACGCCGAATGAACCAGCAGAGCGAGAAAAATTTATCGAGAGAATGAGATTTTTTAAGAATAATTCCCTGACGTTCGATAGATATAGAAAAGCATCGAAACATTCTTTAAAAGAATTAAGGAAAGAAAAGCAGGAAATTTTATCACAAAATAGTCTTAGTGAAGCGGAGAGGATTGTTGAATTTTCTTTTGGGTATGATTTTACGAGAGACAGGAGAGGGCTAGAAACTCCCCGAATTGTTAAGTTTGAAGACACAACGATCCCCTTGTCTTCTAAAATCGAAGAAGATTTGACTGCGCAATATGGGGACTATATGAAGTTGCCGCCAAAAAATCAGAGAATCCCGCATAATGATTTTGCGATTGTTGATTTTAAAACGCCGTATCGAGAACTGTTCAAGGAATTATATCAGAATATAGATGGGCGACTATTAAAACTATTGGAACAAAAACATTATTTAGAGGGCGTTTATTCCGACGGAGCATCATACGAGGCAACGCGAAATTCTATTTTAGAAAAAGAACTGAAAAATAAGGAAAAAATCATTAACGAGCAAGGGCAAGAGCTCGGAACGCTAAGAGAGCAATATCGAGAGATTACTAATTCGCGAGCTTATAAGATCGCTAGAAAAGTCTCTTTATTAGCCAATAAACTAAGACGGCGTTAGATTTTAGAGTTCTTTCAAAGACCAGAGTTCGCTTGAGCTAGAACCGTCGCTGAAGATTGCTAAACTATAGGCGGAGCCGATTTTAGTGGTTTCGGAAATAGCGAGGTTTTTATTGGAACAGACGGAACTGATTTTATAGGCATCGCCAGATTTTTTTATTTTCCAACGTTGGTTGCAGTTTCCGTTTTTCGGGAAGAAAATGACGGAAGCGTCTTCTTCTTTACTGGCTCCAGCAACGTCTAGATAGAGATTAGAAGTTGGATTATAGATTAGATATTCGTCTTTTTCGGCGTCATATTCGAAACGAATAGTTTGATTTTCGAGGCCGGTTTCTTTTTTTCTAAAGGCGACAACATTACCCCGTTTAGTTTCGGCAGTTACCCCACCGGAAATATCGAGGGCTTTATCGCCAGACGAGGAGATTAGCTGATAATCTACATCTAAATCTATTTCGGAAGATTCTTCTTCGGGTTCGATCTGAGGTTCTTCTTCGGCGGGCGCAATCGTATGTTTAGTAAATTTCCAGCTTTCTTCCGGAGTGTACGAAGTCGTAATTGCTTTTGAGGAGCCGATAATATCACTGGAGACGGTTAGACCTTTTCCGGAACAGCGGGAGATAATATTATAGCCGGAGTCTTCCCTTTTCTTGATAATCCACTGTTCGTCGCAAGAATTAGTAGATTTCGAGACGACGACGTTACGTTTTTCTTTAAGAAGGAGGTTAGGGGTTGGATTTTTGATTTCGTAAGAAGCTTCTTTTGAATTATAGGTTATTTCGAAAAGTTGGTTAGCGATCGAAGCGGAATCTTCAGGTTTTTTCGAGAAGAGGACAACATCTCCGGAAGTCGTTTCGGCAGTTACCCCACCGGAAATATCGAGGGCTTTATCGTCGGAGGTAATCTGGTAAACGCCGTTTTCGATTTTATCATCCGAGGATTGAACCGGGACTAATTGCCATTTTTGATTGTTGCCGTCGTGACGAGCGAAGATAATAAGGGCATTATTTGACGTTGCATCGAGAACTTTACTTGAGCATCGGGAAATGATCGAATAATAACCGTCGTTATCTCTTTCTAGTAGCCATTGCTGGTTACAGCCGGAATTATGACGCCACATGATTATTGGGGTGGAGTTTTTAATGCTATTACCTTTAACGTCAAAAGAGAGGTCGGAATAGATATTATCTATATTATAGTAGCCAGTTTTAGAATCGTAGGAAAAATTGAAAATCTGATTTTTGGCGTTAGAATAGTCGGTCTTTTTTGAAAAGATAATTGTTTCGGCGCTTGTCATACCGTCTTTGATACCGCCACGAATGTCGATAGCTTTATCTGGGTAGGCTTTGGAAACGATTTGGTATTCGCCGTCAAGAATAGGCTGCTCGAAATTCGTCTCGGCTTCAACGGGAAGTTCAACAAATTCGGTTGAACTACCGAACCAATCGTTAAAGTAGAGATAGAAGTTGCGGTTGCCGTAGGCGCTACAGGAGTTTCCGGTTCCGTAGCCGGCGGCGAGAGAGGAGGCGTTGGGCTGGTAAGGGGTATAGCGATAGAGCGAGGAGGTCGCGAGGTTTTCGATATAGACGGTGGAACCGCCACAGGAAGAATCGGGGTTGTATTGGATATAATTATTGCCTAGAGGATAGTTTGTCCAGCCACCGTCGAGAACAGTTCGGAAAAGTTTCGCGGCGTTTCGGACTTGGTTTTTAAAACCATAATATTTCGTGCTACAGGCGGCGGTATCGGGGCAGCCATAGCCGGTCGCGGAGCGGTATTGAACGGAATTAGGCCAAGAGTCGGTAATTAAACCTTGTTCCTTTTGGAGTAGGACAATGAGAACCTGGGGGTTGATTTTATAATCGTGGGCGGCTTCGTAGATGATATGGGCAGCGGAGTCGCCATCTTCGGCATCTTCGCCATAATCAGTTCCGTCGCCGAAGGTTTCATCGGCGAGGCAGACAAAATGACCATTCTCGATATGGTAAGAAACCTTTGTATAATAATCGGCGAGGTAAGTTCGGGTATCGTTACAATTCCCTTTTTCGTCAAGGAAGGCTTGGATTTCTTTTTCGGTCATTGAATCGTATTTTGACATTACATAGTCAGTGATAATATTCCCAGGATTAAAATTATCGAGAGAGACGGCGGAGCCGAGGCTCATATCGCGGAGGTTTAGAAAAGCGAAGACGCCGAAGAAAACAAAAATGAAAATTAAAAACGGGAACGAACTACGGAGGATTTTCTTTAGACTCATAAGTTCACTTCTCCTTTTATCTCGCCGGTTTTTTCGCCGGAAGCGAGATTTATTATTATGTTCCAAGTTCCGGAGGAGAGTTCGGAGAGCGGGACGTCGAACCCTTCGCAGGAAGAAGTTGAGGCGGTCGGGAAGATGTTCGCGGATTTTTCTATGAGAGTTCCGTTATTTTCTAACTTTAGGGAGCAGGTTCCGGAGGAGAGGTATTGGTCGATATTAACGCGGATGACTAAGTTGTCGCCGGATTTATTGGCGGAAGTTAGGGAGCCGGTTAAAGAAGGCGAGGCGTTTGGGTCGGAACCTTCGTTTTGTTTGATACTTTTTCCGTCGTCGCTGTCTTCTTTTTCGGCTTCTTTCGGCTTTTCTTCGGAGGACTTTTCGGGAGAGACTTCGATGGGCTTTATGTCGGAAATCCCCGAAGCGGGGAGATCATAAGACTTATCGAAGAAAAAGCGGTACATATTATAGGCGACAAAGCCGGCAAGAAGGGCGAGGATTAGCCAGAACGCAAGTTTTAGCGGGCTAATTCGGCGACGGCGAAGATAACGCGGATTTTTAGCGAGGGGTTTATTTGATTTTTTCTTTTTAGTTTTAGACATAGATGACTCTCCTGTTTATATTATAACATAAGAGAAATAAAAAGGTTAGTTTTCTGGGTCGAGATTTAGGTCGAGGAGCTTTGCGGCTTTTAGGAGGAGCTCGATTTCTTCTTCGGAGTCGGAGGTAGCGATTTTGGCGTTAAAGAGTTTTACGGTTTCGGGGAAAGAGAGGTCGATTACTTCGAGGGAGCGGGCGGCGCCGGGAGTTTTTTTCAGAGCGCCTTTTTCGACGAGGTTGTCGATATGTTCCGCGACGGCGGAAACGGAAGAAAGTCCGACGCCGCGCATAATTTCGCGGTAGGACGGAGAAAAATCGTTTGATTTTGTGAACTCGGAAATAAAGTCGAGAATAAGCGTTTGCTTTTTTGTTAGTTTTTTCGTCATATTATGATACAATTATATAACGAATGGTCAAGAAAAAACAGACAAGTATAGATGGATTAAAGACAAGAAAGGCAAAGACTGCCGGGAGTTCTGTTGTAAAAAAAACAACAAAGAAGAAGCCAGCGGTTTCTAGTTTTGACGTTAAAGTTACGAAAAGGAGAACAGCGCCAGAAGAACTAGTGGTTGCGGACGAGATTAAAATTGAGGAAGAAGAAATTGAAAAAAAGTCAGCCGAAGAGGCGCGAGAAGATTTTTTGAAGCCAGTCGAGGCGTTTGATGTTGAGAAAATGAGTAAGAAAGAAAGTAAAAAGCTCGAAAAAGAAAAGCGACGCGAACTTAAGGCGGCGGAGAAAAACGCGAAAGCAGAGCAAAAAAAGGAGAAGAAAAAAGTCTCGAAGAAGAGGAAGGTTATCACTTCGATTTTGCTCGTGATTGTGCTACTTTTAATTGGGGGAGTAGTTTATATTTTGTTTTGGGGGAATGATTTAATTGCAAAGCTAACAGGCGGGAACTCGGATATTTGGAGTGCAATTTCGACAGTCGTAACGGAAAAATACGAGCCGCTGAAGACGGATGAGAATGGGCGAACGAATATTTTAATCTTCGGGACGAGCGGATATAGTATGGAGGGGGAAAGCTATGGCGGGGGGACGCACGACGGAGCGCAACTGACTGATTCAATTATGATGGTTTCGCTTGACCAGGAGACGGGAGATGTGGCGATGGTTAGTTTGCCGCGCGATTTAAAAGGCCCGGCGACATGTACGGCGACCGGGAAAATTAACGAGGTCTATTGGTGCGCGGATACGACTGGAGAGAATGAAGAAAAGGCGGCGGAGGCACTAGAGACGGCAGTTTCGACAATTTTAGGAGTTGATTTTCAATACCGAGTTCATTTAAACTGGGGAGCGCTAGTTGATATTGTTGATTCGATTGGCGGAGTTAAGGTCGTTTTAGACGAGGATATTAACGATTATTATTGGACGGGGGCGGTTTATAAAGCGGGGGTTGAATATGAACTGGACGGAGAGGAAGCTCTGGGACTGGCGCGGGCGAGACACGGGACGGAGATGGGCGACTTTACGAGGGGAAATTCGCAACAAAAAATCTTGATTGCGATTAAGGATAAACTTTTAGAGGACGGGGTTAGTTTCGGGGAAATGACCGGACTAATTAGTGCGCTCGGGGATAATTTAAGGACGAACTTTTCGATTGAGGATATTAAAACTGGGGCGCATTTATTACAGGAGCTGGATTTTGACAGTTTAAGACAACTGCCGATGATAGATTATGAGAATGGAATTAGTTTGATGACGACGACGGAGATTGGCGGGATTTCTTATGTCATTCCGAGCGCGGGGGTTGGGAATTATTTGGCGATTAAACAATATGTCCAGCAACAAATTAGTAGCGATCCGGCGGAAAGGGAGGGGGCGAAAATCTTGGTCTTGAACGGAACCGGAGAGACCGGAGCGGCGGGGGCGGAAGCCGAGAGACTTAAAGAGGAGCTCAAGATTAAGTCGGCGAAGACGGACGATGCGCCGGAGGGAGAATATAGCGGGAAATATACGCTCTACGCGACGGATGAGGGGAAGAAACCGGAGACAAAGAAACTCTTAGAGAAGTTTTATGAACAAGAAGCGACCGAAGAGGAAGACCTCCCGGAAGGCGTTTCCGGATATGGGTGGGACTTTATTGTGATTGTCGGAACAGAAGAAACGGAATAAAAAATTATTATTCGGGCTTTTTTGAGATGATGAGCTTTCGTTCGCGACCTTCGCCTTCGGAATGGGTTTCGATGTCAGAATAATCTTCGGCGAATTTATGGACGACGCGGCGGTCGGCGGCGTTAAGATCGAGAGTTAGAGGTTCGCCGGTTTGGCGGACGCGCTTAATCCAACCTTCGGCTTTTTCTTCGATGCGCTCGGCGCGCTGGCGTTTATAGTCGGCAATGTCGACATTAACGCGAGTAATTTCGGCATCGCGAGAAATGAGAGCTTGAGAAACGATGTATTGGAGCGAGCGAAGATTATCGGCGTTCTTCCCTATCAGGAGGCTATTCATCGAAGTCGAGGGGACGGAAAGTTGGATGACTTCGTCGTCAACGGTACTCCAGACAGCGACGTTGATGCCGAAGAAACTTAGTAAATCTTCTAGGTATTTTGTCGCGAAGCGGATAGATTCATCTTTATTCATTGTTATCTCCTTTTCTTTTTAATATCTTTCGCGGAGATTCGAGTTATTTTTGTTCCTGATTTTTTATTTTCGATTATTTCAGCTTCTTTAATTTTCTTTAGTTCTTTAATTACTCGACGGTCAGCGGAGATTTCCATCTCTTCTTCGGCTTTCTTTAAGACGAAGCGCTGTTGGGCGAAAGTTATCATATTCGAGAGAAGATAATAAAGGACGAGGGCGCCGGGGAGGTTAATCATAATTAAGAAAAGCATAATCGGCATCATCTTCCCCATTTGGGCAGTTGTCATATCGTTGATTTCGGCCTGGGACGGTTCTTTGCCAGAGGCAGCTTCTTTCATTAGGGCGCGGAAACCTTTGGACTTGGATTTGCCGGAAGAGTGTTGTTGTTTTGTGGTGAAATATTGAGAAAAAGCGGCGAGGACAGCGAAGAAAAGAACAGCGATAGAGCTGGCGTTAGAGAAGCCGGCTTTTGCGCCGAGATCAACAAGATTAAAGAGCTTTGGCTCAAAATCGTAAGTCGGGGCAGAGAGCGCTTTTTTCTCGTCTTCGGAGAGGAATTCGTCTTTTAGCTTTAGATTATATTCTTCGAAGGCTTCGAGATAGGGTTTTTGGAGGGAGATTACTTCGGCAACGCGGGAGCCGTCGTAGTTGATGAAACTATAAGCGCGCTTTTCGAGATTATCACTTAAGTTCGGAACCGCCATAACGCGGATTGCGGTATAGAGGGCGATAAAGATGGGGAGTTGAATTAAAATCGAGAGAACAGAGCGGAAGGGTTTTACGTTATAACGTTTGTAGAGATCCATCGTCTGGAGAGACTCGAGTTGGCGATTGCCGTTGCAGTTCTTTTTGATTTCGGCAAGCTCGGGCTGGAGTTTACGCATTAACTTGACCTGGTAAAGCTGGCGCTTAACGAGCGGCCACATCAACATCTTAACGAGAAGAACAAAGAGGATAATTGCGAGACCAAAATCGCCGACGTAGTTATAGATAAAGAAGAGAATGTTCGCGATTGGGCGAACAACAATCATATCGATAAAATCAAACATAGTTTTATTCTATCACACTTTCCTTGACTAGAGAACAGACAAGTTTCGAGAGGTCGGAGAAAGGGAGGGATTTTAGCGAGGGGTCATAAACGATAAAAATATAGTCGCGGTTTTTTGGAAGAGAGTTGAAGTTTAGGCGGACAGCTTCGTAAATCCGACGGCGGATACGGTTGCGACCGACGGCGGTTTTGTTAACCTTTTTCGAGACAACAACAGCGACACGGGTGAAATGGCGCGGGTTTTCGTTAAAAACTAGGGCGAGCTTTTGAGAACGGACGGTTTTGCCGTGTTTGTAAGTATATTTAACGCCACCGCGAGAATGGAAACGGTATTTTTTGTTTAACATATTATATATATTATATAATAAAATCTCCCTAAAGGGAGATTTTGGATTTTTAACAGTTAGGCGGTTAGGCGAGCGCGACCTTTTAGGCGGCGGCGCTTAAGAACGAGGCGGCCGGAATGAGAAGAGTTTCTCTTCATAAAACCGTGCTCAACTTTGCGTTGGCGCTTGTGGGGCTGATAAGTTCGTTTCGGCATTTTAAGTTATCCTATATAGTTTTAGTTATTGTCAAATATTTAGTATATTATACATCAGTTTTTCGCTTTCGACAAGGAGTTTTCCACATTGGGTACAGATTTAGGAAGTTTCTGTGGAAAAGTCTTCCCCTATTAGCGGGGTTTTATAATATAAAATGAAAAATCAGGAAGAAACCTGTGGAAAAGTTTTGAGGAGTTTTGTATAATTAGGGGTGTTAGGAAAGGAGGTCAAAGAGAAGTGTTTAACGTTTGGAAAAACGTTTTAGCAGAATTAGAGCAGAAGATTTCTGGGCCTCAATTTAAGACTTGGTTTAAAGATGTGGAGCTGATTGCAATTGAAGGAGAGGTAATTACGATTGGGGCGCCGAACGTTTTCGTTACGAATCAACTCAAGGCGAGGTATGACAATATTATTGGGGAGGCGTTTTTACATAATAATATTAAGGCGGAAAGAATAGATTATATTGTTAAGACTTCGATTAAGCGGAGAAAGACCGGAGGGCGGGAGGTCTCTAAACGAGAGGAGCCGAAAGAGGTCGAGAAGGCGGGGGATTTAGCACATATCCATATCCCGAAAAACCCGATTACGCAATTTAAGACCGGGTTAAATCCGAAATATACTTTAGATAATTTCGTAGTGGGGAGCAATAACGATTTGGCGGTTGGGGTTGCTAAGAACATTGTGCAAAATCCGGGGGAAAAATATAACCCGTTCTTTCTTTATGGGGGGCCGGGGCTCGGAAAGACGCATCTCGTTCAGGCGATTGGGAACGCGATTTTAGCGAACAACCCGAAGGCGAAAGTGCTTTATATCCCGATTAATCATTTTTATTCGGATTTTATTTCTTCGATTAAATCGGGGAAGGCGGATTCGTTTGCGGATAAATATCGTAAGGTTGATGTTTTGATTGTGGATGATTTTCAGTTTATGGTCGGGAAGGAAAAGAGCCAAGTTGAGTTTTTTAATATCTTTAATGACCTACACCAGGCGAACAAACAGATTATTATTACGAGCGATAGGTTACCAAGCGAGATTAAGACGCTTGATGTGAGACTGTCGAGTCGGTTGTCGATGGGGGGAGAGTTTGATTTGCAGTTCCCTTCTTTTGAGGATAGATGCGCAATTTTGAAGTCAAAGGCGGAGTTTTTGGGGTTTGAGATTGAGGATGTAGCGATTGAGTTTATTGCGGAAAACATTAAGACGAACATTCGCGACCTCGAGGGGGAGTTCCAGAAGATTATGGCGATTTCTGAACTGAGAGGAATGACGCCACTAGAGTTGATTAACGACGGGTTCGTTTCGGGGTCGTCGATCAAAAGAACAAAGACGGTTTCGGCGAAGCAGGTGGTTGAGAAAGTGGCGAAGTATTACGAGCTGACAGTTAAGGAAATGTGTGGGAAAAGCCGGGTTTCTAATATTAAAAACGCGAGACAGGTCGCGATGTATCTTTTGTCGAAGGAGCTCGCGATGTCGACGCCAAAGATTGCACTAGAAGTTGGAGTAAAAGACCATACGACGGTGATGCACGGGATTAAAAAAATTGACCGAGATTTATCTGAAGACCAAGAGTTAAGGGGGCAGGTTGAGGAAATTAAGGAGAATATTTATGCTTAATTTTGTCAAAACTGTGGAAAAAGCTGTGGGAAAAGTTGTGGAGTGGTGGTGGAAAGAGAGTGGGAAAAGCTGTGAAAAAGAGGAGAGGAAGGGAGATTTTGGAGGAATGGTGGGGGAAAGTTGGAGAAATGCGCAGAGTTTTAGGAAGATTTACGAGAAGTTTTCCACGCGGGAGTTCAAGATAAAATGGGGGGATTTCCACGATTTCCACATAGCTTATTATTACTATTATTAAATATTTTATAAAGAAGGAGGAAAAAGAAGATGGAGATTCAAGTAGAACAATCGAGATTAAGCAAGGCTTTAAA
The DNA here is from genome assembly GCA_964570115.1 of uncultured Candidatus Saccharibacteria bacterium. Taxonomy (GTDB): domain Bacteria; phylum Patescibacteriota; class Saccharimonadia; order Saccharimonadales; family Saccharimonadaceae; genus Nanosyncoccus. The sequence continues at coordinate 3,059 of CAZMWH010000001.1, read as the reverse complement.
TGTGGTCTCGCGAGTTGCCGCGGGGAGCAGGACAACATTACCGGTGCTTAATAACGTTTTAATTAGGGTTGATTCGGGGAGGGTAAGTCTTACAACCACTAATTTAGATATGGCAGTAGTTGATTATTTACCGGTTGCAGAGGCGAAAGACGGGGTGATCACGGTTCCGGCAAAGCTTTTGGCGGAGTTTATTGCGAACTTGCCGAAGGGGGAGAAAATTTCCTTGACGGCAGAGGGGACAAAAGTAACAACGAAAGCGGGAAAATACTCTTCGGTAATGAACGGGACAGTAGCAGATGATTTTCCGGAGCTACCGGGGATTGACGAGGAGAAAGCGGCGAGGTTTAAGATTGGGGTAGATGAATTTAAAGTTGGAATAAATCAGGTGATGGTGGCGAGTTCAAATGATATGACGCGTCCGGCACTAACGGGAGTTTATTTTAATACGTTTGAGGGGGCGCTTTATATTGCGGCAACGGACGGATATAGGCTAGCAGAGAGGAAGTTTATTGATAAAGTTGAGGCGGAAGTGATGGCGATTGTTCCGACGGGAAGTTTGGGTGAGGTTTTGAGGTCGATTGCAGACGATGTTGAGGAAATTGAGATTTTGTTTGATGAGACGCAAGTTCGGTTTAGGCTTGGGGAGATAGAAATTACGTCGAAACTAATCGACGGGAGTTTTCCGGATTATCGACAGTTAATTCCGAAGGAGACGGAGCAGGATATTGTTTTGGATAAGGGCGAGTTGGTTCGAGTAACGAAGCTGGCGGCGTTGTTTGCGCGAGAAGTTGGGGGGTCGATTGCTTGTGAGACGAAGAAAGAAGCGGGGACGTTCTCGGTTAGGGCGGTGGCGAATGAGTTTGGGGAGAATGACTCGGAGATTGAGACGGAAGTTAAAGAAGACGCGAAGGTTACGTTAAACTCGAAGTTCTTAATTGACGCAATAAATGCGTTAGAGGAAGAAAAATTGAAGTTTGGGATTTCGGGAAAGTTGTCGCCAGTTGTGATTAGGAACGAAAAAAGCGGAAAATATACGCATATTATTATGCCATTAAAAGTTTAAGATGATTATAAAGTCGGTCAAGTTAAATAATTTTAGAAGCCACGAGACGTTTTTGCTTTCTTGCTGGAAAATGACGACGATGATTACGGGGGAGAATGGCGGAGGAAAAACTTCGATTTTAGAGGCGATTTATGAGGCGACGCAGGGGAAAAGTTTTCGGGCGGTTGACCGAGAGATTTTAAAACGAGGAGAGGAGTTTTATCGAGTTGAGTTAGACTATACGAGCGGAGAGAAGGTCGTGGTGGTGTTTCAGGCGGACGGATCGAAGAGGGGTGGAAGAAAAACGTTTTTGTGTGGGGATAAAAAGTTTTTAAGGTTGCCGAAAAAATATAAATATCCGGTCGTTTTGTTTTTGCCGGACGATTTAGGACTGGTTTCGACGAGTCCAGGAAAAAAGCGGGAGTATTTTGATCGGAGCTTTGGACAACTAAACGAGGGGTATTATAATTCCCTTTTAAAATATAATAAGGCACTTAAACAGAGGAACGAACTATTAAAGTCGGAGTTTTTATCGGCGGAGACGGCGTTTTCTTGGAACTTGTTGCTTGCGAAATATGGGGTTGAGATTCGGAAGTTTCGAGAAAAAATGATTAAGGAGATTAATGAGAAATTAACGGATGTTTATCGAGGGATTGCGGAGAACAAAGACGAGGTTTTTATAAAATATGAGGCGGATACGGAAGGATTTTTAGAGAGTGAATATCTTTCGAGGTTAGAAAAGGAATTTGCGCGAGATAAGATTTTGGGACATACGGGGTTTGGGGTGCATAGAGATAATTATAGTTTTTGGTTTAATAAATCAGAGGCGGACGGGTCGGCGAGCCGAGGGGAGGTTAGAAGTATTGTGATTGCGCTGAAGTTTATTGAGGCGGAGATGATTTTGAAGACGCTTGGGAAGGAGCCGATTGTGCTTTTAGACGATGTGTTTTCGGAACTTGATGAGATGAGGCAGAAAAGCCTCGTTAAAAACTTTAAGAAAAATCAGGTTTTTATTACGAGCGTGAATGGAGTTGAGGATATTTAAGGCGCTTCTTCGGGTTCGATGATGTCTATAGGTTCGCCATCTTTAAATTCGTCGGGATCGTAGGACGGTCGAGTGAGGACGGAGATGGTTAGAGAAACGGCGATGATTAGAAACGCAGCAAAAACGATTAGAAAAATTAGTTTATTATGTTTAGACATTAACTTTCTCTCCAGATTATTTTACCCTTGCGTTTATGGATTCTGATAAGTTCAAGAACGGAATTTTTTGAGAAAGATTGGTTGCTTTTAAAGGGGTTTTGACCATGAGAATTAGCGATGATGTAGTTGTTGGAGTTTGAGGGGTCGATACCGACGATGGCGATAAAGTGACCCTTGGTAGTTTTGCCGGTTCGGGCGCAAGGAACGCCACCTTCGCAAGAAATAATTATCATTTTCTTTTGGTTTAAAACTTTATCGACGTTTTCTATGGTCATTTTAGAATAGGAGATGTCGGAGGTTCTGAGGTTGTAGCCCTTTTTGGCGGCATTGTTCGCCATGGTGGAAATGACGCCGGCGTCAGTACTGGGGTTGGAGCGATAGCTACCGGTTAAGTTGACGGTTGTAGCGGGAGTGATTTTAGAGTTGTAGTAGATTGAGGCGACCATCGAGAAAGCAGTAACGGAACAACCGTCAGTACAGATGGTTCCGGAGCTAAACTGGATATTACTAAAGGATGATTCGCCACATTGACCCATCCAAAACTTTTTAGCGCGGTTTTTTACGGTTTTAAACCAGTCGTTGATAGTTTCGTCACCAGTACCGCTTGTTCCTCCTGTGCCACCTGTTCCGCCAGTACCTCCAGTCCCTCCAGTCCCACCTCCGGTTCCTCCGGTGCTGCCTGTACCGCCTGTACTACCACCGGTGCCACCAGTATCGCCACCATCTCCGCCACCGGTTGGGCAGTTAAAGAAATCTTCGCATTCTTCGGTATCGTCGACGTCGACGGTTTCGCGGCGGTCGGATTGGGTTGGGC